>JABHBJ010000076.1 GCA_018673955.1 Chloroflexota bacterium | reverse complement strand
TATTCTGTTCTTGGCATCTGATGAATCCAAATACGTGACAGGAAGTGAACTACTCGCAGACGGTGGTGTAACCGGCTGGATTGGCCCGATGGATTAGAAATCGAGTCTCGTAATTCCGCCTTCTGTTGATAGCCTTGCGCAGGCTCAATCATTGTTCGATCAAAACATCCATGCAACTATTTCAACTTCTCAATCCAATGATGCTCGTAAGAGCGTTCGGCAACTCACTTAACGGGCTATCGTATGCTTTGCGGTCCGAACGGGCATTCCAACAGGAAGTCGTTGTGTTAATTGTCGGCTCGATTGCTGCATTCCTACTCACCGACATCAGGGTCGAACGGGCACTGCTAATTGGATCGCTCGCAATCGTCGTAATAATCGAACTCGTCAATTCAGCTATTGAGGCCGCTATTGATCGAATCGGTCCTGAACTACACGAGCTATCCAAGACTGCCAAAGATTACGGATCGGCCGCAGTTTTGGTTTCGCTTGTATTAGCAGCAGCTATTTGGGTAATAATTTTGGTCTGATCAATCAGTTCACGTTCATTAATCGCATACTCCAGCGGAGCATTCCACATTGCCAGACAAAATTAATCTGCTCGTAACCGGCCTGAACGGTATCGTTGGACAAGCACTACGCCCTGCCCTTGAAGAGCGATATACGATCAGTGCTCTATCGAGAAGTGGCGTCGACGGATTACCGCCGGAGCGCGTGTTCAAAGCCGACATAGCTGATTTTGAATCGCTCCGACCGGCGTTCGAGGGAATCGACGTTGTTTTGAACTTGGCGGCTGATGGCGGACTAAGCAGTGAAGCTGGGATGAACGCCGGCTGGGATTCGATGTTGAAAAACAACATCATCGGTGCGTATAACGTACTAGAAATGGCGAAACAGACTGGCGTTGCAAGAGTAATTCTCACAAGCTCAGGTGCCACATCGAACGGCTACGAACTCGAAGAACCGTATAAATCTCTAGTTTCAACCGAAGATGTTGAAATACCCGATTCATGGGAGATGGTGAATGAGTTTTCCGAGCCGAAGCCGGTAAGCCTTTACGGCGTGACCAAGTTGTTTGGTGAGGACCTAGGTCGTTACTACGCGTTGACCTCAGATCTTTCAGTCATTAATCTGCGCATTAGCAGTTGCGGTCCGATCGACAAAGCGGGACCTGGTCGAGCCCAAGCGAACTGGTCAAGTTACCGAGATATCCAGCAACTCACAGTGAAAATTATCGAAGCTCCTGTCGATTTAAAATTCGATATATTCTGGGCGACATCCGACAACAGAAAGCTCTTCAGGGATAACGCCCACGCAAAGAAAGTACTTGGTTACGCTCCGCAAGATGGCGTTAGATAGCCAACACTGAACATTTCCTATCATGTCGCAAATCATCGTCTACTCATCAAATAACTGAGGCTCGTGCGAAATGGTGAAGGGGTACCTTTCACTCCGTGGAGTTGAGTTCATTGTGAAAAACGTTTCGACCGATCTCGAAGGGCGTGCAGAATTGATTGCGATAGGATTCGATTCGACACCGGTTACCATTATCGGCGATCAGCAACTATCAGGATTTGATATACCGACGATCGATAAAGCACTCGCTGATCTGAAGCCCAACTAACAGTTGTAGAATGTCGTTAAATAGTTCGCAGGCAACCCGAAAGACTTTAAGCACATGGTTGAAAGCACATCAGACGCCAAGGTGGATTTCGTACTTGAACAAATCCAAACGATGGTCTCTTCCGAAGGTGGAACACTCGGAACGCCGATGCTTGATAATGAAATTTTGAAAATCGAGTACATCCCCGGCGTGAACGAAGAATGCCCCGAGTGCGTGCCTTCACTCGAAATGGTGACCCAATTCCTCACAGCGTCACTCCGCATCCACGCACCCCACGTAACCGCAATCGAAGTTAGCTAGTCCGGTTGGAGATTCGGCTCAATCAGACACTTTGTCCAACTCCGTCAAGAAAAATGGTCGACTCGATGAGATCAGGATCACAACAGATTTCATAGAATCAAACAACATTTTTCAATTGGTTGATCCTGCACCTATCGACATTACTGCGATGGGTAAAGAAAATCTCCGATCTTTAATTACGCACAAATCCGATTCTAAATTGCGCTATCAGTACCTAGAAACTAGGCAGTTACAACGACGGGACCAGGTTCGCTTGTTGAGCGGCTACATGGGCCGTCGACAAGCGAATTGAATAACCCATCGGAACATGAATGATGCTGTCGATACCCTGGACCCAAAGTTTCTGGAATCATTCGCCTTGTGGTGAATTGCAGCAACCGTTGGGAAGTTATGGTCTGATTGATAGTTTCTAGTTTAATCAACTCATCAGTTGACGGATCAGCCTAGAATATCGATGTTACACGGCAGACCGAATTAACCATGGGGGCATCGAAGATGGCGAATCGACTCAACGGCAAGGTAGCGATAGTTACCGGCGGCAATAGCGGTATCGGCGAGGGCACGGCACAGCTATTCGCGCAAGAAGGTGCCAAAGTCATCATTATGGCGCGCCGGCAAGACCAAGGTAAATCTGTCGAAGCTGCTATCCGAAGTACGGGTGGTGAGGCAACATTCATCGCATGTGACGTCGGAGACGAATCGATGGTGAACACAGCTGTCGAGCAGGCAGCGGATGTGTATGGCGAAATCAACGTTCTCTTCAACAACGCTGGCGGTGGCGGACGAGAGAACTTCCCGAACGAATCTAGCGAAGAGTTCACCCGGGTGATTAATACGAATCTAAACGGAACGCTCTATATGAGTCAGGCGGTATGGCCGCATATGGTGTTAGCAGGTGGCGGGGCTATCGTGAACATGTCGTCTGTGGCTGCAACTCGTGGTACGAGTCCGAAAATGCATGAAAAATTCGGTTCCACTTCATCTTCCTACTGGGCAGCTAAAGCCGGCGTCGATGCCATGACTCGTTATATGGCGGGAATCGGCGGCGGAGTCGGAATTAGAGTGAACGGCGTCCGACCCGGCCAAATTATGACTCCCGGTGCCACTCGCGGGACGATCACAGATGCTGATGGCGGACACCATGCGTTCGAAGGAATGTTCGAGCTAATGCAGATGATCGATGGTCCGGGATACCCAATAGATGTGGCAAATCTTGTTCTGTTTCTGGTTTCTGGAGAATCCCGTTTCATCACAAGCCAAATCATCCACATCGACGGCGGTACACCTGTTCAGATCTAACGGCACTCACATCAAGTGCCTCCGGCGGCGATGGCAGGTTTTGCGGATCAGTGGGTGTAACAATTCGTCTGTCCACTCTTCGGGCCGTTTATCTTCGACTGTTCATCTCCCCCAGCTACTACACATCAAATCAAGGTTTAATCACTTAGGTTGTACTAGCTCTTAAAAACAAGCGGGACTCACAGTCCTTAGATAAATGTAGTAATGAATAGTAGTCAATATCGATGTGGAATTTTCACAGTATTACTAATGAACTATTCCAATTCCTACTGCTAACAGTAGATCCTGACATCGATTCAATGACTGCACTGAATCACGACCTTGGCATAGCATTATCACGTTACCAATAATTACGTAATCAGCGTATATCGGAGTGAGAGCCCCCCGGGATCCTCCGCCTCCACGGCGATCCTTAGTACCCTCGTCCCAACGTACGTCTACAGAGCGAAGTAGAGCGTCTGGTCCGGTTACTTCCTCTGCGTACTCCATCCCTTTCTCAACTGCACTCGTATGATCAGGATAAATGCGTAGTTCGTACTGAATTGAATTGCTGTCGGGTGGAGTGAAAAAACCTTTATATGCTGCATCTGCCATGGGTAGCGCGGAAACGTCGTACTCTTTGGACAGCTTAAAAGGTGCTTTTTCAAAGCTACTTAGATCTCGAATGGTCTCATCCGGGTTAATTTTCGAAAATGAATCTTCAGGCTCACTATCACCAGATGAACATGAAGATCCAAATATCGCTACAGCAACTACGAGCGCACACATAATTGCTGGAGTGGTCATCGGTATCTTTATCATTCAAGCCCTCGTTTTTCAGGTAAAAGAGCATCATAACGGTCGATTTCGGTCGAGTGGTACACAGCTAATTAGCGTTAACCGAAAACGTGCGCCACAGTGGGCGCACGTTCTCAAGTTTAGTTTCAGTTTGGTGACGGGCCGGGGACTTGAACCCCGAACCTAGTGATTAAGAGTCACTTGCTCTGCCAATTGAGCTAGCCCGTCACTGAGTTCACTTAACAATTCAATCGGAGCGCATCCACACTGTCAACGGCAAATCAACTAAGTTACGCGATCAGTCAAACTCGGTTACCACCAGTAATTCGCTCGAATCTCCGAAGAATCCTTCTAGATTCCGCTTCGGACATCATCGCTCGGCTGTTTTCCACACGCGAGAAACTTGCTAAAGCGACATACGCCATACCTTCGAAGTACAACTAGAGCGCCGATTCGTCTCTCTCACCGGTGCGCACCCTAATAACTTCCGAAATCACCGATACGAATATTTTCCCGTCGCCGATAGAGCCTTCTTCGGAGCTCTTAGCCGCTCCGAGGATTGCTTCGATAATTTTGTCTTTATCGCCATCCCTAACAACTATTGTTATAAGGACCTTAGGAAGCGACGTCCGTGTGGCAGTTGTTGCACCCCTACCTGTGAACACTTCAACGCCCTGCTGTTGACCACGTCCGTTCACGTTTTGAACGTTAAACCCACGACAATCGACAGCGTCTAACGCATCAATGATGATGTTAATTCGATCGGGACGCACAATGGCTTCTATTCTGATCACGTAATTGTCCTAAATGGTTACCGCGTTACTGTGCGGCGAATAATAGCGTGTTTACAGCCCCTTGTTTTTAGCAAAGGGCAACAAGGGTTAGTAAGTCGGTTAGTCGGTTAGTCAGCTCCGTCTGCGACGTATCCACGTTCACCGTGCAGTGTGATATCAAGACCGAGATCTTCTTGTTCCCTTGTGACTCTGAGTCCTAGCCCTGGAATAACGTCGAGAATTTTCAAAATAATAAAGGTCATAATTCCTGAATAAACGGCAACAGCTATGACTGCTCTAAAGTTCGCCCAAAGAAGACCTGTTTCTCCGTCGATCAACCCAACGTTCTGCATAATTCCGTTGTCGTCGATTTGTTGAACGGCGAATATGCCAGTTGCAATTGAGCCCCATATTCCACCAACACCGTGAACAGCGAACACTTCCAAGGCGTCATCGATTCGGGTCTTGGACATCAATTTCACAGCTGAATAAGCGGCGATGCTGCCCACAATTCCTATTCCAAACGCACCCATCGGCCCAACGAATCCGGCTGCCGGCGTAATCGAAGCCAGTCCGGCGATTGCACCTGTGGCAAAACCAACGCCACTGGTTCGACCAGTCGATTGGTAGTCCAAAACCATCCACACCAATCCTGCGATTGCCGCAGAAGTGTTTGTCACGAGGAACGCCGTGACGGCGACACTGTCGGCAAGTAGACCTGACCCAGCGTTAAAGCCGAACCATCCGAACCACAAAAGACCGGTTCCTAACAGAACGTATGGAACGTTATGAGGTTCTACACCTCGCTCGACTTGGCGTCTTGACCCAACCATACGCGCCACAACAATTGCGGCGATACCGGCAGAGGCGTAAACGACGATTCCACCAGCGAAGTCGAGTGCACCGATCCCAGCGATCCAACCATCAGCAGCCCATACCCAGTGAGTCACCGGAACGTAAACGACCGTGACCCAAACAAAGAGAAACACTATGTAAGTCGTGAATTTGAATCTCTCAGCAAAGGCACCGGTGATCAGTGCCGGGGTGATGATGGCAAACATCATCTGAAAAATAGCGAATAGCATCGGCGATATACCACTGTCGGTACTCTCAGCCGATACGTTTCGGAACCCGACAAAATCGAAGTTACCTATAAAATCGCCGCCCGCTCCGAACGCCAGACTGTAACCCCAAAGGACCCACAATACGCTCACAACGCCCATAGCGACGTAGCTGTACATCAATGTAGAAACGACGTTCTTCCCTCGAACTAAACCGCCATAGAAGAAGGCCAGACCGGGAGTCATGAGAAGTACTAATGCCGACGCGGTCAGCATCCAAGCTACGTTGCCGGGATCAGACATATTCGAGCTCCATTTTCTTTCTGTTGCGAACCAATTAAAAGTCAGGGCAAAAGGACGAACTAAATTGTTCCTGCTCGCTACTTTGCGACGAGCAATGAGCAGAAAATTGGCATGTACACCGAAGTTGATCCCTGAGCATCACATTCGGCTAACTATCACCGAGTAAACCTAGCAAACGATTCACCGTTTACAAATAGTTCGTCTCCGCTAATTGAGATTTCTTCTGTAATCTCGGGAAATTATGCTTCTGACATCATCTCGCCACCGACCGACCAACTGGCCTTTTCTACATCTTGGAAGATAATCGTTGTTGCCGAATCAGGCACTCCAGCAGTTTCAGAAATGGCTTTTGTAATCGCCTTAGCGAGATCGGCTTTCTGTTGGTCGGTTCGACCGGCGTAGAGAGCTACGTTTACTATTGGCAAATTCTTCTCCTCAGTTTCGAAATGGCGTTATTGACACTAATTTTCCGGTGGAATTATAGGCGGCAAGCGCTCGTATAAATGGGTTTTGGAGACAAAATATCTGAACGAATTGATACTTTGCCAATATAATCGACTCCATATATGAAGCCTCCGATAAACAATGACAGTACGAATATGAATGAATTCGAACTCATTGCTCGTCTTTCTGAACTCGAATCTGCCAAAAACATCGAAGGTGCTGACACCGTTATTACCGGTATTGGTGATGATGCAGCGGTGGTCTCGACACCCGCCAGCCAAATGTTGCTGACAACCGACGCAATTGTCGACGGTGTTCATTTCCGATCTGCCGACGAACGCTGGTTCGACATTGGCTGGAAGTGTGCGGTTTCAAATCTCAGCGATATAGCTGCCATGGGTGGCGTTCCCGATCATGCGTTGGTTACTTTGGGTGTTCCGTCAAGGGCATCTGTTGATACGTTCGCTGATTTCTATGACGGCATGAACGCTGCTTTTTCCGAGTTCGGTGGATCGATTGTTGGGGGCGACGTTGTTTCTTCTCCAATCATGTTCGTGAACATCGCCTTAAGTGGTCATCCATCAACGGATTCATATGGCGAGCCAATGACCATGCGACGCACCGAAGCGCAGGCTGGCGATTTGGTTTGCGTCACTGGACCCTTAGGTAGCTCCGCAGGCGGACTCAAAGTGCTGTTCAGTGGTGAAACAAACCCAAGCGGGAAAATTCTTGTCGATCGCCACTTTCGCCCTACTCCACGAATCGAAGTTGGCAACAAACTTGTCGAATTTGGAGTTCGTTGTGCAATGGATATCAGCGACGGACTAGTTGGTGATCTTGAGAAGATTGCGAAACTAAGTGGTGTCAAAATTACGATTGAGATGGTGAATATCCCGCTCGCAACTGAGTTAATATTTATGTTTGGAACTAGTGCTATCGAGCTCGCTCTCAGCGGTGGTGAAGACTATGAACTAGCGTTCACAGCATCAAAATCTCTAGTAGACGATCTTGTCGCTAACAAAGTCGATCTCACAGTTATCGGCAGTGTATCTTCGAGTGAATTACCTAGTGGTCAAGTGGACGTAGTTGATGAGAACGGCGAGCTGTACGAACCGATTCACAAGGGATGGGATCATCTGAATGATTGAAACTGCCCAGCCAAGCCAGCCGAGCCCTGCCCTACTACTGGTATCCGATTCGGAAGACGATACTGTCCGAATTGGTAAATCGATCGGATACGCTATTCGATCCGGCGATACGGTTTTGCTTTCGGGCGACCTAGGAGCAGGTAAAACAAGAATGGTTCATGGCATGGCTGAAGCTATCGAAAGCCCAGTCTCTGCTCGTAGCCCAACCTTCGTCATCATCAACGAATACCCCGGAAAGATTCACCTTAGTCACTGTGATCTATATCGCCTTGGCTCAATCGACGAGGTGGAAGAGCTTGCGTTGGAAGAGCGACTCATAAATGGGGCATTGGTGATTGAATGGCCTGAAATCGGGGGAACAGCGTTGCCGTACGACGCTCTATTCCTGAAAATAGTTAACGGCGATCACGACGACCAACGGATCATCACCTTTACGCCAACTGGCCCCGGTTCAGCAAACTTGCTTAGCCGTTCTGCCGCCGTGTTCGAATCACTCGATGGCGCTGTCGGGTTGACTTACTCATCAACACCTGAACAGACAGGCCAACCGGAAAATTGATCTTATTAGCAATCGACACATCGACTCGTTTCGCCGGAGTCGGTGCCATGGACAGCGAAGGCAAGCGAGAAACCCGGACTTGGCGATCGAACCAGAACCATGGTCGAGAACTGATGCCCGCCGTCGTTGAATCGCTATCCGAACTTTCGCTAACGCCTAAAGATGTAACTCACGTAGCTGTCGCTCTCGGACCAGGCGGATTTAGTGCCGTACGAGTCGGAATTAGTTTGGTTCTTGGGCTCGTAGTAGCCAAGCAGCTTCCGGTTCTGGGCATAGCGACTCACGATGTGGAATTAGAACCACATCGTAAATTGATCGATGCCGAAACACCCGTCTACACGCTAATCCCAGCTGGTCGAAACGAAGTGTCATGGGCTCGGTACACGACAGATTCAGATCCCAAGACCGGCATTGATTCACCAGAAGAACTTGCACTAATACTCGAACCGAACGCACTTCTATGTGGCGAAGCGTGCGATTTGATGGCTGGGCACGTTGAACAAATTCGCTTTCGAGGTCAGCCGGCGCCGACTCGAGACCCGAATTCGATTATAGATATCGCACTCACCAGCTTCGAATCAGGTCTATCGACTCCATACACAGAACTTCGACCAATCTACGCCCGCCCACCTTCGATCAGCACACCGAAACCTCCCAAGTAACTGAAATTGTCCTAATCCGTCGCCAACAACAGAAATTTCACGGCACAATGATTAGACACAATTCCTGTAAATCCTTTTAGGGAGAAGAAATGACAATGGAGCGAACACTCGTACTGGTAAAGCCTGATGGTGTACAACGCGGACTTGCCGGTGAGATTATCGGGCGACTTGAGCGAACAGGCCTACAGATCGTCGGCATGAAGCTGATGCAGATTTCCGACGAACTAGCCGGCACTCACTACGGTGAGCACAAAGGCAAGCCCTTCTACGATGGACTCGTAGGATTCATCACTTCTTCTCCAGTGGTTGCGCTTTGCCTTGAAGGCCCAAGCGCTATTTCGACCACCCGAAAGATAATGGGTGCGACAAACCCAGCCGACTCGGCACCGGGAACAATCCGAGGCGATTTCGGTGTCGACATGGGTCGCAACCTGATCCACGGTTCAGCCAATGAAGACGATGCAGCACGAGAAGTGACGCTGTTCTTCAACGATTCTGAACTGACTTCGTACGACCGTGCGACTCAGCCTTGGATCGTAGAGTAAGTATCTCGATTAAATAAAAAAACGCCGGTGGGAAATAAGTCCGCACCGGCGTTTTTCGTTTAACGTATGTATCGCTATTGAACCCGGACAACTTCCGTTGCACGCGCCCAGAGTTGTTCAAGTCCGTAATGCTCACGTTGGTCCTTGGTGAACAGATGAACAACCACTCCTGTGAAATCGATTAGAACCCAGCCACCGCCGCCAGAACCCTCACGGTGAGTTACGTGAACACCCATCTTTCGTGAACGACGGCTAATATCCTCAGCCATCGATTCGAGGTGACGATCGGTCTCACCACTGATAATTACGAAATAATCGGCGAAACTACTCACACCATCAGTATCGAGCAGAACGATGTCAGATCCGAGTTTCTCGGATGCCTCATCGACCGCAGCTCGGGCGATTTCTTCGTTAGTGGCGATTGTCTTTGTTTTGGTCGTGTCTTCCATTGTTTTAAATTATAGACACAATCGGCCTGATTCCCACTCAGTATTTTTAGATATTCCGTTTAACCGTTGTTTAGCAGTATTTCTATGAACATTTGGTAATCTGAATTGATGGTGGATGTTCAAAACAAGAAAAAACGTGCAGTTGTAGCTATGAGTGGCGGAGTTGATTCGTCGGTTGCGGCCGCCCTGCTCGCCCGAGACGGCTATGAAGTAGTTGGCGTAACCATGCGACTTTTCAACGCTCCGAACGAGAGTGTTGCACGTCTAAACAAGTCGTGCTGCTCGCTCGAAGATGTCGAAGATGCCCGAGCCGTCTGCCGAAAAATCGGAGCAAAACACTACTTTCTAAACTTTGAAGAAGAGTTTCAGAAGCACGTTGTCGACTATTTTGTTGGCGAGTATGAACGCGGGCGCACACCGCACCCCTGTCTCGCTTGCAATGATCGTTTGAAATTCGAATTTCTCGTTCGACGTGCAGAGCTCATGGATGCCGACGTTGTAGCGACCGGGCACTATGCTCGAATTCGGAAAGACAATGGCGAGTACAAGCTACTTGCCGGAATCGACTCGATGAAGGATCAGTCCTACGTCCTATACACATTGAGCCAAGAGCAGCTCTCAAAGCTGGCTCTGCCGATTGGTGACTACTCTAAGGACGAAATACGGGAAGTAGCTCGCGATCTTGGCCTGTCAATTGCTGACAAACCCGATTCTCAGGACATCTGTTTTATTCCTGATGGCGACTACAACCGGTTCATCGAGCCTCGCCTAAAGCGAAAAGCTCCGGGCGATATCATCGATGCCGAAGGCAAGGTGCTTGGTGAGCACGAAGGAATCCACGGATTCACGATCGGACAGCGCAAACGAATCCCGATCTTCAACAGCACCCCACGTCCTATGTATGTGACAGACATAAACGCAGAATCAGGTCAGGTTACTGTCGGTCCAGCCGAAAATCTGATGAAAACGCGTTTGTACGCTTCCGGAGTGAATTGGATATCCGGATCGTCCCCTACCGAATCGATTACGGCCGAAGCTCGAATTCGATACAACGGACGTAATACCCCTGCGAAGGTTCGGGCAGTTTCCGGTGGTGCTGAGATCGAATTCAATGAACCGGTTCGAGCGATCACTCCCGGTCAGGCTGTCGTCTTCTATCAGGACGATGTCGTTATTGGCGGGGGCTTGATAGAGACTTCGCTTCCCGAGCTATCCAAGCAAAATCCGAACGAATCTGGCGATTCCACTGAGCCGTCTGCTATAACGGTCTGAGTTTTCCCAAGTAAGCGATATGCTTCGGGTTCTACTTATATAAGTTAGGCAGGTTCATTCAACGAATCTACTTATTTCTTCAGACTCTTTAAGTATTCAGTTCAGTTGCCAAAAACAACACGTACTCTTCCAGATTTTTCGATTGAGACCGATATCGCAAACGGCTCGAAACTGCTGATTGCTGGCGTCGATGAGGTCGGTCGTGGAACCTTGGCCGGACCGGTCATCGCCACAGCAGCGATTCTTCCTGGCCCTGTTCCTCAGGAACACCGTCTCATCATTAATGACAGCAAAGTCCTGTCAGTGTCCCAGCGAGAACGGGCATTCGCATGGCTAATCGATTGGTGTGTGAGCTACGGCGTCGGCGCATCTACTGCTGCTGAAATAGATTCGGTTGGAATTGTTCCAGCAACCAAGCTAGCAATGTCTCGAGCAATTGCATCGCTTGAACCTCAACCAGACCATCTAATTATCGATGCTGTTGATCTTGATCAGATCTCAATTCCGCAGACCTCGATCATCAAGGCCGATACACGGAGTCAGAGTGTGGCTGCAGCTTCGATTATTGCGAAAGTAACCCGTGACCGACTGATGGCGGAGGTGTTCGATTCTGAATTTCCCGGTTATGGATTCTCCGCCCATAAGGGCTACGGCACGGCGATTCACATGTCGGCTTTAAAAAAACTAGGGGCTTCACCGATTCACAGACGAAGCTTCAAGCCGGTTAAAGACGTCCTGGTCGTAAACGAGTAGTCCGGTCCCTCTCGGTTTGTTCTACGTTTGTTTTTCGGGCCTAGGGCTATAGAAGGATTTGGATATTTTTGGGCTTTACCAGTGAAAAACTGAACTTACCGCCCGGAGCCGGTCGAGCCGATCATACAGCGGTGCGGAATATGTGACGGCAGAACTTGGTTATGAAATTGTCGAAACTAATTTTGATGCCCAGAAAGGAGAATTCGACATCATTGCCAAATCTGACTCCATCCTTGTATTTATCAAAGTTAAAACTCGGACAAATCAAAAGTCAAGATTTGGTGACAATCAGATTTCTTCTCGCAAAGCCCAGCGTCTACAGGCAACAGCTCTTCGACATATAAAAAAGGTAAGTAACTTCGACGTTTATGTTGATTGGCGCATCGATTTACTAAGTACTCGGTGAATACTTGAGTGTACAAAATCGACCGCTTATTTGATCATTTTACGATGCTCTAGAAAATGACCATTGGGTTCACAGGTGACCCCGTAACAGTGGGCATTTTTAGCGGCAGAATCGAAATCATAAACTCCCACTTTCCTCGCTTTCTGCACTCTTCAGCGAGATCGTCGAGCCATGCGTTGTCGAGGATCCAGAGCCCAAGACCTACTATTCCAACCTGGTGAACTGGATTCGAAAACCTCTCGTACGGGTTAGGTCCGATATCGTTGCCAGTATCAGATCCCATCACTGCTACTCCACGTTCGTGAAGCAGTGGCAATATCTCAGGTGAAGGACCAGAAGAACCTCCTACGTTCACATCAACTGGTCCTGTTATTTCCCGCTGCCCTAGCTGACCCGTTCGAAGCAGCAAAACGTCCCCTTGTTCAACTTTTACGCCATGTTCACGCTCTGCGGCTTCAATATCGGCCACTCCAACCCCATCTCCACGTTCGATGAACTCGACCCCGCGTAGTAACGGCGCATCTACGAGAATGCCTTTCGTCACTATTCCGCCAGTAGCAGCCATTACATCGAACTCAGTTGCGCCGTCTTGAACTGATACGACACTTGAAGGCCGCCCATTATAAGTTTGACCATCCCAAAAAAAATGAGCGAGGCTATCGATATGTGTCACAGTGTGACCGTGGAATATCAGACCAAAGTAGTCCATCGCTACTTGGCGATCGACTCCTTCACCCGGTCGATAGCGATCCCCCGCAGTCACCATGAAGTGCTGTGGCGGTTTCGGTACGTCGACTGACGCTGCAAACTCGATCGGACGCGCACAACTGACCGTTACGCCTTCTTTGACCAAACTCAGCGCCTCGAGAGTTTTTTCCTTCGACAGATGATTCAGTGTCCCTTTTTGGTCACGTGTGCCCCACCTACCCCAATTATTGAGATCGGATTTCAACCAACTTAGTAAATCGTCTTGAGAAGGCCAATTGACGGTCATTGATGGATCGCTCCCTAGGCACATAGCCAAATTCGAAGTTGTCACTAACTTTGGCGAAGGTTATACGAATACGTTCAACGAACGGACAGCCCGTCTAATTATTTCGCTTTGAATTACTAAGTAGTCAGATCGTATAGCCGGTTACCGCTACAGATTTACATTAAAGTGGAGCCAACTGAAAGAGTCAGCAAGTGATCTTGTAAAGCACTGAACATCTAATTATCAATCCCACTTCCTTACTGCTTATACGGCACTAAATTTTTGGTGACATGGACCGAAACTATTCATGGCTGATCATCATCTAAACATGCAGTGTTACGTCTCAATAAACCGTCACACGCGGAAGGCTCAGATTTTTACCGAAATCTGTGTGAGTTTTCCTACTGCATGTCGGTCAAATTAAAAAAACGTGGCTTACTTGAATTATCTTGCCCGGGAATAATCTCCATCACTTGCCATCTATATCGATCTCTCATTTCCCAGTTACTCTTCGAAACATCAACCTCTCTGAATCTCATTTGGTAACTACCGTAGCAAGAATAAAAACGTTGCCTGACTATACTCAACTTAAACTCGATGCTGGGTTATTGAATTGTTTCAATCGCCACAATCCACCTCTCAATTCGTTGACTGCAAATTACGCCGATGCTAGCGTTCATTGGTCAACTTAAGGATGGGTGAAGTCGTATCGGGTTCGAAACACGGAATTGAACGACTGTCCGTAGTCCCACCTTCAATACGTACCTTCCGTATCGACTGCGCGTAAGCAGTGAGGAATGGAGGGTTTTTTTGCGGAGAAATTTAAATGGAATCGATCTTGCTTGCAATTGCAGCAGGAGCTGTTGGTCTTGTGGCAGCTGGCCTACTCGCCATGCGAGTTCTAAAACAGCCTCAGGGCAACGATGAAGTTCGAGCTATTGGTGATCTAATTCAGGAAGGTTCATCGGCGTTTCTTCGTAAGGAATATTCAATCCTTGCGGTATTCGTCGCAGTCATTTTTGTAATCCTGGCACTGTTCATCGACTACAACATTCTGGACAACGACAAAATCGCTAAACTCAGTGTAGGCGGTGCAATGACATCCCAAGGCCCATGGACGGCCATCTCCTACATATTGGGTGCCATCGGCTCAGCTCTCGCCGGATTTGTTGGTATGAGCATCGCTGTTCGAGGTAACACACGAACAGCCACTGCAGCACAAACCGGACTCAACAAAGCACTTCAGGTTGCATTCAGCACCGGTGCAGTGATGGGGCTATCAGTAGTCGGTATCGGTATTATTGGTGTTTCAGCACTCTGGCTTCTCTTTGAGAATCCGAACGTGATTGCTGGTTTCGGATTCGGAGCTTCGTCAATCGCTCTTTTCGCTAGAGTCGGTGGCGGCATCTTCACGAAGGCCGCTGACGTTGGAGCTGACCTAGTAGGTAAAGTTGAAGCAGGACTCGATGAAGACGACCCTCGAAACCCCGCCGTTATTGCCGACAATGTCGGTGACAACGTCGGGGACGTGGCGGGAATGGGTGCCGACCTGTTCGAATCGTACGTCGGTTCGATCATCGCAACTATCTCACTCGCGTTCTTCGTAGTCAGCTCGACCGGTGTTGTATCTGCAATTCCATTTGAAGTCGACGCTTCAAGGGCAATTCTGCCTCTTGTGATCGCGGGTATCGGCATCATCGCTTCGATTCTAGGAATGTTCTTAGTACGAACCGGCGACAAAGCCGATATGGGCAAGCTGCTCTGGACTCTCCGCTACGGAATCTTCAGCGCAGGTGCTCTATCGCTAATCGGTACTGCCGTTTACATCAACATGAACGAATCGCTTTCGTTCGACCTATTCTGGGTCGTAGTCACAGGCATCGTCGTTGGTCAGGTGATCGGAACTTCGACAGAGTGGTTTACTTCCTACGAAGGACTGAAACTTTTCGGTAAGGAATTCAATCCTGTGAAATGGATTGCTCAGCAGTCTGAAACTGGCCACCCATCGACAATCATTGCAGGTCTGTCAGTTGGTCTTTACAGCACGGTGATTCCTGCAATTGCAATTGTCGTTGGAATCTACTTCGCAAACGAGCTAGCTGGTCTCTACGGAATCGGTCTCGCTGCGGTTGGAATGCTTTCGACTCTTGGTATCACTCTTGCTACGGATGCTTACGGCCCTGTTGCCGATAACGCTGGTGGAATTGCCGAACAGGCTCACCTCGAACCTGAAGTACGAGAGCGTACAGACTCTCTAGATGCTCTTGGCAACACCACTGCTGCTACCGGTAAGGGTTTCGCCATCGGATCGGCCGTTCTAACGGCCCTGGCTCTTCTAGTGGCATATGCATTCGCCACCGGGGTCACCGAACTCGACCTATTGAACCCTAAGGTTCTAATGGGCACGATCATCGGTGGACTACTTCCGTTCGTGTTCTCAGGTCTTACGATGCAGGCAGTTGGAACAGCTGCTGCAGCGATGATCGAAGAAGTTCGACGTCAGTTCCGAGAGATCCCTGGTCTTCGAGAAGGTAAAGAAGGCGTGAAGCCTGATGCTGCTCGAGCAGTTGCAATCAGCACTGAGGGTTCACTCAAGGCAATGATCGTGCCGGGTCTCATCGCAATCATCGCTCCAATCGCGATTGGTTCACTGATGGGAGCTCATGCTCTTGGTGGCATGCTCGCAGGATCGATCGTTTCGGGATTCTTGTTGGCCATCTTCATGGCTAACGCAGGTGGAGCATGGGACAACGCTAAGAAGTTTGTTGAACTTGGCAACTTCGGTGGTAAAGGTTCTGATACCCACTCTGCTGCAGTTACCGGTGACACCGTTGGTGATCCGTTCAAAGATACATCGGGTCCTGCGATCAACATTCTGCTGAAGCTCATGGCAATCGTTTCGCTAATCTTCGGACCTCTTTTCGTCTAATCACTGACGAATAGGAATCTTCCGAGAAGCAGACGAACCTAAAATCGCTAAACAAAACGCCCGGGTCGTAATCGACCCGGGCGTTTTTACATTCTTACTTAAATTGCTTTCTTAACATCTGGTCTTCGGACACCTAACGAACGAAACGGTTGGCGACCTTTTCGTGACCAATGACTGACGAAGGTCCATGACCTGGCCAGACGACCGTTTCGTCAGGAAGCTTGAACAGCACGTTTCGAATACTGGCGATCTCCTGCTGCTCGTCACCACCAGATAGATCAAACCGACCGATCGACTCTCGGAACAACGTGTCGCCAGTAAATACATGCCCAGCGATGTAGAGCGAGCTGCTGCCTTCAGTGTGACCGGGAGTAGAAAGTACTTTGATATCAACACCTTTCACCGACACGACATCCTCGTGCTTGAGTGCCTGAGACGGCGCAGGAGGCTCTACAAAGTCACCCAGCATGTTCTTCAGCCAATCAATCTGCTTAGCGGCTGCGGCGACATCTTCATGCCCGATCAAGAAACTGCAGCCATACCGTTCAACTAACGGCGCTACTGCCCCGGTGTGATCTGCATGGGCGTGCGTTGAAATTATCGAATCAGGTGTCAACTGGTTTTCTTCGATGAATCCGACGATCTTCGCAGGTTCAGCACCGGGGTCGATCACTATGCAGTCAGACTCGCCGTCCGAGTGAATAACATAGCAGTTCGTTGCAAGCACACCAACCTGCATCACGTGGACATTAATCACAGTTTCGATCTCCTAGAAGGTAGTCGAGAGCCAGTCTGCTAAATCGCGAACAGTTAACGTTTCGAAATAAAACATCGAAACAATTCCGCCAGCAATTTAATACGGACCGTAGGGTATCAACACTCGATTTAAACCTATTAATCGAGCTACATACACTACGATTTCAACGGTTCCACTAATCAAAATCCCTAAGTACAAACCCAATACCAGACGGGATATGGACGCGCTCGATGAGCAACAACGCCTTCGATGGGGTAGTGAGGAGGGGATCAATCGATGACGACGTTGATTACAGCGCCAACGAACAGACCGAGAATTGCGAAGAGTCCGGGTTCCACAGGTCTTTCATCGCTATTAGTTGTGATCGACCGATGTGACGGTCTGCCACCCTAGTCACGTGTGTGACAAACATTTCCACCGGCGGCATCAGGCAATTCCATCGATACTCCTAGTCGATATCACGTGCCGATCTTCGGTAATACCTCTTGTTTGAGTAAGCCCAATGAGGTTTTCCAAAACCCTTCAGGTTCCCACTCGTGCCCCATAGCCATGAGTGTTCCAAACCCACCGACAGATTCTTCCATGGCAGACAGCTTTTCAGTTACCTCTTGGGGTGATCCCACGATGAATATGTTGTCTATGAGATATTCGACAGTTACGTCGGAGTCAGGCATGTTCGGATCGATCTTGAGAAGTCCCATCATCTTCGATCGTGGCAGTAACTTAAGGAAATACCCCTCCATGTCTCGTGCCAACGTCCCCGTCAGAGCCTGCTTACGGGCTTCGGCACTCGAATCCGCAACCATTACCTCTCGGGCAATTCTCCAGTTCGAACGGTCGGCTACCTTCCCTACTTTCGAAGCCCCGGCTTCAACTGCGGTCCAGTGAGAACGAAGCATTGCCTCAGGAACGAAGTTGATACTCATCGGAAGCCAGCCTCGTTCGCCCGCCAATGTGAGCGTCTCGGAGTTTGGAGATACACCAGCCACTCCGATAGGAGGATGAGGATCCTGATAGGGTCGGATATGGACCCGGAGAGCTATATCTTCTTCTGGTTCCGGGATATTGAATTCCCACCATTTGCTCTTGTAATTCCCTGGCTTGGGATCTTTCCATAACTGCAGCACCAACTCGATCGCCTGTCGAGTCATCTCTCGATTATCGCCCGATCGCGGGTCAAACCCGTTCACATGAAGATCTCCAGGAAAACCACCTGAGCCAACTCCCCAGTTCAAGCGCCCTTTCGACATTTGGTCGAGTTGAGCGATTCGATGAGCGATATAGAACGGATTGTGGTTGGGCATGCACGTGACACCTGTCCCTAAGCGAATCTGCGAGGTAACACCGAGAGCCTGAGCTATGAGTAAATCAGGCGCAGGGATGTTTTCCCATTCGGCTGTGTAGTGTTCCCCAATCCACGCTTCGGAGTACCCTAATTCATCAAGGTAGACAAGCTGTTTTAGATCAGCCTCGAGCGTATCTGCGATATTTGCACCAGGTGGGTGCAGTGGCATCGTAAAGAAACCTAGTTCCATTCCAGTCTCCGAGTTGAGTTGGTGTACTTCTCTAGAAAATTGAGAATTGTACGTATTCGGGGCATCCTACAACGAAATCGACATGACTAACGCGATCTTCTCAAACTTAGTAATTAACTAAAGTGTGTTAGCGATGAACCGGGCGGTAATCACACTGAGGATGATTAGTCGTCTTCTAGTTTGACCTGCTCTTGAAGCCTGAACAACGTATTTATCGCCTCCATAGGCGTCATGTTCGAGACGTCGAGTTCTTTCAGCTCATCTACAAGGTCACTACTCAACTGCTGATCCCCAAGAGGCATCTGTAACTGGAATCCTGCCGGTCGAGGTGTCGATTTGGCGCTGTTCTCCAGCTCATCGAGAAGATCCCATGCCCTACTCACCACGGCTCCCGGCATTCCCGCCAAACGTGCAACGTGCACTCCGTACGAACGGTCGGCCCCTCCGGGTACGATCTGGTGCAGGAACACAACTTCGCCGGCCTCTTCGGAGACTGCAACACGTAAGTTGTGCGCCCGTGGCAGTTGATCGGCCAGTTCAGTCATCTCGTGATAGTGAGTAGCAAAAAGGGTTTTACAGCCCAATTTAGGCGAATTATGAATATGCTCAGCAACAGATCGAGCTATCGCCAACCCGTCGTAGGTAGAAGTGCCACGACCGATTTCGTCGAGTATAGCCAGCGAACGACTCGTCGCCTGATTCAGTATCGACGCTGTTTCGACCATCTCGACCATAAATGTCGATTGTCCACCTGAAATATCGTCGGAGAGCCCTGCCCTCGTGAAAATGCGGTCCACAACTCCGATTCTCGCCTTCGTAGCCGGTATGTAGCTCCCAACCTGTGCCATGAGCACCAATACCGCCGCCTGCCGAATATAAGTCGACTTACCTGACATGTTCGGACCGGTGATGATCATCACTTGTCGTTGATCGTTCGAAAGATCGATATCGTTGGATATAAATCGGCCTGGCCCCAACGATGATTCAACCACCGGATGCCGTCCGCCCTCAATTTGAAGAGCGGTGTCGTCATCTACTAACGGTCGTACCCAACCGTTCTCAGCGGCTGCCTGTGACATTGAAACCAGCGCATCGAGAACACCAAGCGCACTTGCCGTTTCCATGATTCTGTCGCCGTGAACAGCAACCTCTCCGCAAACACGTCGAAATACTTCACGTTCTAGCTCGCTGATTCGATCACGGGCACTGAGAATTTTTGACTCAAGTTCTTTGAGCTGTGGAGTGATGAATCGTTCTCCGTTCGCAAGCGTCTGACGCCGTTCAAACGAATCAGGAACCAAATGAGCATTGTTTTTGGTAACTTCGAGATAGTAACCGAACACCCGGTTATAGCCGATTTTCAGGCTTTTGATACCGGTAGTTTCTCTATGATCGGCTTCGAGAGCGGCAATACTCGATCGAGCATCGCCAGAAAGTGATTTGACCTCGTCAAGTTCCGCATGAAATCCTTCACGGATTGCCGAGCCTTCCCCAACTGTGATCGAAGGCTCGTCCGGGATCGCCGCATTGAGCAGCTCAACGGCTTCCGACGACGAGTGAAGTCGACCGATTACTGAACCACCAGGAATAACGGCATCTGGCAGTGAAGCGATTAGTTCAGGAATTACAACCAGCCCAGTTCGAAGTGAAGCTAGATCACGAGGAGTGGCGGTATTGGTTCTCACCCGGTTAGTGAGGCGTTCGAGATCAGACACCTGCCCTAATAGACCCTGAACACGCGAACTGGCTCCCTGGTCACCGACAAACGCTGCAACAACTTCTTGCCGGCGCTGTACGTCATCGGGTTCAAGCAGCGGCCGGGTTAGCCACGCTCGCAAAGTTCGGGCACCCATCGCGGTTTTAGAGAAATTCAAAGTGCGATAGAGAGTAGGTGCGGACGTCTTACCAATCGACGAGCTGAAGACTTCGAGGTCTCTCAGCGCCTTCTGGTCGAGCTTCATATACGAATTGATCGACTCAGTGCGTAGAGAAGTTAATTGCGGGATGGTCCCAAACTGGGTGTCGGCCACGAAATCGAGTACTGATGATGCAGCGACTATCGCCAAGGGCATGTCTTCGCACCCGAACGCCTCTAGTGTGTTCACTTTAAAGTGTTCGAGCAGGCGAGACGTAGATAGATCGGTATCAAGCCGTGTTTCATCCAGCGGGCGAACCACCATGCCAGACTTTTGATCTGTAGCAATTTGTTCGAGAGAAAGCGTGTCAGCGATCAGTTCCGCTGGCGCAAGGCGAAACAGCTCGTCTTTAATATCTGCCAAGGGAAAATCCCCGGTGACAAATTCACTTGTTGAGATATCAACGTACGCTAGTCCCGCTCGCTCGCCATCCGAGACAAGTGCAGCGAGGTAGTTGTTCGTCGATTGATCCAGTAGCGCCGGCTCGATCACAGTTCCTGGAGTCACGACACGTACTACGGCACGCTCGACTAATCCCTTTGATTTTGTAGGATCACTTGTCTGCTCGGCGATAGCGATCTTCAAGCCAGCAGCAACGAGTGTCCCAAGATGATTATCAAGTGCGTGATACGGAATTCCAGCGAGCGGAGCTTTTCCGCCAGCTCCTGATTCCCGTGAAGTAAGCGTAATCCCGAGTACTTTAGACAGTGTGTGGGCATCTTCGTCGAAAGCCTCGTAAAAATCGCCCATACGAATCAGCAAAAGCGAATCAGGATAAGCCGCTTTGAAGTCAAGAAATTGACGCCGACCCGGTGACAGCTTCTTTCCAGTTGCTGTCTTCTTTTTAGTCGCCTTTGAACGAACACCTACCTCGCCGGTAGGATCACCAGAGAGTTCAGGTGAGGCAATTGTTTCTGCAGAGTTAGCAGTATCGGAAGTTGGTGACATCGTGTCCCGATTCTAGCGTGAATCCGAGGCAGATTTTCGACTGTACATAGGTTAGTCGTATCGAATAGTCACAGAATCAGAAGCGGTCCATCGTAATTCTGAGAACGAACTGCCTCTTGGAAGTTCGAAAACCATCATTCCCGTGACCTGATCACCACCATTCATTTTCACCGTGCCCCAAATGGGAATAAACCCAGGCACTAAGAATCTAGGCGCAGCCTCTGCTGAGTAAGCCCGGCTAATCGTATCGATCGGCTGATACGCGCTTTTGTTGCTGTCCAATAATAAAGCCGAGCTTTCATCGACGATCAGATTGACCACACCGGAAGTCTCATTGTTCAGCGTTACTTTCACGTAAACAAGCTCGTTATTCGCCTCGTCTTCAGGCTTCATCGCCCAGTTGTAGATTATCCCGTTCGTGTCGGCACCTTGGTATGTGATGAATTGCTGCTGTTTCGGCTCTTCGGCTCTAATCCAGAGCGTTCGACCGGCGATGTAGAGCGGGTCTCCGCCTTCGGTCTTGAACACCGTGAGCATACTGATGAGTACCACTGCCAAAATGACAGAGAATGCTGTAATACCCATAAGCATGAACGGTTTGTTCTCTTTGGGCACACTGAGTTGGCGTCGGGCAAGAACGGCTCCACCCGCGTCAATATCCATATATTCCGATCCAGGATCACCCCGGAAACCGGAAGTCGGGATGAACTCGAGTCGGACCCTGACCATGTCGCCAGCCATTTTTTCGGCAGAAACAACGTTCCAAGTCAGCTCAGCGTCACGTAGACGCGGACCGTACTCGTACTTGTTAGCTCGAGCGTACTCGAGTGCACCGGAAACATGTATCGGAAAGCTTTTTACTGCTTGCTCGCCAAATTCGAAACTAGCCAATTCAACGGCCGGTTTTGCGTCCTCTGACACAGCGGTATCCTCATTAGTCATCTGAGATTCCTCAGCAGCGTCCTGTTCAGTTCGATTCTCTTCAGTCATCCATTGCTCCACTGTCCGGGACTACCCCGAACCGACAAGCGAGAGTACACGATGTACGGTCGATACCGCACAGTATTTTCACGTTTGCAGAACTAATTATTGCCAAGACTCAGCGAATGAGCGAATTTTAACTCGATATTCGATAAATATTGCGCGTCTATTTTTGCGCCGATGGAAACGTCGCTAGTTGGTCTAAAACATCTTTCAGCGCTTGAAGTACGTCATCAACATCAGTTTCGGTTGTATCTCTACCAAAAGATATCCGAACACTGCCCACCGCCAGCGCTGGGTCGATTCCCATAGCGAGAAGCACGTGAGACGGTTCAAGCGATGCGCTGCTACAGGCGCTACCACTCGAAGCCGCTATTCCTTTAAAGTCCAATCCCAGCAGCACTGGTTCTCCTTCCACACCCGTGAAAGAAAAGTTCGATATTTCTGGAACTCGATCTGTCTTGCTGCCATTGAATGTCGAAGAAGGAATTCGCTCGGCGACGCCGGAGACCAGCTTGGTCGCGAGTTGTTTTATCCGCTTTCTAGATTCGATTCGTTCAGACTCAGCGAGCGTTATGGCCTCACCAAACCCGACGATACTTGCGACATTCTCGGTACCAGACCTACGCTGGCGTTCCTGCCCACCACCGGCAATTAGCGGCTCTAGCTCCACGCCTCGCCTCACATAAAGAGCGCCTACGCCTTTGGGGCCGTAGATCTTGTGTGCCGATAGGCTGAGTAGATCAACTCCAAGATCGTTCACGTTCAGCGAAAGCTTTCCAGCCGCTTGCACCGCATCAGTGTGAATTAGCACGTCTCCGCCAAGCAACTTTGATGCCTCTCGAGTTCGCTGGGCTATCATCGCTACGTCCTGAATCGTGCCTACTTCATTGTTCACCAGCATCACGCTGGCAAAGAAGGTATCGGGTCTGACAGCACGGGCAAAATCGACCGGGTCGACCTTGCCCGTGCTGTCGACTCCTACATATGTAGCCTCGTATCCCAGTTTTTCGAGTTGCTCAATAGGGTGAATGACGGCGTGATGTTCAACAGCGGTGGTGATAATGTGCCCACCGTTAGGTGAACGCATTGCCGCGGATCCTTTAATTGCAAGATTATTTGATTCAGACCCCCCGCCCGTGAAAATTATTTCCCCAGAGCGGCAACTCAAAACCGACGCTAATTGCTCCCGCGCCTCGTCGATTCCGTACCGTGCTTCCCCTGCCAACGAGTACAAACTCGAAGGGTTACCGAACTTCTGGGAAAAGTACGGAAGCATTTTTTCGAACACTTCAGGTCGAACCGGAGTGGTTGCAGCGTGGTCGAGATAATTTATTCGTTCGTCGCTAGATGTCATTCTGCAAGTATTTGCTAAAAAACCGCTTGAAGCAACGAAAGCGTGTAGCCGTTGCTAATTTGCTTGGATAAGATATTTGAGATTTGAAATACGCGAGAATAAATCTGCCGTATCCACGTGCCGTGAGCCCCACGGCGCATTTAATTTTGGCAGAATAGTTCCGTTGTGGTGGGAATCGCCATCATTCAACCGAAAACCGGAGTGAGTAGTTGATCAAAATTGAGCACATGTCGAAAAGTTACGGTCCCTACCCGGCCGTTATCGACATCTCGTTCGAAGTGCTCAAGGGCGAAATCGTCGGATTCCTCGGCCCGAACGGCGCAGGTAAAACGACAACCATGCGAGTTGTGACGGGATACACGCCCCCGACTCAGGGCGATGTAACCGTTGGCGGCTACGACGTCGTATCCCACTCTCTCGACGTTCGCCGGCACATCGGTTACCTGCCAGAGACCGTTCCGCTCTACCTAGATATGACAGTTACGGACTATCTCACCTATATGGGTGAAATCCGTGGCATGAACAAATCTTGGGTGAAAGAACGTTTGCCTAAGGTCATCGACATGGTGAAACTTGGTGAATACAGGAACACACTTGTGGGTAGGCTTTCTAAGGGTTATCGACAGCGTGTGGGTATTTCACAGGCCATCCTTCACGAGCCCGATGTGCTTGTAATGGATGAGCCAACTATTGGTATCGACCCGATTCAGGTTGTCGAAACTCGAGAATTGATTAGCAACTTAGGTGAAGAACACACCATGCTTCTCAGTTCCCACATTCTCCCTGAAGTCAGCGCTATATGTAAGCGAGTGCTTGTGATCAACGATGGTCGTATCGTTGCTGATGACAAGCCAGACGATCTTTCCGAGAAGCTCCAGCACGCTGAACGAATTGAAATCAGCGTTAGGGGAGCAGAAGCACCAGCGTTTATCAACGCTATGCGAGATATTTCCGATGTAGTCGACGCCCGCTCTGACCAGCGAGCATCGGTATTACAACGTTCGGAACGAGAAGACTTTCTTCCGTTCATTGTGGATGCCCGACCTAATGTTATGGCAACCGAAACTATTGCGAAGACCATCATCAACAACGGCTGGGGGCTGGCTAACTTGACACCTCTACCGATGACACTTGAAGAGATCTTCCTCGAACTGACAACCGAAGAGAATTTAGGCGAGTAGGAATTGCGTTTCATATCCGTCATAGCGATCAAAGAGATTCGCACATACTTTGCCTCACCGATGGCCTACGTGGTTTCGGCGGCGTTCCTTGCTATAACAGGCTTTTTCTTCGTCGCATCGGTCTCCGATGCGTTCGCTGAAGCAAGCATTCGTGGTTACTTGGCCGGTGCGATTTTCTTCATGATTTTCATGTCACCAGCCCTCACGATGCGTCTCCTTGCTGAAGAGCAAAAATTGGGAACGCTTGAATTGTTGTTGACTTCACCCCTGCGTGAATTTGAAATTGTTTTCGGAAAGTTCATCGCAGCTTTAGTTACTACAATGGTTATGGTCGGGCTTTCGCTCTACTTCGTGCTTGTGCTGTTCGTCTACGGCGATCCAGACATCGGCCCGTTACTCACCGGATTAGTCGGGCTTACCTTGTACGCATCGGCAACTCTTGCGGTTGGACTGTTCGCCTCAGCGCTTAGTAGTAACCAGATCGTGGGGCTCGTCGTTGGATCTGGAATTCTCACGACGCTGACGATTATCGATTTCGTAAGCGCAAGACTTTCGGGGACCGCAGCTCAGGTTATGGATGCATTCCAACTAGGTGCTTCGTTCTCGGTTTTCGATCTTGATAGCTTTGGAGTGGCCGAGGGTGGTCACTTCGCAGATTTCGCACGAGGCATTATCTCGGTAACGGATATTGCCTACTACTTATCAATAACAGCAGTGTTCTTGCTCCTCACAGTTCTTGTGTTGGAAGCAAGGCGATGGCGCTAGGCCAGTATTCAGCAGATGTCCACAGATCAGCAGAACAACCCCGAAAGTCGGCCAACCTCCGATTCTCTTCGTGAAAAGACTCCGATTCTACAGAGTCTGAAAAACAACACGAAATCGATCAGGCAGGCGCTCGCGCTCGTCGGTGTCGGTGCCGTCGTTTTCGGAGTACTCATTTGGGTGTTCCTACGCGGTCTTGAAGGCCCAGCGTTCATCGTTGCCGGGATAGGTTTGATCCTTCTCATCATCGACGCGATTATCTCGCTCGCAACGGTTCGTCAGGCAGTATTCGGCCGTCGTGGCCGGTACGGACTCAACACGGCAATCGTTTTCATCGTCTTCTTAGCCATCGCTGTGGTGCTTAACTTCACTCTTCTCTGGGCAACTGATCGACCGAACCCCGAAGGGTGGTTGCGTATCGACACGACAGCTACCAAACAGTTCTTGCTCGAAGAGCAAGTAATCAACACGCTCGAAAACTTGAAAGAACCTGTAAAAATCACTGCGTTTTTCACGACCGACACAGCGGTTGAAGCAGCTGCATGGCGAAACACCGACGACATGCTCAGGGAGTTCCGTCGTCGATCTGGCGACTTCGAACTTACCTATGTACGAGTAGACCCAGAATTAAATCCGAACGTTGCCACTGCCCTAGGCGTGACTCAGTTCCCGGCTCTAGCCATCGAAGGGGTTGAGAGTCGTCGAACCCAAGTTATCGTAGGTACCAACCCATCGGAAGGCCCTAACGTATTTACCGAGCAACAGGTTGTAACTGGACTACTGGTAATCAACCAGATAGCCCAAAAGAAAGTTATTTTCATCACCGGTCACTCAGAGCGTGACCTAACCGATGTATCCACCACGACAGCTATCGGGCTCGCAGCTCGTGCGTTAAACCGTGAAAACTACGTTGTCTTGAACGAGACTCTCCAGGAACTCGGCACTCGGATGTCATCGCGCAATCCCCAGGAAATTCCTGCCGCAATAGTTTTCGCAAACCCGATACAAGACTTACTTCCGATCGACCAGCAGGCGCTACTAAACTATGCGCGGCTCGGCGGTAGCATCCTATTTTTGTTTGAGCCTGACGTAACTCCGGAAAGCTTCAAACAGTTCCTGTCTCGCTACGCTGTGGCAATTGGTGATGGTGAAGCTGCTGATACGGCAAGCTTCGTCGCTCCAAGCCCCACATTCATCCAAGTCAAGAAGAGCAATGGTCAGATTCCAGCGCACCCAGTGACTATAGGATTTGAAGTTCTTTACATGCCTGGAACAACCCACTTCGGTTGGGCTATCGACCCAGGATCAATTCCTCTTGTCGATGAAGTAACCCCTCTTGTGAAGCAGGGAATACTGGCTTCCACCACTCTCAGCAGTTGGTCGGAAACGGATCCAGACACTCTCGCATTCGATATCGACACTGAAATTGCCGGCCCGCTGCCACTTGCGGTTGTCGTTGAGGCGGTTGGTGAAGTTGCTGGTGGTGTTTATTCAGACGGAGAGCAGCTCGTCACACTGAATATGATCGTAATTGGGGATACTGACTTCGCTACCAACAACTACTTTGGTTCTGCGAATAACTCCGATCTGTTCGTCAATTCAGTCAACTATCTTGCCAAAGACTACGAGCTAATTTCGATTCGAGCGAAGACTGATGCGAACAGGCAGTTGTTCCTAACCAAGAATGAACGTGATTTCGTTCGTTGGTCTGGATGGCTTCTCATGCCATCTTTGATCAGTCTATTTGGGTTCTGGACATGGTGGAGAAGGCGCTAAAAATATGAACCTGCGTTTTCTGCTCGTCCTAATAACTATCCTCTCTTACGTTTCAATAGGTGTCACATGGGTCATTACGAACCCGCCCGTGGAGGCTAAAGAGCCAGTCCCACCGTTCTTCTACACACTTTCACCTGATGATCTTAGAAACATCAGTATCGACACTGGTGAAAAAGTATCCAGTTGGTCGCTTCGTGAAGACCTAAATAGGTGGTACTTCGACGACCTCGATAATGTTCCTGCTGATCTCTTTCGTTGGGGTGGTATTACCCAACTTCTCGGTGGACCGCGAACTCAGCGAGTTTTGTCTCAATCGATCGACGATATAACGCTTTATGGATTAGATGATCCGTCTGCCGAGTTCGCTGTCACTCTGCGTGACGGTACCGTTGTGAAACTGGTTCTAGGTAACAACACCCCAGATGGCGAGAACAACTACGCTCGGGTAGAAGGTTTCCCTCAGCTTGTTCTTGTCGATTCGACTTGGGGACGGGTTCTTGAGCGTTTGGTTGATGAACCTCCATACCCAGAGTGGATATACTCTCTAACCGGCGATCCTCGTGAAGTAATCCTGTTCGACAATAACGAAGTAATCCGTGCGTACGGTTACGAGCGTGATACCGATACCTGGACGATATGCGACATCCCGTTAACGACTGATCCATGCATTGGGTCTGAGTTGGCTGACGGCGACGCCCTCATGGCTGAAATAGAGCACTTCGGCAACCCACAGATTAGCGGGGCCGTAGCACTAAATCTCCAAAACGATGTTGATTACGCCCCTTACGGTACGATTCTTGAAGCGCCGTACATCGCTGTTCGAATTGAAAATCGAAACGATGAAACCAACGTTATTGAAGTTCGGCGCCTGACCATGACGATCGGCGACATCACTGATGATGGCGTAAGCCGTTTTGCCGTGGCAAACGAAACCTCGGACGTTATTTTGATCGATTCAGACTGGGCAGATCGAGTTCTCGAACTGTTTTTCGGCGATGTTCTAGCTGATAACGGCTAAGACACCCGATCACTTCACCAGCTCGTTCCTAACGATTACGCCAGAAACTCGGACGCGTAATCAGCCGAAAATCGAACGCTGTGCGTACTCCGTAGCCAAAATGCATCGTTACGCCCGAAGCCAACGCATGAAGTCCCAACGTAATTCGCCCTCCCGCCCTCAGAGAGGGTGATGAGAGGGAATTACGTTGTCAGGTTGCGATAAAGCTGCGGCAGGCGTTTCGGAAGAAGGCTGATATCCGGCAGAACTTCATAGCTAAAGTCTTCCATCATCGTCTTCATGTAATCGTGTCCAGCCTTATCGACGGTCAGACAGAACGGCGTAATACCCATATTACGGGCTTCAATAAGCGACTGACGGGTGTCGTGCACCGCGTATTCTTTTTCGACGCCTTCACGAGAGTAACCGCGGTCCTGTGGTCGCCCGTCTGAGATGAGGAACAGGAATTTCGAACGTGCCTCGACCTCATTGAGCTTAGCGGCTGTGTGACGAATCGCAGGACCCATTCGAGTTGCGTGAAGCGGTGCGATTCTGTCGATACGTCGAGGAACCATGTCAGAGAATTTCTCGTCAATATCCTTGATCGTGTAGAACTCTACATTCTCCCGACCGTAGCCGGAGAATCCGTAGATTCCGTACATATCACCGATCGTTTCGAGCGAGTTGACCAAAAGAGTAATTCCCTCTTTTTCAACATCGACGATTCGCTTGTAAGTGCGACGAAGGCCTTCAGATCGACGTGAACGCAACCAAACCATGTATTCCACAGGGTCGTCAGGCGCACCCCAATCGTCGGACGGCTTCTTAGCATCGTCAATCGCCTCTGCTGTAGACGCAGAGAGATCCAACAGGAACGCTACTGCAACCGATCGTTCGTTTTTGTTTCGACGCCAGTAGAGTTTCTCTTCTGGCGATACACCGATTTTAAGATCGATCAACGCTTCCAAAACAGAATCGAGATCATATTCTTCGCCGTCTTCAAGTCGCTTCTGCTTGCGGTACATCTCTGGGATGACTAACTCGAACTGACGCCTTATTTGGGCGACTAGCCCGGAGTTATCTGCGAGAGTCTCGCGGAAGAAATTAGGTTCACCATCGGCCATGATCTTCTCGTGAACCATGCACCAGTTTGGCTTATATTCATTTGCCCTGAAATCCCATTCAGGGTATGTGAAGGTCTCGGGTTCAGTAGCGGTCAGAGGACCACCATCTTCATCGACGTGCTGCGAAGGTCCTGGCTGGAACTGTTGGTTCTCAGGATCGCGCTTCTGTAGTTCTTTCATCAGGTTTTCGATCATCTCGGAAACCTCTTGATCGCCACCCTCTTCGCCCTCCGTCTGCTCCATGTCCATCTCTGGCGCGTTCTTCATCATCTCTTCGAGCTGTTCTTGAGTGATCGGCTCCATTTCACCTGACTCGGACATTTCGCCATTTTCCATCATCTGCATTTGAGATAGCAGCTGTGAAAGCTCAGGTTTAAACTCGCCTCGGTAGTCGACTTCTTGAGGCGATGAGTAATCTTCTTCACCTTCGCCTTCTAAATCTTGTTCGCTCGACTCGCCTTCTTCAGGCTCACCCTCACCTTCGCCGTCTGGTGATGCTTGGCCCATAAACTGCTGGATAACCTCTTCTGGGTCGACTACATCGTCCTCATCTTCAGCTGTCTCGTCGTCTTCATCTTCAGGCTCTAGCTGTTCGAAATCGTCATCGTCGACTTCTTCGTTCTTCACATCTATAAGTATCGAATAGGCACGAATCGCTGCTTCAGCGGCATCTTCTACAATCGCCTCTGCCGAAGTGACTTGTCGTATCAGCTTGCGCAATTTACGAGCAACGTCAAGGTGCTCTGATGGCACGAGCATCTCGTCGACCTGACCAAGACTTACCCGAATCATGAATTCAACGAGTGCTTCTCTGGCTGGTAGATCGGTTACATCAGGACGTGCTTCGAGCGAAGCGGTACGAACCATGTCGTACATCGTCATCACGCCTGGGTAAAGCTCTTCGACATATCCGTCGATACGAGAGCTTTCGAGCACGGTGAATGCATCAAGAGCCAATCGACGTTCCTGAAACAGATCGAAGAACCGGCTCATATCGGTTAGAAATTCTCGGGGAGCAACAGCTACCGGTTCTGCTGCCTCAGGTGTTGGTTCCGAGGGAGGCTCATGACCAAAAACGACTACCTGTGGCGGCGTTAACGCTGCTTTCTTTTCGGCTTCATCGGCTGCTTTGGCGGCCCTTAATTCTGACGCACCCGGAAGGCGGGGGCGAAGATCGTCAAATAGAGTCGATTCAATATTGAAATCGAATGCAAAAGAGCCAAATTCGATGTGCCCGATCTGATGCGTTGAGATCACTTTGAAGAATCCAAAGTTTTCGTCTTTGGTCGTGTACCGATTGATAACCGATGGCATGTAAATCGTGGTGCCTTCGGTCGTTGGCAGTTCGCCCTGGAACCACCCAATATTCTTCTCGGCAAGCGCAGCGGCAGCCTGAACGTCGATAGTGCGACCTGTAAGTGCCAGACAGTACATTTGGATGACGTCTCGAACTCTCGAAAGTTCAATAGAAGATGACAGCGAATCGAGGATTTCTTGGCTAGCTGGCGATTGAAGCTTGAAGTAAGTGACAGCAGCTTCATCGCTCTCACGGGCTGTGCGTAGGCCTTCAGTCTGCCATTGGCCCATCTGATCGAACGTCACTCGTTCAAGTATTTCAGGAACGATCTTCAGAAACTCAGGAGCGGCAGGAGCCGAGACAGCTGCGATACCGTCGGTCATTTCTAGAAGACGATCGCGGTTGTCCGTTGGAATCCTATTGACTGTATTTGCACCGTCTCGCAACACTCCAGCCGCATCACTAACCCCAGTGATAACGAGTCGACGTGCGAGTGAAATCAACGGCGCTCTGTGGGGAGCTCCGAGTTCGACAAGAGAGGCGGTAGCAGAGTCGAAAAGCACAGCTGTTTCTCGCCATGATTTCTCAGCAACGATCTGAGCAAGGTTGATAAATCTATCGACATCTCCGGTAATTTTCGGAAACAGGTCGATACCGGCACCGAGAGCGTCGCCTGCCTGATCGTAGGATCGACGTGAGAGAATTTCTAGGAATTCACCAAAATGGCAGAATTCTTCAAATGAAAGCGTTTCGAGCAGATCGGGAGTCGCTTCGAAGAGTCGGCAAGCAAGAGCTGATGATTTCCAAGTGCCGCGATATAGCGCTCTGCACACGTTCGCCCAGTCGTCGATATACCGAGGACGTAGGCGAAGCATCGCTTTTGGTGACGACTTGAAATATGCAACTGCCAATGACGGCGAGTCTTCACAAAGCGATGTGCCAGTCTTCGCCCACTTCAGGAATTGGCCCGAAGGAAGCTGTCGTTGAACCGCTACTGAAGCATCGAAAAACTCCGCAGCTGCTTCCCACGACCTCACAGTTTTGCTGGCGATTTCCAAGCCTTCTTGTGCCCATAGCTGGCATGTTTCGTCAGCTAATCGTCCATTTAGCTTTTCGAGGGCAATTTCGTATCGTTCGAGCACTGGTGCCGGGAACTGGTCTAGTTCCTTACGGGTCATCTCGATTGCGTTTTGCTTTGCATCGTCGGAACTGGTCAAATCTGGTCTTGCCCTTTGTCAGACTGTTTCATTCTGCGTTCATCACAATGTCGATAGTGTTCGTAATTATCTGAGCAGATGCTCCCCAGATCACGCGATCCTCATAGGCATATGCGGATAGTTTGCGTACTCCACTTTCCCGGACGACTGTGATCGATCGTCGAGATGCAGCGTCCACAAATACCCTCACAGGTACGTTTACTACATCCGCAACCTCAGCTTCTTCAGGCGTAATTTGCACGCCGTCGGTTACCCTACCTGCGTATGGCCAAACTTCGAATCCTGTTGAGGTATCGATTGGTGGCATCTGACACCAAATATCGATATCATCCGACTTGATTCCAAGTTCTTCATTCGTCTCTCGCAATGCCGCATGCATTGGCGAATTGTCAGACTGTTCGATCATTCCACCCGGAAACGCCCATTGACCGCTGTGGTTCCTGAGTGTTTCCGCTCGCCTAATCATCAACACGCACGGTTCACCGTTTGTAACGTTGAACAACACGCTCACGGCCGCGAGGGCACTGCTGCCCAGTGCTTCATGCTTCTTGCCTGAATACTGCTTTAGGGTAGTTTCGAGCCGGTTGATCGTAAGCCCTTTGGAATTCACGGTAGTGTTCACGCGAAGATCGAAGTTACAACCTCGTCGATGCTGCGCTGAATCTGAGGATCATCAGTAATACCCCAAGTTACGGATACTTGACATGCTCGTCGCTGCGATACGCCTTCTTTAATCAAGCGACCTGCGTAGATAAGCATTCTAGTGCTAGCGCCTTCTTCAAGGCCATGTTCACGAAGGTTTCGAATCTTGAGCCCGAGTCGTGCCAATCGTTCAGCAGTGTCGGAATCACAACCCGATTCGTGAGCAATAATCTGTGCTTCTCGCTCTTCTTCAGGAAAATCGAACTCAAGCGCAACGAAACGTTGACGTGTGCTGTGCTTCAAGTCCTTTAGAGCATTCTGGTACCCAGGGTTGTAAGAAACAACCAGTAGGAAGCCATCAGCAGCTTCTATCGTCGATCCGAGCTTGTCGATAGTTAGTGAGCGACGATGGTCGGTCAGTGGGTGAATAATGACGGTGGTGTCTTTTCGGGCTTCGACGATTTCGTCGAGGTAGCAAATTCCACCGGCTTTTACAGCGCGGGTCAGCGGCCCGTCGATCCAACGAGTGCCATCGGCATCAAGCAGGTATCGACCGACAAGGTCGCTGGCGGTCAGGTCTTCGTGACATGCGACCGTGATGAGCGGAAGCTTTTCGCCGGCGCCATTCTCAGCAGCATCACCGGGGTTTCGTGCAGTCAGGCCTTCGCTCAGGCGCCAAGCCATGTGCTCTACGAAACGGGTTTTACCAGTTCCAGTAGGACCTTTTAGGAGGATCGGTACTCGCTGTCGGTAGGCCGATTCAAAAATGTCAATCTCGTCGGAAGTTGGTACGTAAAAAGGCTCTTTCTCTACGTAGTAGTCTTCGATGTTTTGCTCGTTGTATTTCTGTTCTATGGCCATTAGTACTCACGCCCTGAGGGCATTTCCTCACCGATTAGCGGTGAACTATTTCGGATTCATACCTGGATACATTCCTTAGTGGATTGATTTCCAGAGTTTCGATATTTGATTGCGCAGATCTTCAAGCGTTCCGTCGTTTTCGATCACGATGTCAGCCTTATCGACACGCTCTTGCCTCGTGAGCTGCGCAGCAACTCTGGCTTCCGTATCTGACTCACTCATTCCCGATCTTCGTTTAACACGTTGAAAAACCAAGCTTTTCGGCGCTTCAACGGTCCAGACAACATTGGCGACATTGTCCCATTCTGATTCGAATAATTTCGGGACTTCAACCACAACGACTTTAGTTCTGCGCTCCGTCTCTTTTTTCAAGAGTGCCAGTGTCAGCTCTCGCGTCGCCGGCCATACGATCTTCTCAAGTTCCAAACGCCGGGCGGGATCAGAAAAAACGATTTTGCCCAGAGATTTCCGATCGATAAAACCCGAATCGTCCAGAACGTCTTCGCCAAACTGGTTCACGATCAACCCATGAGCCTTCGTTCCCGGCTCGTAGGACTGGTGAGCAACCTTGTCCGACTCGATCACCACCGATCCTAGCTCACGAAGAATGTGAGAAACCTCGGATTTTCCGGTTCCTATACCGCCGGTAAGACCGATGATTAACACTCGAACTCCAAGCAGAGCCAGTTACATAAGTGGCGAACCGAGTAATCTTACGCCCGTACGAACATCATCGCCGTGCTTTTTCCAGCTAGATTCGTGTTCGAGAGTAGTAAACTTTTGTACTTGTAATCGCTAAATTGCATTGTGAGTGTTCGACTGACTCGCTTATTGTCGACTAAAGGCGAATTGCGGAAACGAGCTGGGAGTGTCCATTTGACAGAGTCCGCATACCGATCACTGCCATCGGTAGACACACTTCTTCAATCCGAAGAAGTCGTAGATCTTGTTCGGAATTTTTCCCACGAAGCCGTTACCGCCATAGCCCGTGAAGTGCTGGGAAAAGCTCGTGCGGCAATCAAAAGCACCGGCTCTGTCCCTGATATTGAGTCGATGGTATCTGAAATCGTAAAACGTGCCGACCGAGCATGGGGCGCTTGGCCAAAACCTGTCGTCAATGCCACAGGTGTCGTTCTTCATACAAATCTTGGACGTTCGCCGCTAGGTAGCGATGCTGCCCGAGCGGCGGCTGACTCGGCATCGATCTATTCAGACTTAGAGTTTGATCTTGCCTCGGGTAAGCGCGGTTCCAGAAACGCACATATCTCCGCTCTGCTGTCGCAGACAACAGGTGCTGAAGCTGGGATCGCTGTAAACAACAATGCTTCCGCTGTACTTCTCACATTAGCTGCAGTGGTAGGTGCGAACGGTGAGAAAAACGAGGTAATCGTTTCTCGTGGCGAGGCTGTCGAAATCGGTGGTGGCTTTCGAATACCAGACGTGATGCGCCAATCAGGTGCAACGCTCGTCGAAGTAGGGACTACAAATCGCACCTACGCAGCCGACTATGAAGCGGCGATAACACCAAATACTGCCGCTATTCTCAAAGTTCATCCCAGCAATTTTGTTGTTGAAGGCTTCACTCATGTTGCTGAACTTTCGGACATGGTCGCTGTCGGTACAAAACACGGCATCCCTGTAATCAACGATCTTGGTTCGGGCTGTCTAGTCGACACACGAAAATACGGACTCGATCAAGAGCCTCAAGCGCAAGATTCAATTTCAGTCGGTGCGGCGTTAACGCTGTTCTCGGGCGACAAGCTATTGGGCGGTCCTCAGGCAGGTCTTATCGCTGGCGAAAAGCGGTGGGTTGATTTGGTTTCGAAGCACCCACTCGCACGAGCTGTACGAATCGACAAGATGACTCTTTCTATGATTGCTGCGACTTTGGTTTCGTATCTAAAAGGCGCACACGAAGAAGAAATTCCGATATGGAAGATGATTTCGATGAGCGAAGCAGACATCGCTCGCCGAGCTGCGATGTGGCAAACGGAATCAGGTGTCGGAGAGGTTCACCGAGCTCGATCTGCAGTTGGCGGCGGTTCGCTACCGGGTCAAACACTACCAACCAGTGTGTTGACCATCGAACCGTCTGGCAGTGCAGATCGTTTTTCCGCAAATCTTCGCCGAGCTCCCGTTGCAGTGATTGCCAGAATCGAAAACGATCGAATCTTATTGGATCCTCGTACGGTTCTCGCTACTCAGGATCACGCGGTGGCCGAAGCAATAAAGTTCGCTGTGGGTCAGTCGGCACAATGAGTCCTAAACGCCGCAGACGCCCGAAGCCGACTTCAGAGCAAACATGGGAATCTAACTCCAATGCCTCGTCGAGCGGCTACGATGCTGCAGAGATCGAGGTCGATCTTCACGGCATGCGGGCACATGAAGCTGAAACCGCTATTTTGGTTCACCTTCAGCACTGTCACAATTCCCGCTTACATATCGCCAAGATTAATCACGGTCATGGTACCGGCGTGTTAAAACAATTAAGCCGAGATATCCTCAGTAAGAGCGATCTAGTTGTGCGCCACTACGCTGCCCCATACGGAGATGGCGGCGATGGGGTGACAGTTGCCGAAATGAACTACGGCGGACATAAGGCGTTCAACCGACGTTCGAACAACGAGATCGTTCCAAAGGCATTGCCTCGAAAGTAAATGCGACCACTATTGCCGACTTGATGCAGAGCATTCGATTGCCATTCATCTTGCCCCCTCAACACAATGGTGGCGTAACCTGTGACTATGACGCTGTTCGACCATCGTAAACGTGAGATTCAAGATCGCATCGCCCCTCTTGCAACGCGCATGCGTCCGAAAACGCTTGATGAGTACGTCGGTCAAAAGCACATCCTCACCCCCGGCAAAGTTCTTCGTAGGGCTATCGACGAAGATCGTCTGCCTTCGATGATTCTTTGGGGACCACCCGGCAGTGGAAAAACTACTCTAGCTCGCTTAGTCGCCGGCGAGACAAATTCCCACTTCGAACAGTTGAGCGCAGTGACTTCAGGCGTAAAAGACGTTCGAGCCGTGATCGCGTTGGCAAACGACCGGCTTGGACAAATGGGTCGAAAAACTATCCTGTTCATCGATGAAATTCACCGATTCTCAAAATCGCAGCAAGACGCCCTGTTACCCCATGTAGAAGATGGAACGGTCACGCTGATCGGCGCGACCACCGAGAATCCTTCATTTGAAGTTATTTCTCCGTTACTTTCGAGAACCCGAGTCTACACACTCGAACCGCTGCTCGATGAAGACATCACCGAAATCATCGAACGGTCAATTACAGACGAAGACCACGGCCTTGGCCGGGATGGCGTCTCACTTTCCGAAGACTCGATGCACTTCTTGCTTCGAGTTGCCAACGGCGATGCTCGTTCCGCTTTGAACACACTCGAATTAGCCGCGGAATCGACCGAGAGGGACGAGTCGGGAAACATTGCAATTGAAGTCGAAACGATGGAAGAATCTGTCCAAAGGCAATCACGTTATGACCGTCTTGGCGACATGCATTACGACACCATTTCGGCGTTCATTAAGACGATACGCGCCTCCGACCCCGACGCCGCTTTGTACTATCTCGCCCGAATGATCGATGCTGGTGAAGACCCCGTTTTTATAGCGCGTAGATTAGTGATTTCAGCAGCCGAAGATATCGGACTCGCCAATCCCAACGGTCTCGCTGTTGCCATAGCAGCACAACAGGCAGTCAGCTTCGTCGGTATGCCCGAAGGCAGAATCCCGCTGGCCGAAGCAACTATCTATCTGGCAACCGCGCCAAAATCGAACTCGGCGTACAAAGCGATCGATAAAGCTTTGGAGTTCGTTCGAACATCGCGTGATGAACCAGTGCCACAGCATCTACGAAATGCCCCTACTAACCTGATGAAAGATCTTGGCTACGGCGAAGGTTACGAATACCCGCACGACAAACCGGGTCATTTTTCTCAATCGGACAATTTGCCCGAAGCCATACAGAATCAACGATTCTATGAGCCGGGGGGTCTCGGAACTGAGCACGCTATTCGCGAACGACTTATTAAATGGTGGGGCGAGCGATACGGAATATCTTCTAAAGATTAAACCGTTCGAACGCGTAATTTAGCCGGACAGAAATAGTGCGCCCCATACAGTTTGAATCCTCATCCGTTGGTCGTATAAAAGCAGTCCGGCCCAGAAAGCCAAATATTTCGCCCTGTTCGACCGAAAAGGTGACGATGCGCAATACCGTTTTTAAAACGTTTTGTCAGTCTTTCAATTTGGAGTGGGTATGCCATAAATGAGTTACGACGCGAATATATCTATCGAGGTAAGAACTGACTACGAAGCGATCTCTTTCATCACTTTGCCGAGAGCGGAAATCGTGAATTCGTAATCCTTTGCCGAAACTCCGTAGTGAGTAACGATTCTCAAGTCAGAATCTCCACCGTTGATGTACACGCCCTCTTCTTTCATTCGTGCAGCAATATGATCGCCAGTGTGCTCTGGAACACCAAACCTAATAATGTTGGTTTGTATATGTTCTGGGTCGACTGAAATGCCCTTCATTTCAGCCATTCGTGAAGCAATATGACGAGCGGAATCGTGATCTTCCTGCAACCGATCGATCATCGAGTCTAGTGCCACGAGTCCAGCCGCGGCGACGATGCCAACCTGTCGCATTCCGGAACCAAGCATCTTGCGCCATCGATCTGCTTCCTCGATGAAGTCCTTCGAACCAACCACAATTGAACCAATCGGGCAAGAAAGCCCTTTAGAGAGGCAGAACGTTGCCGTATCAACGTTCTCCGTAAGCTTCGACACTGGAACACCCAGGGCAACGGCTGCATTGAAAACGCGTGCACCATCGAGATGAACGTTCAGCCCTTTCGCGTGTCCTGCATCGGCCATTGCCTTCATCTGTTCAGGATTCAGTGCCCGACCGCTTGATCCGTTATGAGTGTTCTCGATTGTCAGCAAGCGAGTCGGTGGCTTGTGATAGTCACGAGGCTTTACCGCTGCCTGAATCAACTCCGGCTCAAGAAATCCGAAATTGTCGGTTTTGATCGGATAAAGAACAACACTGCCCAGAACCATCGTCCCTCCGGCTTCGGAGTTCATGATGTGACACTGATCTCCGACAAGTACTTCATCACCACGCTGCGCCTGAGCCAGAACCGCTACCAAGTTCCCCTGCGTACCTGAGGAAACGAATAGCCCAGCTTCTTTGCCGAGCATATCGGCAGCGCGTTGCTGAAGTTCGTTCACTGTTGGGTCGTCACCGTAAACGTCGTCCCCGAGTTCGGCTTCGTACATTGCCCTACGCATTTCGGGGCTTGGATGAGTAACGGTGTCACTCCGTAAGTCAACTCGGATCATGTCGTTGGTTCTCCGCCACAATTAATTAGGCCAAAGCTAGGTTTCGATAATCGATATCGACCGCAGATTCTATCTGTCTCATGACTCCACGCATACGGTCCGAACGTATACTCGAATAGGACTTTCAGTGTTGTTAGAGTTCAAATCAAGCTCTTGCAATGCCGCAATCAACTTATAAACAAATCTCAAACGATTAATTTGACCAACGACCAACCTAGTAACTCCAACGAGAATCGCCGATCTAAATACACTGATCCACTGCCGTGGATCATAATGCTATCCGCTCTCATTCTCGATCAGATCACCAAATGGATCGTGATCGAAAATTTGGTAGTGGGCGAATCTTGGCCAGCCACGGGTTTCTTCCGCTTCACTCATGCATGGAACACAGGCACGGCGTTCTCATTTTTCCAGGGACAGGGTGATATTCTTACGTGGGTATCACTCGGGGCAGTCGGCATACTGACCTTGATTTACCGATCTATCCAAGATCCTCCATGGGTACTTAGAATTGCTTTTGGACTCCAATTCGGTGGCGCGGTCGGAAACATAATCGATCGTGTTCGACTTGGTCATGTCACTGACTTTTTTGATGTCGGTTCATGGCCCATCTTCAATATTGCCGACTCCTCTATTGTTATCGGCATCAGCCTAATGATCTTCTACTTCTGGTTTCTAGATGGAAGCGGAAAAACTGAAGAAGATTCCAGTAACAGCACTGCCGAACCATCTCAGCCGTCAAGCGTCGATTCCACCCCTGATTTAACTGATTAGATTCCGGTAGTTTAACTTTGAATGAGTTCGTAATTACCGGAGAACAATCGGGAAAACGTTTAGATGTGTTCCTGAGCGAGAACTGGGATCAAGCCGAATCGCGGTCAGCCGCGCAACGCATCATCAAAGCCGGTGAGGTTTCCATAGATGGGGTAACAATCTCGCGGGTTTCGGTAAAACTAACCGAAGGGCAAGTCGTTCAAGCTAACGCCCATGGAAGCATCGCTTCGAAATCAATCATCGCAAGCAACATTCCACTTACCATTGCCTATGAAGACGAGCACATCGCTGTGGTCGACAAAGTTGTAGGCATGACAGCCCATCCGGGTTCTGGCCATCTAGACGACACGTTAGCGAACGCGGCCGCCTACAAGTGGCCTCATATCGTTGAAATCGGTGAACCCGATCGCCCCGGAATAGTTCACAGGCTCGACAAAGACACAAGTGGCCTGATGGTCATTGCGCTCACCGAACCGGCGTACACCCGTCTTTCGGAAATGATCCGCAATCATGAAATCACGCGCATCTACTCGGCGTTGGTACACGGAATTCCGAAATCGCAAATAGGTGTAGTCGATGCACCAATTGGACGAAGCCCGTTCTACCGAAAACGACAGGCGATCGATGAAAACGGCCGACCTTCGCGTACCCATTACAAAGTCGACTATGTGTTCGGTGATTTCGCATTCCTCGAAATACGGCTCGAAACAGGTCGTATGCACCAGATCAGGGTTCACATGGACGCGATTGGTCACCCAGTAATTGGAGATCAAACTTACGGTCGACAAAAAAACCTGCCAAATCTAAACCGGCAATTCCTCCACGCTTCTAAGCTAGAGTTCGATCATCCGATGACTGGTGAACGAATGTCCGTAACGTCCGAACTCCCGTCTGATCTGACACGCGCTCTTGAGGCACTGCAATAGCCTGTCTTTCACTCGATACGCTTTCTGCCGTTTATCCCAACTGACCTTAGGCACTGCTAAAGTTTTCTTAATGACTAACCCAACTTCTCCCGTCCGAGTTCGATATGCGCCGAGCCCTACCGGCATTCCTCATATCGGAAACATTCGCACCGCTCTTTTCTGCTGGGTACTCGCTCAACAAACCGAAGGGCAGTTCATCGTTCGAATCGAAGACACCGACAGATCTAGATACGATGCCGATGCCGAAAAAGCGATTTTCGAATCTTTGGATTGGTTGGGACTTACTTGGGACGAGGGTCCCGGCAAGGGTGGTCCGGTCGGCCCATATGTCCAGTCCGAGCGTCAGCAGACGTATATCGAAGCGGCGCACAGTCTTGTCGAATCAGGACACGCCTACTTCGACGACACCACCCCAGAGCAGCTTCACTCCTTGCGAGAGCGTCAGCGCGCCGCAAAGCAGCCGCCAAGGTATGACAGCCGTGGCCGACACCGCAGTGCTGAGGAAATCGAAGAGTCGAGACAGGCAGGATTGCCAATTACGATTCGACTAAAGGTTCCCGATTTCGGATCGGTTTCGTTCAACGACGCTGTTCGTGGCAAGATCACGTTCGAGCTAAAAGAACTCGATGATTTCGTAATCTTGAAATCGGATGAAATGCCGACTTACCACCTTGCCCACATTCTCGACGACAAAGCGATGGGTATCACACACGTCATACGTGGTGATGAGTGGATTTCGAGCACGCCTCGCCACCTATTGATTCATCAGGCGCTCGGAATCGACCCGCCGGAATACGTTCACGTGCCGCTTATTCTCGGCAAAGACAAATCGAAACTAAGTAAACGCCATGGTGCTACTTCTGCACTCGAATACCGTGACCAAGGCTTCTTGGCCGACGCTGTATTCAATTTCATGTGCTTGCTCGGTTGGTCACCGGGCGACGACACCGAAGTGATGACCCGCGAAGAGATCGTTCGCAGATTCAGCATTGATCGAATCAACGACTCTCCTGCAACGTTCGACGCTGAAAAGCTCGAATGGATGAACGGTGTTTACATCCGAAACATGTCTGAAGATGAGCTAATCGACCACTTGCTCCCGTTCATGGAGCGTCCAGAAGCGGATGGCGGCCTGCCCAACACGGTAGACCGACCTATCGACCGCATATATATGAAGAAACTTATTCCGCTAGTCCACGAGCGCCTAAAGCTACTGACCGAAGGAACCGAAACGTTAGATTTTTTCTTTGCCGACAACGTAAACCCTGCTGCCGAAGACCTGCCGGGTCGAAAGATGGACATGCCGATGACGGAGATGGCTCTCGAAGCAGCACTCGGCTTGTGCAAGACCGTCTCGTCCTCGTCGTTCGAGCCTGAAAATCTTGAAGCTGATTACCGAGCGTTAGCCGAGAAGATCGAGATGAAACCTGGTCAGTTGTTCTCCCCTATTCGAGTCGCGATCACGGGCAAGACGTTCGCTCCTCCGTTGTTCGACACGATGGCTGCGATTGGTCAGGCCCGGTGTGTCGAAAGAATCGAAAATGCTCTCTCAGTTATCCGTTGCGCTGCATCAACCACTGCTGAGTAGCAGTTCAACATCGAAACTGAGATTGACCTCATGTCGGGCTACTACTTATACTGGAACATAGCCCATCTGCTTTTCAGATGAATTTCGACCGGTCACGATTACTCGTGGCTCAAACTACGAATCAGGATTACCGTTGGTAGAACTACGAATCAACGAAGGCGAGAGCTTCGAAGGCTTCCTCCGACGCTTCACCAAGCGCGTACAGCAGGAATCGATTATTTCAGAGGCCCGACGTCGTCAGCACTTCGAGTCACCTAGCATTACTCGCAAGAAGACTGCTGCTGCAAAGCACCGAAAGAGCGTCAAAGCAACTCTGAAAGCCATGTAATCAACGTCTAAGATCTCCGATAGATCTTGGTTCTATTGCTTTAGCACCTCGGTAATTTATTCCGGGGTGTTTTTTATTTGTCTGAAAATCGTTGAGGCCGTTCACTAGAGATCGAGTAGCGATATTTCACATCCGGTTAACAAAAAGCCGGTTCTGTTCCGTGATTTTCTAGCCGGGAGAGGGGACAATAGAATTCGACTCGCGAGGCGAGGAATCGGTTGGCACGGACGCCGCAAGGGAGCACCTAAATTGAAGTTCGGGATTGTCGTTTTCCCCGGTACTTGGAGTGAAAAGGACACGCACCACGCGGTGAACGCTGTTCTGGGTCAGGATGCAGAGTACATCTGGCACGGTGACGAAGCCCTCGGCCAGTACGATGCGATCATAATTCCCGGCGGATTCTCCTACGGTGATTATCTCCGATCAGGCGCAATTGCCCGCTTCTCACCGGTAATGGAAGCCCTCCAGCAATTCGCTGATAAGGGCGGGCCAGTTCTTGGCATCTGCAACGGCTTTCAAGTTCTCTGTGAATCAGGTCTCCTGCCTGGTGTCCTAATGCGCAATGACCACCTTGAATTCCGTTGTATCTGGACCGACCTAAAGGTTGAAAATAACTCCACGATGTTTACATCGAATGCCACTGCCGGCCAAACCCTTCACATCCCGATGTCGCACGGTGAAGGTAACTACCAAGCCGACGAATCAACAATCGACCGATTAGAAGGCAACGGGCAGATCGTTCTTCGCTACGCCGATTCTTCAGGAAATGTAACGGCCGACATCAACCCCAACGGGTCGATAAACAACATCGCCGGAATCGTGAACGAACGCGGAAACGTGATGGGCATGATGCCGCACCCTGAAAAAGCAAGCGAAAAGCTCATCGGTGGCGATGATGGAAACGTAATTTTCAGTTCGATGATCGAAAGTTTCGCAGCTTCCCTGCCTTAGTCCAAACCGATCACTTTCTCTCCAAGCACCTCAGCAGACGAAATGAAAACACCAAATGCCGGTTAGTCAGGAAACACTCGATGAAATCGCTCTCAGTCGCGACGAATACGAAGCGATTGTAGATCGACTCGGCAGAGAGCCAGAGCCACTTGAATTGGGCCTTTTCGGTGCACTGTGGTCTGAACACTGTGGCTATAAGCACACTAAAGCACTACTTCGTACGCTCCCCTCGTCTTCCGAGCGATTGTTGGTGGCTCCTGGCGCCGAAAACGCTGGAGTCGTCGATCTTGGTGACGGACTATCTGTTTGCTTCAAGATCGAATCGCACAACCACCCATCTGCGGTTGAACCGTTCGAGGGTGCAGCCACAGGTGTTGGTGGCATTATTCGTGACATCTTCGCCATGGGCGCTCGACCCATCGCACTGCTCAACTCACTGCGCTTCGGTCAGCCCGACAATGCTCGCACTCGCTATCTCCTCAATGGAGTAATCGGCGGAATTTCCTCCTACGGAAATTGCATCGGTATTCCCGACGTCGGCGGTGAAATATTTTTCTCTGACACATACAAAGGCAACCCGCTCGTAAATGCAATGTGCGTTGGCCTTATCGAAAACGGCAAGATGGCAAGCGCATCGGCTAAAGAGCCAGGAGATTTGCTACTGCTCGTTGGCGCCGACACTGGACGCGACGGAATCCACGGTGCTTCGGGGTTAGCGTCACGAGCGTTTGAAGAACAGGCCGAGATGCGTTCAGCTGTTCAGGTTGGAAACCCCTTCCTTGAAAAAGTGCTGATCGAAGCCTGTCTCGAAGCACTCGATCTCCCCGGCGTGGTAGGACTACAAGACTGCGGAGCCGCTGGAATAACGTCGGCTGCCATCGAGATGGCTGAACGATCTGGAATGGGTCTAAAACTGCTCATCGACGAAGTACCACGACGTGAAGAAGGTATGACTCCGTACGAAGTGATGCTCTCTGAATCACAAGAGCGAATGCTTCTTGCTGTAACGCCCGGACAAGAAGGCTCTGTATTTGACCTGTTTAAGAAATGGGACCTCGATGCAACTGTCATCGGAAATTTTGAGTTAGGTGATAATGTACGAATCTACGATGAAGGCATGGAAATAACTTCTACCCCCGTCATAACTCTCACCGACGCACCTGAGTACAAGTTCACCGGCGTAAAACCTGCATGGCTCACGAAGCTTCAGAATGCCGATCTCTCTGCGAACCATATTCCGTCTGAATCCCCTGCCGATCTGCTTTTGAAGATGCTTGCATCTCCCAACATCGCATCACGATTCCCGATCTACCGTCAGTACGACTATCACGTGCAGACGAACACGGTTGTCGAACCGGGCGGCGATGCTGCTGTATTACGACTCAAAGGCTCGAAGCGAGGCATAGCAGTTTCGACTGACTGTAATGGCAGAATCTGCTACCTCGACCCAGAGATCGGTACAGCAATTGCGGTGGCAGAAGCCTGCCGGAATCTCTCCGTCACCGGCGCAACGCCGGTGGCACTTACCGACGGACTAAATTTCGGTAACCCAGAGACACCTGACGTGCAGTTCCAACTCACCGAGTCGATCGCCGGAATGAGCCGTGCCGCTGAAGCATTCGAAATTCCGATTGTTAGCGGTAATGCCAGCTTGTACAACCAGTCGCAAGGCGTCGACATCTTCCCGACTCCCATCATTGGCTCTCTAGGACTTCTTGAAGATGTCGAGAAGCACACCACAGTCGGATTCAAGTCCGACGGCGATGTGATCGTTCTTCTTGGCACCGATTCCACCTGGGACGACATCGATGGTCTTGCAGGTAGCGAATATCTCGATTTCATTCACGACAAAGTCGAAGGTCAACCAAAACTCGATATCGATCTTGAAATACGAACTCAAGCAGCTTGTCGAGAAGCGATCACGGGTGAACTGATCGCATCGGCTCACGACGTATCCGACGGTGGTATTGCCGTCGCTATCGCTGAGAGTACGGTAATCGGCGAGATCGGCGCTTCGATCAATTCAGCTCCCGGCGATCGCTGGGACGCTGCAATGTTCGGTGAAACCCAGTCGAGGATTATCGTCAGCGTGAAGCCTGAGAATCTTACTGCCGTTGAAGCGATTACTGCTGCCAACAATATTCCATCCATCGTCATTGGCTCTGTAGGCGGTGAAACTCTGTCGTTTGGTGATTCGATTTCGTTACCGCTAGTCGATGTTGACGACGCCTGGAAGAACGGTTTCAGCCGGGCGACTTCCGACTAACTTCTGATCTAATACCGAATCTTTGACATCTCCCACCCAAACGACAATTTCAGTCCTGATCGAGAAGTACGACGCGCTGTTTTTTGACTCGTTTGGGGTACTCATCGATGGCGTAGACGCTTTGCCGAATGCGGTCGATTTAATTGACCAAATGAATGCCGATCAAACGAACTATTTCGTGGTCACCAACGATGCATCAGTTTCACTCGATTCTCGAGTTGAAACTTTCGCGTCCAAAGGGTTCAGCATCCCAAAAGAACGGATCATCAACTCAGGTTCGCTGATGACTGGTTACATTGCTGAGGGTGATCTGCAGGGCATTCCGACCCTCGTTCTAGGTACGCAGGACGCCAAAGACTACACGACCGATGCGGGAGTAAGACTTGTGAGTCTGGATGGCAACGAAGAGCCTGACTTAGTAGTTATCGGGCATAGCGGACCATACGACTGGAAATCTACGTTGGAAGAACTATTGAGGCTATTTAGTAGACGTTTCCAACAGAACAATCCTGTTCGCCTCGTCCTACCAAATCCTGATTTCATCTACCCAAACGGCCCCGGTGTCTTTGGGTTCGGCGCAGCAGCATTTGTGAACGCGTTGGAGCAAGCGCTTGAGCGGCTTCACGGCCCGCACGATTCACTGATCGCTACGAAGCTCGGAAAACCGCACGCGCCAATATTCAATGCTGCTATAGATAGCGCCGGTACAACTAACGCTGTGATGATCGGCGATCAACTGGAAACCGACATTTCTGGAGCCAACTCAGCAGGCATCGATTCGGCAGTCGTAACGACAGGAATCAACCGTCGATCGACACCATACGAGTTCGAAGTTCTGCCGGATGAGCTAACTCCACGGTATATTCTTGCATCGCTCGTATAAAATTAGAAGATATATTGGTTACAAAACAGTTTTGTGCGAGTACCTCAGTGCTCGTATTTGGATGTAGTTCTTACTCGAATAAAAGATGCCAACTTACGTTTACAAGTGTGTCGAAAACAAGCATGTTTTCGAATTGATCCAGAAGTTCAGCGATGAACCGGGCGCCGACTGTCCAACCTGCGGCAGCGAGTCGAAGCGACAGATATCCGCTCCAACGGTTATCTATAAAGGCTCCGGTTTTTACACCACTGACTATGGATCAGGCTCAGCCCCAGGAACTAAGTCCAACGGCAGTTCTCTGAGCAGTGACAGCTCGTCATCAGATTCTGGCACTAGCTCAGGCTCTTCGAATTCAAGCTCTTCGGAATCGAAGTCATCCGACAGCAGCAGCGGAAGTTCGGACAGTAGTTCGCACTCCCATGGTGGCGGATCGAGTCACTCTCAAGGCGCCGGAAGCCACACTCACTAGGCAGTACGGCCAACATGCGCGCTGTTATTCAACGAGTAAACCGAGCTTCAGTCAGCGTTGCTGGAGAAATAACTGGTTCGATTGAACGTGGTCTTTGCCTTCTGATCGGTATCACTCACGCAGACACGCAAGACGATCTCAATTACATCGTCGACAAGACGCTGAACATGCGTATTTTTGCTGAAGAATCCGGTGATTCAGGATTTGATCAGTCTGTGCAGGATGTCGCTGGCGGGATTCTTCTTGTCAGCCAGTTCACTCTTTACGCAAGCACCCGCAAAGGTCGTCGTCCAGGATTCATGGACGCAGCCCGTCCCGAGCAAGCGGAGCCCATGTTCAATGAACTCGTCGATTTGTTCAAACTAAATGGCGGCTTACGGGTGGAAACAGGCGTGTTCGGAGCGTCTATGGAAGTCGAAATCGAAAATGCGGGTCCGGTGACGATCATTCTAGATTCGGAAGATCGCCACACACCACGTCGCAGCGAGTCTTCTTCAACGATTCCGCCCGATCAATTATTGCGGTGAGCACCTAGGGTTGCACCATCCACGAAGCTTCTTGGTTCTTCTAACCCACTCGCGTCCAGCAGGTTTTAGGCGTTATTCGTTTCGTAGTCGAGAGATATATCTAACGCTCGCACCGAGTGAGTGAGTGCCCCGACCGAAATAATATCGACGCCGCTGTGTGCGATTTCTGCCACATTTACGAGCGTGACATTCCCTGAAGCCTCAACAATGCAATCAGCAGCGATTTGGTCAACTGCATTACGCATTTCGGTTGGTGACATATTGTCGAGCATGACGATATCGGCTCCGGCAGCAGTCGCCGCGAGTGCAGCATCGATCGTTTCGACTTCGACCTCGATCTTCACGGTGTGTGGAGCGCGTGCTCTTGCACGCTTAATCGCTTGCCCCAAGCTCACTCCCTCGCCCGACAATGCGGCGAGGTGGTTATCTTTTATCAAAACCCCGTCGGTGAGATTCATACGGTGGTTACGACCGCCACCAATCGAGACCGAGTACTTGTCGAGCAATCGCAAGCCCGGAACCGTTTTACGAGTGTCTGCGATAGACGCAGGGGTGCCTTCGACAGCCTGCACGTACTGATCGGTCAGCGTGGCGATGCCGCTCATACGCTGTAGGAAATTAAGGGCAGTCCGCTCTGCGGTAAGGATAGATGCCATAGAACCGGAAATCGTGGCGACAATTTCGCCGGCTTCAACCCGGTCGCCGTCAAGCAGTTTTTGCGTAAATACCAAATCAGGGTTTACTCGCTTGAATACAGCAGCAGCCACATCGAGCCCTGCGAGAATTCCTGACTCTTTTGGAATGAGGGAAGCACGAGCCTCGAGATGTAAGGGGATAAGTGCCCACGTAGTTACGTCGGAACCAACTGAGTCTTCTTCGAGTGCCCGATCAATAAATATTTCGAGTTCACGTGGGGTTAGGAGCATTCTGATTCTCGAAAATTAGCCGTGATTATTTAGTTGAAAACTACCCAGCGACTTCGAGCATACGCTCAAGTGCAATCAAAGCGTTGCGCTGGGTCTCAGGTTCAACCTCAATACGGTTGATAGCGAGGCCAGCCATGATGCCTTCAAGCACCCAAAGCACGTAAGCTGGGTGGATTCGGTACATCGTTGCACATGGGCAAACTACTGGGTCGAGACAGAAAATATCCTTGTCGGGATTTTCAGCTGCCAATCGTCGAACCATGCTGATCTCAGTTCCAACTCCCCAAGACGAACCCGCAGGTGCGTTGGCGATAGTTTCGAGGATTAATTCAGTCGAGCCGTACATATCGGCTGCCGCAACAACTTCCTGAGTGCACTCGGGGTGAACGATAATCGTCGTTTCCGAATCACGATCGCGCGCCGCATCGATCTGATCGACCGTAAAGCGGGTGTGAACTGAGCAGTGACCCTGCCAAAGCAGCACTTTGGCGTTCTTAATTTCGTCTTCTGAAAGCCCTCCCATCGGCAGGAACGGATTCCAAAGAGCCATTTCGTCTTCAGAAATGCCCTTTGCGATTGCAGTGTTACGACCAAGATGCTGATCAGGAAGGAATAATATCTTTTCACCTCGTTCCAGCGCCCAGTCGAACGCTTTGTCGGCGTTCGAAGAGGTGCAGACGAGTCCATCATTTTTACCGCAGTGGGCTTTGATCGCTGCAGCAGAGTTCATATATGTGATTGGGATGACACTCTCAGTTGAACCGAGAACAGATTCAATATCGTCCCAGCAATCAGTGACATCGGCTGACTTCGCCATGTCGGCCATTGAGCAGCCAGCTGCCATATTAGGTAACAGCACGTTCTGGTCAGGCGACGTGAGAATATCCGCTGTTTCAGCCATGAAGTGGACGCCACAGAAAATAATCCATTTGGCGTCTTTAGTCTCAGCAGCTATTTTCGATAGTTTGTATGAGTCGCCAGTGAAATCGGCATATTTGATCACATCGTCACGCTGATAGTGGTGACCTAGAATTACCGCTTTAGTACCGATTTCTTTACGAGCAAATTCGATTCCTTCAGCTATTTCCTCAGGGGTCAGCTTCAAGTAGCGAGTCGGCACTTTCTGCCAACGCACGCCAGCTTGAAATTCCTCTTCGAGGGTTTTTGTTCGCAGATTGCCATCAGTCTGGCAAAAAGCCGACTGCTCTAATTCCGTAATCGGAATCGTTGTCTGCTTTGTGAAAGCAGTCGTCATACGACCGGTACCTTTTCCTTATTTACCGTGGCTGTGGTCTGAGATGAGACCAACTCCGACTCTAGAGACCACGGTGAACTATCAGTTATTTCAACTCGAACAGTCTCACCCGGTTGCGGCTCAGGCACCCTATCGTCTCTGGTGACTGGTGCATCTATGTAAATTAGTTTATCGCCTCTACTACGACCGTGCACCCTACCCCGCTTGAGACCTTCGACAAGTACATCGAACTGGGTTCCAACTAAAAGATCGTTATTTTTGCCCTGAACGATCTGTTGAAACTCGTCGACAGCTACTTTTCTCGCCTTCTTGACGGCCCTTGGTACGTCGTCGGTCATCTTGCGAGAGGCGAACGTACCTTCACGGTTTGAGTATTCAGATGTGTGAACCTTAGAAAATTCAACAGCTCGAAGAACATCCATCGAACACTCAAACTGCTCATCGGTTTCGCCGCTGAAACCAACGATGAGATCAGTGGTTAACGTGACATTAGGTATAACGTCTTTGATCTGAGCAATTTTGTCGAGGAACTGGCCGATGGTGTATCCCCGACGCATATTCGCCAGCATCGTGTCATCTCCCGCCTGAAACGGCAGATTGACCATCTCACAAACCTTCGGGAGGTCCCGAATTGCCTCGATTATTCTCAGCGACATATCGTTCGGATGCGAAGTCATAAACCTGATTCGTTCGAGACCGTTGATTTCGTGAACCATCTCAAAAAGATCAGCAAGATCGATTCGAGGTCGAATGTCGTGACCATAAGAATCGACGTTTTGGCCGAGCAGTGTGATTTCTTTCACTCCACGAGCGACCATCATTTCGGCTTCGTGAACGATATCGGCAGACGACCGACTGTTTTCTCGTCCTCGGCGATAAGGGATGATGCAGAAAGTACAGAACTTATCGCAACCGTGAACGATTGGGATGAATGAAGCTACGTTCGGATTTTCCGGAACGGCTCCGGCAAGACATCCTTCGGGATCGAGTCCGTGCCGCATTCCGGCTGTTTCAAGAATTGGCTCGAATTCTTGAGGTCGTGCCCACACATCGACATACGGGAACCGACGCTTGAGCTCTTTTTGCTCAGGGCCAACCATGCAGCCCATCACGGCGATCATACGATCGTCATTACCCTTTGTTCGTTTGCCGAGTCGCCCTAACACGCCTGTGGCGGTATCTTCGGCAGACTGGCGAACTACGCAAGTGTTCAACACAACCACGTCGGCGTTCGCCATGTCGTCGGTCGAATCGAATCCCATATTTGAGAATCCGCTGGACAGGCGTTCTGAGTCAGACGTATTCATCTGACAACCGACGGTCCATACGTGATAGCTAGGCAATTTTTAGGCTGTTAGGGTGGACGAGATTCTGACCATGGGCTTTACGAACTGATCAGTGAGAACTCGACTTTGTGAATTTATCATCGAACGGTAAGATCATAAGGATATCCTGACTATCGACCACATACAAAGCGCAAAGAGAAATTACCTATTTGGCAGTTATCATCAATCAGCGATATTCAGATGGTAGCATCGGCAATATCGACTAGAGCCAATAAGCAGTGAGCGGAGTAGTAGAAGCAGTGCCAGAACAAGCGCAAGTAAACGTGGGACTGATCGGGTGCGGATCGATGGGATCCGAACTAGCGCGAGCGGTTCACAGGGGCGAAGCGGGCTCAGCACGAATCATTGGCCTGTTCGACGAATATCAACCCGGACGAGACGCACTTGCCAAAGAACTTGGCACGGGAAATGCCCCTGAGCCAGTTCAGGTTGAAACTGTAGCAGAACTCGTAAAGCTCCCAAATATCGATCTCATCATTGAATGCGCGTCTCAAGTCGCTGTTGTCGCTCACGCTGAAACGGTCCTCAGCTCAGGTGCTTCGATGCTCATAATGAGCTCCGGAGCGATGATTTCGCCCGGTTTCTTGCGAGCTGTCTCTGCGGCAGCCGATAAGTCAGGTGCGTCAATCTACATCCCTTCTGGCGCAGTCGGTGGAATCGACGCACTACGAGCTTCGAAGGAATTGCTCGAAGAAGTAACTATAGTTTCGACGAAGAAGCCGATCTCACTAAGCGGAGCACCCGGTTTTGCCGACTGGGAAGACAAAGAAATAACGGAATCAACTGTTATTTTCGAGGGCTCAGCGACTGAGGCGGTTGGGTTGTTCCCCGCGAACGTAAACGTCGCCGCAACCGTCAGCATGGCGGGAATCGGACCTGATGCGACGAAGGTTCGAGTGGTTGCTGATCCTGATTCACCTGGTAATGTTCATGAAATCAAAGCGATCAGCAAGGCGGGAAAGTTCTCGTTCAGATTCGAAAACATGCCGCATGAGACAAATCCTAAGACCAGTTTCTTAGCTGTTTTGGCAGCGATAGAAACAGTTCGTTCGATCTGCGAACCCGGTATACGAATCGGCACCTAGTCGGGGCTTCTCAGCAATAGCTTCCGCCGCAAACTGTAGGTTGATCTGTACGAAATCAACTTACAGTTTGCGGCGGAAGCACATCTTCTATTTGTAAAAGTGGCGGAGGGTGCGGGATTCGAACCCGCGAGGGAGCTTAACACCCCCAACCCGCTTAGCAGGCGGGCGCACTAGGCCACTATGCGAACCCTCCGCAGAAGATGTGCCAGTGCGAACCAATTCAATATATCTTCACACTCCTTGATCGGCAAAGGAGTTCCGCACGATTCTTTTGATATATCGAACCAAATCCACAAGCGTTCGGACAAGCCTCTCTTTTATTTGATCAGCCGGCGCCTTAGCAGGAAGATCGCTGCAGGCCAGATAATCGCAGTTAGCACAATCATGTACAACGCTGCCCAAAGGTGAGTTATGTCGAGACTTCCCAATGCAAACCCACGTGCGATGTGAACTGCTGAGGTAAGTGGCATGAACCATGCGATCGGTTCTACCCAGTCGGGAAGTATAGATATTGGGAAGAATGACCCTGAGAAGAAGAACATTGGCGATGCGACTAACGTAAATACCAGGGTTAAGAACGTTGTGTGCGGAGCTACCGCAGAGAACAAGAACCCAAGCGCACCGAACGTAATTCCAACCATTACCGCCGGAATAATTATTCCAATCGCTTCCCAATGACTAAGCCAACCGAACAACGCCGCAACTGTCGCTGTCCCTACGACCGTCATGATTGATCTAGTGACTGCCCACAGAATATCGCCCATCGTGATTTCAGTGATGGTTATCGGCGTTGTCAGTGCAGTTTCATATACGTCGTTGTCGATTCGGTTGTACGCGTTCCACGACGTTTCAAACAGTGCGTGGAACATCGCATTACCCATAATCAGTCCGGGTGTTACGAACTCTGCATAAGAAGGAGCGCCATCGACTTCGTCGATAAGTTTGCCGACTCCGAACCCGACTGCCACAAGAATGATGACCGGCTCGATTAGGACCCATGTGATCACGAATTTCCAGTATCGAACAAACGATACCGCGTGACGAAGCCACAGCCCAGTGACGCTTCTACGGCGGATATCAGGGGTTGGAATTGCGAGGTTCACTATCCGTCTCTCAGTTCTCGTCCTGTTATCGCAAGGAACACATCTTCTAAATTACCGGCACGATACGACGTTCGTACTCCGTCAAGGTTTTTGAGTCCAGAAAGATCAGGGCGATCACCGTTCGCCCCTGTCACGCTAATCAAGGCTCCGACTTCTCGGAACGTAATATTATGTTCAGTCAAGTACCCCCGAACGGTGCGTATAGAAACTGGGGATACTCGTAACTGCGCGACTTCTTTCGGAGCGTGTCGTTCGATCATTTGATCAGGCGTGCCCTCATCGAGGATCTTGCCGTGATCCATGACCGAGAGTCGATCACACAAAATAGTTGCCTCTTCCATGTAATGCGTCGAAAGAAGCACGGTCACGCCCGCGTCCTTTAGAACGGCCAATTCTTCCCACACCCGATTTCGACTCTGTGGGTCGAGTCCGGTCGACGGCTCGTCCATTACAATCACACTCGGGCTCGTCATCATCGACCGAGCAATCGCCAACCGACGTTTCATACCGCCAGAGAGTTCGTAGACATTCGATTTCGAGCGATCTCTAAGACCGAAGAATTCAAGTACCTCATGAGAACGATTCTTCGAATCTTTTCTTGAAAGCCCTGCTAGGAATCCGTGAAGGAACAGGTTTTGAAATACGGTCAGACCCCCGTCGAGCCCATCGTGCTGAGTCACAACTCCCATGATCTCGCGAACGGCTCGATTGTCTTTCACAACGTCGATTCCTGAAACGGTGATCGCTCCGGAGTTCGTAGGCGATAGTCCGGCGAGCATACGCATGGTGGTCGTTTTACCCGCACCATTCGGACCGAGTAGCCCGTATGTTTCACCCGGTTCTACTGCGAATGAAATGCCATCGACTGCCGCAACATCGCCATAGATCTTGCGAATATCTTCAGACTTAATCACCGAACCGTCGGGGTTCAGCGTGACTTCTCTATTTTGTTGCGATTCATTGGTCAAGTTGCCTCTTCAAGCACGCGTCGCTACATTGCAGCTGGAATTCGTAAGATTCATTAATAATGTGGGCTAGTCAGCTAGTTCCGCAGGTTTTCCAGCACCCGAAGTATCGCCAATCCACACTTCTCCGCCAACAAAGAGTTCTTTCTTCCAGATAGGAACGATCTCTTTTAAGCGGTCGACGAAGTACAAAGCCGATTCGAAAGCAGGTCGCCTATGAGCCGAACCAACGGCAACGACCATGCTCGTTTCACCAATATCGACTCTGCCGGTACGATGGGCGATAGCAATTTTCCCTAGTTCCCACTTTGCACGCATTTCCGAAATGATCTCTGCGATCTTGTTTTCAGCCATCGGCAGGTACGCTTCGTACTCGAGATACTCAACGTTCCGACCCTCGTTAACGCAGCGAGTTACTCCCAAGAAAGTCACAACAGCACCGTCAATGCCGGTTGTAACGAAATCTGTAAGCGGCTTTTCTTGGAGCTTTTCGGGAGTGATGAACACCCAGTCAAAATCTGTCTTGATATCGCCTGAGCCACCACTTACAGGCGGGATAAGAGCGATCTCGTCTCCGGCTTGCACGAGCTGATCACCCTTTACGTACACACTGTTGAGCGCCAGCATCACGCTAGTTCCGGGTTGAGGATCGCTCGGAGCAGCTTTTCGTGCAGCTACGACAGCGTCATCGACAGTCATTCCATCGGTTGCGGTAATAGTAACGCTTCGAGTTCCGGCTCGCTCGTGCAATACGGCGAAGAACAGCACTGATATTTTTTGGTCGGAATTAGTCAAAGAAGTTCGTCAGAAAGTCGTTACAGGTCGATAAGCTTTAGATGCACATTAGGTTACTGCCGAACCTGTCCTGCTGGGTACGCTTCATATCACCAGAAGTAGTTACGTTTCGCCATATCTCAGATATGTGGGGTAGGATTTCGAATATCTGATTCGAATCCGGTATTAAGGGTTTGTAAAAGGAACAAGAATGAGCGAATCCATTGATCAAAATCATACGTGTTTCTGAACGTGGCGATTACGACAAAGAAACGATCTACTCGATTTTCGATGACGGGTATCTATGCCACGTGGCGTACTAATCTGATCACGGTCCCGTCGTGCTTCCAACACTTTACGGTCGAACGGTACCCCAGCCGCCTGGATGTTTCGTTGGGCAAATTCTGAAGCGAACATCATCTTAGTCGTTACTCATGTCGATGGATTTGTACTCGCCCGCTCGCTGTTTGATCACTCAATGAACTACCGATCGGTTGTTGCCATTGGAAAAACAGAAAAAGTCGAAGATCCTGAAGAAGTAATGCATGCGCTTGAGGTAATTACCGAGGACTGCTTACCGGGTCGATGGGAAGAAGACCGGGAGCCTAACGACGTCGAAATGCGACAGACTACGGTTTTCCGTTTCGAGCTTACAACTGCATTAATAAAGTAAGAACTGGTGCACCGGTCGACGACGCGTAAGACGTTGATCTATATATGGGCTGGCGTATTTCCGGTTATCAGCGGCATAGTCAACCCAGTTCCAGCACCCGATTTCACTGCAGGAACCGACCTGACATCAGCTCTCAGAACGTTCCGCCAGGCACCCGAATATGCGCGAACGTCTTACGGATAAAGGGCATTAATTTGTAGGCTGATTGCAGTCGAAAGCTAAAATGAGTTCAAACTCCACCTTCAAGCCCCTTTGACCTGCAACGTAATGGGCAATACAATTTTAGGTCGATGATGTCTGAACTCTGGCAATTGGCTAGAGTCTGATCTATAGCTTTTCCGCCGTCTCCTTAATTACGGCACGGAGTGATTTCACGAATGGTTCGAATCCGTCTTAAACGCGTTGGTGGCAAGAAGCACCCTTTCTACCGAGTAGTTGTCGCTGACCAGCGAGCAGCTCGCGATGGTGCTTTCATCGAACAGATCGGGACGTACGATCCCTTCCCAAACCCACCTGAGATCAAGCTCGACGAAGAGAAGGTCAACGAATGGATTGGTAAGGGTGCACAGCCATCTGAATCAGTTACGTATCTTCTCCAGTCCGCTGGAATCCTTCCTAAGGTATCAACTCCTAAGAAGGCAGTAACTCCTAGTGGCTGAGCGTGATGACGACGTCCAAGTTGAAGAGTCCGAAGGCGACGATATGTCGCCGATCGACTCGATGCGAGAGATGATCGAGTACATCGCCCGTGCACTCGCCTCGAACCCGGATGCAGTATCTGTAACCGAAGAGGACGACGGCGAACGCATATTCCTACACCTGTCAGTAGACGATCAGGACAAGGGCAAAGTAATCGGCCGTGACGGTCGAGTTGCCCAGTCGATGCGCTCTCTCCTGCGAGTTGCAGCAGTAAAGGCCGACACCCGTGTCAGCCTCGAGATCGACTAGCACGTCTGCACCCTCTGAAACTCCTATGACCGATTCAAACAGTCAACCCGATACCCCGGGCGAAGAACTGAATGAATTAGTTGTGGTCGGCCGCGTCCGCCGCCCTACCGGCATCAAGGGCGCACTTCTCGTTGAGGTCTACTCAGGGATTACTGATCGATTCATTGTTGGCGACATCGTTATTGCCGACGGCAGAGAATACGAGATTGTCGAAACCGGTAAATCAGGCGATTCAGCCAAACTTCGATTCGAAAATATCAATTCGATTGAAAAAGCCGACCACTTGAGAGATCTCGAACTTTCAGTTCCAGCCGAAGAGCTCCCCGAAAATCCTCCCGGTGTCTACTACCACTACGAAATTCTTGGTTCCGACGTGACAACTGTAGATGGTCAACATCTCGGCAAGCTAACCGAAATCCTCGAAACAGGCAGTAACGACGTATTTATCATCACTGACAAGCCAGCCCCCGGGAAAAAGAAGGGAGACGAAATTCTCATCCCTGTTCTAGAAGGCGTAATCGTCGATGTCGACAAAAAAGTCGGCACGATGAAGATAGATCCGCCCGACGGCATTCTCTAACCCCGGTATTTTCGGTAAACTGTTCGCTCAGTTCGTTTGGTTCACTTGGAACCAGTAGCAATCGTCACGTAGAGGCCAATAGGAAATATCTGAATGTCAGGTCACTCTAAATGGAGCACGATCAAGCACAAAAAAGGTGCGGCCGACGCTAAACGTGGTCAACTTTTCACAAAGCTTGCTCGAGAAATCATGGTCGCAGCCCGCGCTGGAGACCCGAACCCTGAGATGAATTTCCGCCTACGACTTGCGGTTGATAACGCCAAGTCGTTGAACATGCCGAAAGACAACATCGACCGAGCGATTGCCCGCGGATCCGGCGTCGGTGATGATTCAGTTGTACTCGAAGAAATCAGTTATGAGGCCTACGGTCCTGGTGGTGCTGGCATCATCGTTCAAACGTTGACCGACAACAAGAACCGTACGGCTGCCGAAGTTCGAGCAAAAATCACCCGAGCCGGTGGGAATCTCGCTGGAGCGGGAGCTGTTTCTTGGAATTTCGAAAATAAGGGATTAATCACTGTCGAAGTAACAGACGGTGACCCTGACGACATTGCTCTGGAGATTGTTGACGCCGGAGCCGAAGATGTTGAAGTAGATGGCAATGTGGTTCAAGTCACTGCGCCATACGAAGAGTTCGCACAGGTGAAGACCAGCGTCGAAGCTCTCACTGGCATCATAGTTGAAAGCGGCGATGTTGCCTTGGTTCCAACCAGTCTTGCCCCCCTCGATGACAAGGGTGCAATGCAGACGCTGAGACTTTTAGATTCGCTTGAAGAACTCGATGATGTTTCGAAGGTTTACTCAAACGGCGACTTCTCCGACGAAGTTCTGGAGAAGTACGCAGCAGCCGAGTAACGAGCCGACGAACCAGTAGATTCGCCCGTTTCGACCCGCCTATTTATTTTCGCTAGAAATCATATAGCAGTACAATATTCAGTTGTACTGCCGCTTTTTATGAGATAGATCGGACGCTGTAACTAGATGTGTAGAATGACCGCCGGCCCGTTGCTTGCGATGATGGGCGTGGTTGGAACTGCAGCAGGGGTCGGATTGGCCGTTATTCGCGAACGAATCGACCGCAGGGCAGATACCCGCGCCTCACAAGAAGCGGCAGATGATCAAAATACTAGCGGCTCTGATTCACCACGCTCAACCGATTCCACTGACTCCGCTGATTCAGATCAGCCCTAGCTGCTCGCGCATCTCAGCCGCACTTGTAACGGGCAATTTACAAGCATAGTTTTCGCAAACATAAGCCGTCGACTTGCCATCTACCTGATCTCGGTCCTTCAATAATGGCGAATCACCAGATTTGCTTAAACCTGCTGCAGCGCCCGCCAATACCCGGTTAGGCTCGAACTTGCTTCGAAGTTCACGTTTCATTTCTGAGATAACCGAATCCGAATCATCGCCTATCAGCACCACTTCTTGCGAGTTAGATCGCAGGAAATCGACCGCCGCTATCCAGGATGTGACCGCCGATGGTGATTGCTCCATGTACGGAATCAACGTCTTCATCGACGTTTCGGCCTTTTCCGCGTATTCGGCGGTGCCGGTGAATACGCTCAGGCGTTGCAAAGCAATCGCAGCAATCGCTCCACCCGAGGGTACAGCGTTATCGAGGACATCACGAGGGCGAACCAGTAACTTCGAGTGCTCGAGCGAGGTGTCGTAGAACACACCCCAGTCTTTGTCCCAGAAACGCTCGATCATCTGATCGGCAACTGCCTGCGCCTCGCGAACGTATGAGAAGTCGAACGTCGCCTCATACAGCGTCAGAAGAGCGTCGATCAAGTAAGAGTGGTCGTCGAGATACCCAAGGATTCTGGCGTCTCCGTCCGAATCGCTGGTTGCTTTCCATGTGTGAAGCAATAGTCCGTTCTCGTCACGCACCTGATCTAACAACAGTCGGGCGTTCTTTTCAGCCGTTGCTATCCAGCCGTTGTTTTCAAATACGGCACCAGCTTCTGCAAACGCTTTGAGCATAAGTGCGTTCCAGGAAACCAGGATTTTATCGTCGATTCCCGGCGCTATTCGTTTCGACCGCTCCTGATAGAGAATCCCACGAACTCGCTCAATGTCGGCAATAACGTCAGCAGGTTCCCCCGCAGTTCGAGATAAGAACTCCGGCTGTGACATCGACAGGTTCAAGATGTTCGATCCCTCGAAATTACCTTCTTCCGATATTCCCCAGTAAGCTTTGGCGAGTTCCGCATCAGACGATTCGAGTACGGAATCGATTTCGGCGGTGGTCCAGACGAAGAATTTCCCTTCGACTCCCTCGGAGTCAGCATCAGATGCTGAGTAGAACCCTCCGGCAGCGTGAGTCATCTCGTTGGTCACATATTCGAGTGTTTCCTCAACGATGCGTTTGAATAGAGGTTTTTTCATTGCCTGATACGCATGGACATATAGCGATACGAGCAGGGCGTTGTCGTATAGCATCTTCTCGAAGTGAGGTACGAGCCAGTGATCATCTACTGAGTAGCGGGAGAAACCGCCGCCGATCTGATCATAAATACCACCATGCGCCATTTTTTCCAGCGTAAGAATCACTATGTCGAGCACTTGCGAGCTACCGGTTCGTTTCCAGTACCGAAGCAATAGTTCGTAGATCATCGGTTGTGGAAATTTTGGTGCGCCTTGCGATCCACCGTGCTCCAGATCAGCGTTTCTGACCAGCTGCGTAAAACTTCCAAATATGAGCGATTCATCAACTGATCCCTCAATTTTCTTCGGAGTTGATTGCTCGCGAATAGCGTCCACAACTTGCTTTGAATTGTCGAGGATTTCCTGACGCCTGTTGGTATAAGCGTCCGATATCGCAGCGAGCACCCTAGGGAATCCTGCCATGTTAGGTCGATCTTCAGGAGGGAAGTACGTTCCACCAAAAAACGGTTGACCATCGGGGGCAATAAACATGGTTAGAGGCCAACCGCCCGATCCGGTCATTGCTTGGACTGCGGTCATATAGATCGAATCGACGTCGGGAAGTTCTTCTCGATCGACCTTGATGTTGATGAACCCAGCATTCATTACTGCTGCTATCGACTCGTTTTCGAACGATTCGTGTGCCATGACGTGGCACCAGTGACACGACGAGTAACCGATAGACAATAGGATGGGTTTATCGAACAGTTTCGCAGCGGCTAACGCCTCTTCACCCCACGGATACCAATCGACCGGATTGTCCTTGTGCTGGAGCAAGTACGGGCTTGTTTCGTTGGCAAGTCGGTTGGGCATGTTCTTGTGATTCTCTTAGTGCTCGTGCGGGATTGATTTATGTGGGTTCGATGCGTGTTGATCAGTTAGCGGTACAGCAAATTTGGAGATGATCCGACAGGAAGTTAAAGACCGGTGAGATCCAGCATGTAGACCTCTTTCGTGTCTAATTCCATAATTTTGATTTTATGGTTATTGGTATCAGCGACGTAAACACGATTTCCAGCGACCGCCACGCCAGCAGGTTCACTAAATTGGGCGATGGTGCTGAACCCGTCGATATCGCCAACTATCCCCGAACCAGCAACAGTGCTTACCTGCAGCGACCCAATAGCGACAGACTTGATTTTGTTGTTATACGAATCGGCAATGTAGATGACATCTTTGCTGACGGCGAGACCCTGAGGATGCTGAAACAGAGCGTCTTTGCCGACTGCATCGACGTCGCCAAAATCAAATAGCCCTTTGCCGACCAGAGTTACCACCCTGCCCTCGTCTGCAATCGCAGAAACTCTCAGCGCGCTGGTTTCACTATCGATGAAAAAGACGGCGTTGTTCGACACTTCAACTCCACACGGTTGTGCGAGTCGGGCATTCGATTTGAGATCATCGTGTATGTCTTCGCCACCATCACCAGCGAACGGACTCACGGTGCTCTCAGCTAAGTTCATAGACCAAAGCTGATGGAACCCCGCCATCGCGACGTACAGCACTCCTCTATGAAGAGAGAGGTCGTACGGCGAGTTCAGTGGCATTGTGAGAGCGTCTCCACCCTGATGCCTATACATGGACTGTGTCCCGGTTCCGGCAATAGTCTCGGCCGTTCCCCCAACAAGACCAATCTTCACGATGGTGTGTGTTCCGGCGTCGGCGACATATAGAGTTTCGCCGTCAATGACGACACCTTGCGGATTGTCGAATAGTGGTTGATCGAAAGTGCGTTCGGAATAAACGCCGGGCTGTTCGCTATCTGCCAGCGGAGATTCGCCGTTACCAATGACAGCTTCGACCTTACCGTCGAGATCACTGATGATAAGGCGGCGGTGATTCGAATCTGAGATCACCAAAGTCTCCCGCTCGGCGTCGGCAGTAACTTTGCCGGGGAACGACAGTTGTATTTCAGGCTGAGTCTCGGGAATCAGGTCCAGCTTCCCAGGTACAAAGTTACCTAACGGTTCGTGTTCTTCGATCATCTCAGCCAGCACTTGATCGAGAGCGCCGAAAGGAAATTCACCTTCGTGTCGACCTATTACTTTGCCTGTCGGATCCAGAAACATCAGGGTCGGCCAGGCTCGTGTGGCGTACGATTTCCAAATCTCGAAGTCGGCATCGTTCACGACAGGGTGCCTGATTCCGTAACGACGCACTGCTTCACGAACGTTCTCGGACGACTTTTCAGCATTGAATTTCGCTGAGTGAACACCTACGACGGTCAGAATATCGTCGTACTTTTGTTCCAGCTTCCGCAACTGCGGAAGTACGTGCATGCAGTTAATTCAGCAGTAGGTCCAGAAATGAAGAATGACAAGTCGACCACGTAGGTCTTCCAGCGTTAACGCGGCTTTAATGTTGAACCATTCGAGCCCTTCAGGAAACTGCGGAGCGTGGATCGTTCCTTCGTACTTTGTCGTCAACAGTGGACCCCAACTAGCGTCATCCGAAAATTCTTTCACGTGAGCTTTCTGGTTACTCACAGCATGGTGCGGCATCAGCCCAGCAAATCTAACGAGCTATTCGCTGATGAACACTGGTTGCGACCATGCGCGCGTGCCTCTTGATGAGTAGACGGTCGCCCGCACATAACCATCGAGTCGGGTCGGTGAGTACGAAGGAGAAAGACTCGTCGATTCGTAGAGCAATCGACCGTTCATGCCCGTGAACAAAGTTGTGTACTTTGCCTGAATGCTATCACTCGGCGTTGTTTCAGGATCGATATCGAGCTTAATCTGCCGGGGCCCCGACACCATGTCTCCAATGGTCACACCGGTCGAGGCGTAGAAATCGCCATCCGACATCGCTTCGTAGATATCTTGCTGCGCCAGCTTGGCTGCCTTGACCTGCACCCATCCTCTTCCCGGATTCGATCGATTTGCGTTGAACTCGCCGGTGTAGTGATGCGAGTCATCGACTGCGATTCCCCACACTCGTCGACCATGACTCAGGAGTCGATCCCAAATGCCGTCAGTACTTGCTTTGCCACCGCCACCGGCGTTGTGGGTCTCAGGATGGCCGTTGAACACTTCCATGAACTTGTAGCCCTCAACCTGCATCATCGCACCGTCATCGAACGCCCAGCGGAAGTTGGGGTGATTGATCGACGCCATGCCACCAGCTGCAACGATCCGTTCAACGTTTTCTCGCATTGCCGTAACGATATCGGTTGAGTCGGAAGCCTCGACAACTTCTGTGACTCCATATCCGTTCACATGAACTGGCCCTGCGGAATTACGAGAGGTGACTTCTTCACCGGTTACTAGTAACGGCCACCTGGCTTTTTCGGCGTTTGTGCCTTCGAGAATCGTCAAGTGATTGTGGTCTGAGAGACACAGCCAATCATAGCCCTGTTCGTGATACCACTCTGCAACGTGTTCCGGAGATTCGTCGCCGTCGCTGTTGGTCGTGTGTGTGTGAAGATTCCCTTTGAGCCAGCTTTTTGTAGTCATACCCAGATTTTACAGATCATTTGAAGTGACGGAGCGGTCGAATGTCGTTGACAACTACCAAACATGACGAGAGACTCCGTAAATGTCGTAGTCCGTTTGCTCGAATCGACAGCAGTGGCGAACTTTAATTACCGACTTACGACTGAAACCTAGCAGCATTTCATTTCTAGGAATTTTTCAATATGGCGAAACATAAAGTGCTAATGACAGGTGCGAGTGGATACATCGCTTCGTTGATACTGCCCACAATGCGGGACCATTTCGATCTGGTTCTTGCCGACGTTTCAGACACTGACCGTGATGGCAACAAAATCGAGGGAGTGTATATTGCCGATTTCATTGATACGGATCGATCAAAATATGCCCACCTGTTCGAAGGTGTCGATGCAGTAATTCACTTGGCATTCAAGCCGCACACGGCACGTGGATACGAGTTCGAAAAGGCGCCAATAGATAGATTCGATAATGAACACGAGAACGTTCAGATGGCGAACAACATCTATCGTTCTGCGTACGATGCCGGGGTCCGTCGTATCGCCGTTGCAAGTTCCAACCACGCCGCTGACTGGTATGAGCATTCGCTAATTCACGATCGTAAGATGGACATGGTTCGACCGACAGATTTTCCGATTTCCGATAATTTCTACGGCTGGGCGAAGGCTGCTTACGAGCTGTTGTCTTATCCGTATGCCTGTGGCATTTTTGGTCGAAAGCTCGAAACGGTGATGCTACGAATCGGATTCACTCGCCCTATTCAAGCTGCTCAATATCTATCAGCCGATTCGCCGGCGGAACAAACCCGAGGCGGCTTAGAGGAGTTCAAACGGAATCTGGGTGCCTACATTAGTCCACGGGACATAACTCAGTTATTCACCAAAGCGGTCGAAGCACCGAACATCGAGAACGAACATGGCGTGCCGTTCGTTGTTGCGTACGGATGTAGCGATAACACTCGACGCTTCTGGTCATTAGAGACCGCTCGAAAATATCTGGACTACCAACCAGAAGATGACACCGAAGTTATCTATTCACAAGAGATAGTTAAGTTAATCACAGGCGATGGCACAAACGTCCGAGGCGGCAAAGTCGGAATTTAACCGGCGCACGAGGCTTCGCTTAACCTGAACAATCAGTCCTCCCTCCAAGAGTGGGAGGGAGGGAGAGGGTAGGAGCTTGCGACGCTGAGCCGAGTCATCCGATGACGAGCACGACTGACACCTCGACTAACGTACTTTAGTAAAACGAGAACTTACGGCGAATCATCTTGTCTTCACCGATCTTGGCAATGATCTGTTCGTGCAATTCGAAGTCCCATTCACCGATGAAGCTAACAGCCGTACCACGTTTACCCATTCGAGCCGTTCGACCGATTCGGTGAACATACTCTTCGATATTCTCAGGCATGTCGTAATTGATGACATGAGAGATCGTCGGTATATCGAGACCACGTGCTGCGAGATTAGTCGCAACCAACATTCTCAGACTTCCGTCTCGGAATGCGTTCATCACACGGTTACGCTCTGACTGCGACATACCACCGTGGATTCCCTTGATAGCGAAACCTTCGCCGGCAAGCCCCTTAGAAAGTCGGTCTACTCCGACCTGCATTTTCCTGAAGATCAGAATCTGCGAACCTTGTGTGATGTCATCGAGAATTTCGAGGATTCCGTCCGCTTTGTCTTGCGATGCAACGTCGTAGAAAATCTGGTCGACTTCGGTGACCGTTTCTATTCCTTTTGAATCGTTAACCAACTGAATCCAGCGAGGGTCGTCGAGATAGCGGCGAATCAGTCCACGAATAAATCCGGGGATCGTCGCTGAGAACAACGCAGTTTGGCGCGTGCTCGGTGTTCGCTTGAGGATGAACTCCATATCGTCGGCAAATCCGATATCGAGCATTTCGTCGGCTTCGTCCAGCACAGCGTATTGCACGTAACCCAAATCAAGAATACGACGGTTCATCAAATCTTTGAGTCGCCCCGGCGTGCCGACAACGATTGTTGCGTTTGTTTCCAACGCACGAATCTGCTTCGCAATAGGCTCACCACCGTAAACAGCTACGACGCTGATTCCCCGGTCACGACCGATCAGAGCCAGTTCTCTTTGCACTTGCTGAGCAAGTTCCCGAGTAGGCACAAGCACGAGACCCTGTATGTCCCCTGAGTCAGGATCGACCTGATTACACATCGGAATTCCGAATGCAGCAGTTTTGCCTGATCCAGTGACAGCTTGCGCTACCACGTCACGACCCTCAAGCTGCCAAGGAATGGAGGCTTCTTGAATATCTGATGGAGACTCGTATCCCATATTGGAAATCGAATTCACGATGGTCTTTTCGAGTTCGAGTCCACCCCAATCTTCTGTGCCAACTAGATCGGTACGAACCTGAGTGAGGATTTTCTTGTCTGGCTGACGTTCTTGTTCACGTCGGCGAACTGGTGTGCGCTCAGATCGCCGTGTGCTTTGTGCTTTAGCCTCTTCACGGGTTTCGCTATATTCAGGTTTTGAATAGCGATCTTCGTTACTCGATCGTCGTGAGTTACGTTCTGCGACAGATTTATTTGGTGACTCGCTTCTCGGCCGACGCTCTGGTCGGTTGCCATGTCTGTCACCGAAATCTTCTCGTTGAGATCTGTCATCGAGTCTTCGGTCGTCACCACGACTATCTCGCAGACTGTCATTACTCGAGCGGGTAGTGCGAGTGTCAGCGTTCGAGCGTCTCGACCGATCGTCATTATCATGACTTTGCCGGCCATCGATCATTGGTCGTGAATTTACGTTTCGTTCACGCCGCGGCGCTCCGGAACGTCGTTCATCGTGTCGATCGTTATATCGTGAGTTCCGTTGATCATTACGCCGAGCACGATTGGTGGGGCGTCTTCGGCCGCGGCTGTTATCGCGATCGTCACGCTGGTCATCTCCTCGACCATCTCGGTCACGTCGATCGTTATCTTGTGAGTCGTTAAGTCGAGAAGTTCTGTCATCAGTACGTGATTCACTGCGACGTGTATTCTCACGCCGATCCAAGCGTTCGGCCGAACGTCGATTCGATTTGCGAGAGGGGTTTGATTCCCTGCGTGACCCCGATGGGGAGTCGCCAGAGCGGGAGAGGGTAGTTTCTTCGGAGTTTGGAGTGCGGTTCGCGGCTGTACGTTTGCTAGTTCGTGAGTTCGATTCAGCTAATGCTGAGTTGTCGTTCTTGTTGCCGCCACCGATGAGACTTTTCAGTCGGCCTAGAGTGCCCAGTGTTCTGGTGCCCTTCTGATGGTAGGAATAGTTTCAGTAAGAATTTCTGAATTGCTTACTTCTAGTGTACGTCTTGTTCGAGCACTTCTGACAATCAACTTCGGTTTAGATTTAGATTCCATCAAACTCTGTTCAACTGTAAACAGGTAGCTAAACCACAGTTTTCGATAGTGTGACTCTTATGACCACAATCAATACCAGCTATACGATCAACGATACCGGATCGCCGCGGCATTATTCACTTAATAAATGGATAAACGTTTACAGCGACAATTGGGTCAATTATTCAATGGCATCAGTCATAGCACTGTCGGTCGTAATTTCGGTTGGGTTGCTTACCGGTAGTGCACTTGGGTCAATGATAATTGGTACAGCATTAACCGGCAGTTCGATTGGTATTCACGTGTTTTTGTCGAATCGGATTCGGATTGTGAGCAAGGAGCTCGCTGAAGCTGAAGCCAAACTGTTAAAGGAGGCTAGTTCAAGCAGAATTCTCAGCGGAATTCGCACT
>JABHBJ010000056.1 GCA_018673955.1 Chloroflexota bacterium | reverse complement strand
CATCAACACCCTGCTCGTCTTGACCCAAGGGTTCACGAATCAAATCAGTATCGACTTTACCCACAAGAGAATATGCAACAACCAAAACCGGTGACGCGAGGTAGTTCGCTTTCACTTGCGGGTGAACACGTCCTTCAAAGTTTCGGTTTCCGCTAACGACAGCGGCAGCTGTCAGCTCGTGATCGTTCACGGCATCAGATACTTCCTGTGGAAGCGGGCCCGAATTACCGATACACGTCGTACAGCCGTAGCCCACGGTGTTGAAACCGAGTGCATCGAGATCTTCATTCAAACCGGCTGCCTCAAGATAGCGAGTAACAACAGTCGACCCGGGTGCAAGACTCGTCTTCACCCAAGGTTGCCGATTTAGTCCACGCTTACGAGCGTTTCGAGCCAACAGACCAGCACCAACCATCACTGAAGGGTTCGACGTGTTGGTACAGCTAGAAATCGCAGCAATCACAACCGAGCCATCACCAACTGCGCCCTTGGAGCCATCGACTTCAACATCGTGCTTATCGGTCGAAGCATCAGCAAATGAAGAATTGAAATTCGCACCGACCTCCGAAAGAGTTAGGCGATCCTGTGGTCGCTTCGGACCTGCCATCGCGGGAACGGTGCTATCGAGATCAAAGCTCAGCTCGACTGAATATTCAGGTTCGCTAGAAGGGTCGTAGAAGAACGAATTCGCCTTTGCGTACTTCTCAGTAAGTTCAACCGTAGCGTCATCCCGACCCGTGTCACGCATGTACTTCAGCGTCTGATCGTCGATAGGGAAGAAGCCACAAGTTGCGCCATATTCAGGCGCCATGTTCGCAATAGTTGCTCGATCTGCCAGCGGCAGAGTGTCGAGACCAGGTCCGTAGAACTCAACAAATTTCTCGACAACACCCTCTTCTCTAAGCATCTGAACAATGCCCAAAACAAGATCAGTTGCGGTGGCGCCTTCTGGCAGAGACCCGGTAAGTCGAACACCGACTACTTCTGGAACAACCATGTAGTACGGCTGACCGAGCATCACTGCCTCGGCTTCGATTCCGCCCACACCCCAACCAAGCACACCAAGCCCGTTAACCATCGTCGTGTGCGAATCGGTGCCGACACATGTGTCAGGGAATGCGACCCGTTCGCCAGTGGAATTTTCTTCAGAAAGCACAGCTTCAGCTAGGAATTCGAGGTTCACTTGGTGAACAATTCCTGCTCCCGGCGGAATGATTTTCAGATTATTGAAAGCACCCTGCGCCCATTTGAGCAGCTGGTACCGTTCGGTGTTTCGTTCGAACTCACGCTCGATGTTCATCGCAAGCGCGCCGGCATTTGAGAAATAGTCGACCTGCACCGAATGGTCGATGACCATGTCGGAACGAACGATCGGGTTGATGATCGATGAATCGCCACCAGCATTCGAAACAGCGTCACGCATTGCAGCGATATCGACGACTACCGGCACTCCCGTGAAGTCCTGAAGCACAACTCGACCCGGCATGTACGGAAACTCGCTGGCGGGCTTTGCATTGGGTCTCCACGAGGCGACTAATTTCACATGATCGTCGTTGGCAGGTCCATCATCCGCTTTGCGTAATGCATTCTCAAGAAGCACTCTGATCGAGTATGGCGTCTTAGAAACATCGAGTAGTCCGGCATCCTCGAGAGCCGAAAGAGAGTAGTAGTTGACTGTCCCAGTCGTCGTCTCGAACGATCGTTTGGCGTCGAATGAAGTTGATTCAGGTGACATATTTCGCTTGCTGCTTTTACCGTGTGATTACAAAAGATCAAATTCGCAGATCAGAATTTACCACCAACTACGCGGTGAAAACGTCTGACTCATTACTTCGAGTAACCACTTTACCAGCGGTACTAGCTATTTCTGAGGAACATTCACCGAGTTACCGCTGCTAGCATCCTGCTTTGCGTAAATAACTACACCCGCCTAGCTCTTCTGAATATGAATCCAACGCCAATTACATCGACCGATCCACGCACTGCTATTGCCCAACGCACTCCATTTTTCTACGGATGGCTGGTGGTACTAGCAGCCGGATCAACGATGTTTGTTCGCAACGCCGCCGCAACATTGACTATCGCCGTGTTCGTGTTCCCAATGAGCGAAGATCTCGGCTGGAGTCGAACTCTGATCGTAGGTGCAGCCGCTGCTGCTGGCGTGGTGTCAATGTTCGTATCCCCTCTTGCCGGTTGGATTCTTCAGCGTTACGGTGCTCGCGCACTGATGGCTTCATCGGTCTTTATTTTGGGCGCCGTAATTCTCTCGCTCCGGTGGACCACCAGTCCGATTAGCTTTTACCTGCTGTTCGGCGTAGGTCGTCTAATGTTCCAAGCTCCTCTCCAAATCGGAGCTTCAACGGCCGTAGCGCAGTGGTTTGTTCGTATGCGTGGCCGTTCCTCATCCGTGCTCGGCGTGTCGCACTCTCTAGGTATGGGGCTCTTTCCACTATTCGCCCAGCTGTTCATGAACGCCAATGAGGGCGACTGGCGAATGGCGTGGTTCTGGATGGGCATTTCCGTTTGGGTAATCGCCCTGCCGTTAACTTTATTGGTCTTCGTAAACAAGCCTGAAGACGTTGGACTGACACCCGACGGCGACACGGCGACGATCGATACAACCGGGACGACTCAAACAAAAACGGCTGCGGATCAAGAAGAACAATGGACTCTCAAAGAGGCTATGCGCACTCCGGCAATGTGGACTCTCGCGTTAGTCGGCGGACTCGTATTTTTCATTCACACCGGTGTGAATATTCATCAGGCAGCTTTCTTGCGCGACCACGGCATTAGTCCGTCGATAGCCGCTTCAGCCCTAACCGTAATGGCAGGCGGAACCGCAATCGGCAGCATTCTGTGGGGCAATCTGCTTGATCGATTGCCAGTAAAGATCGTTTACTCGATGACAGCTGCGTGGCTCGGCGGAATGTCACTACTGTTCCTGTTGGTCGATTCACCAGCGATGGCGTTCACCGCCGCCGCCTTATTTGGAATTGGTCTTGGAGGGTTATTGGTCGTTCCACCTGTAGCCATTGCGCACTACTTCGGGCGCAGTTCGCTCGGAGCAATTCGGGGCGCCACCGAACCGTTCGTAAGCGGAGGACAAGCGATTGGTGCCATCGGCGCCGGACTTATCTTCGACTACACCGGATCGTACGAAAGAACGTTTCCTACGTTCACCGTGGCAGCGATTCTCGCTATTCTGCTATTGATCGCCACTAGGCGGCCAACAAAGCCAGTCGTCGAGTAGTTCGCACCGGTCAACATATTGCGCTGAAGGCTATCGACAGCTAATCTCGCCCTGCATTCCGATCATCCCTTCGAACCAAGAAAACGGTATCCAGCTTGATTAACGGCGTCCTGCACCCAAAAAACGTAATAGCTCAGCTCGTGCAACACGGTGTTTCACACTACGTAACGCTTCCCGATTCAGAGACGGCACACATGTACCAAGCTCTGATGGATGAACCGTCGATCACCTTAGTACCTGTTGCTCGCGAAGGTGAGGCGATACCAGTTGCGGCAGGATTATTCGTGGCGGGTCAAAATCCTG
>JABHBJ010000052.1 GCA_018673955.1 Chloroflexota bacterium | reverse complement strand
GGCCCTCTACGAATACGCAATGGGCGAAAAGCCAGCCGAATTCGACCTTCGGACCCTGCAAACTGCGTACAAACCCGCGCCGGCAGCCCAGTACTAGTCTCCCTGCAACAACCGAGATAACTGAGCACAATACCTAAGTTGAACTAGGTATTTGTGGTACCGAAGGTGGGAGTCGAACCCACACGGGTGTTACCCCAATGGATTTTGAATCCATCGCGTCTGCCATTCCGCCACTCCGGCTTTGGGTTACTCGGCTTTCGAGCGTGTAGAACGCTCAATACGAGTTACGGACTATCTATATTAGCGAGTAATCTGCGCTAGTACATGGCTTTCGGGCTGTTCTTTTGTTTTCGACCGGCCTATGTGTTGTTTTGAACGCGGAGTATGAGTCGCCGTGCTAGCCTCTGGGTATGACAGATAGCGATGCCAACAACACAGAGCGATCCCTTGAACTTTCTCGTCCGCTTGCGGTTTTAGACGTGCAATCAACAGGGCTCGATTGGTCGAACGCGAGGATCGTTAAACTTTCTGTTTTGAAAGTCGATCCTGACGGTTCAGAATACGCAAAATCGGTACTGGTAAATCCTGAAATTCCTATTCCGCCTGGGGCTACACAAGTCCACGGTATTTCCGATTTGGATGTGATGGATATGCCGGTGTTTCGAGCATACGCACGTGCGCTAGCCGATCATCTTGAAGATTGTGATATCGCTGGGTTTGGGATCGAACGGTTTGGACTCCCGTTACTTCAAGCTGAGTTTGAACGTAACGACGTTGAGTTCGATGTATCCGCTCGGACAATCGTGGATGCGATGACCATTTTTCACAAGCTTGAACCTCGTAACTTGGTTTCTGCATATTCGAGGTTTGTCGGTGGGAGTAACTCCGATACGGTTGATGACGTTCAGGGCGCTCGCAACGTTTACTCCATCCTCCAGGGGGAAGTGAGCAGCTCGAGATCTGTTCCAGTCGCACCAATCGCTCTGGCCGCGTGGGCGAAGGGAATCGATGACACCGCCATAGATGGTGAAGGAAAGTTTGTGTGGAGCGAAGAAGGCGATGCACTCGTTAATTTCGGCAAGCATCGTGGTGAGCGTTTGATTGATGTGGTCGGAAATGATCTTCCATACCTCAAGTGGGTTGCTGGATCAGATGACTTCGACGGTCGAGTTCGTAAGATCGCTGCATCGGCTGTCGATGGTGAACTTCCAAAACTCTCGAGTAACGACGACTCGATGGCCTAGAACGGTCGATTTTCTTGTGGTTCTGATAATTGAGGCGGAGCGCCATCGGATCGCAGTACGGCGTCGCCAGTAAATGTGATTTCGACGCAAGGCATGCCGTTGAAAATCCGTTTGGCGATTATGAAAGGTCCCCACCATGGGAGTCGTAGTGCTCTGTTTATTTTTACAGCGCCAAGCAGGATATTGAATTTTGTTCTAGGAAATCCGGGTCGGAGTGCCCAGTGCTCAATAAACGCGAAAATCTTGGGTAGTTTTTCGTTGAGATTACGAACTACTAGTGCTTCGGCGGGGATGTCGAACCACGGTTCAAACTCGACTGAGTGAACTGTGACCTTCGCGTTGCGAGACATGCTGGCAACCCAGTCTCGCTTCCCTGGGTAACCCGAAAGAATGAGCTTATTAACGCCGTTTTCCTGAATCCAAACATACGTCGTTTCGATCGTTCTGGGGGAGCCATTTTTTCGGGTGATCGTCGTGCGGATGTAGAAGCTGTCGGAGAGGATTTTTTGCAGTTGGACGGGTAGTGATGATGCGGACATATATCCGATGTTAGCTGTCCCCATCGAACAGGGCGATAGCCTCGGGGTTGATATGGATCGCGCCTGGACCGTTTGTGATAAGGAGCGTGGCGGAACCATTTTCTACGCGGTGTTCGAGAGTTGCGGTGTCGCCGTCTCTCACAATCCCCTCGCTTCCGCCATTAATTGTCACGTCGCCATTGTGAGTTGCACCCGACACTGTCACATTTGAACCGTCCCGCAATCGCACTACAACATCACCATTTGTCGTGGCAATCGAGTTGTTTCCGACGTCTATCACGCCATCGACCCATACGTGGGCGTTTGTAGTTGTGATGTTCATCTTGCCATCGACCGACTGCGCGATTACTTCGGAATTCGTTGTGCTGAGATCGTAGTCACCCGATGAGTTCATTACTGAAATATTTCCATCGGTGGTTGTTAGTGAGGCAGTCGAGAGCGTTGCGGAGTCGATGCTGATGGGTCGGTTCGTTGTTCGCACGACGAGATGTACGCCTACTGGTATCCCGAGATCGATTATCGAGTTAGCAGATTTAGATCCGCTTCCGCCAATCTTGGTTGAGATCACAAAATGATTGCTTGGTTCGGGTGTGAAGCTTCGGGTGTAGAAGTCGATAAACTCACCGTTATAGAAAGTCGCTTTTAGATCGAGTTTGTCGGAATTGACTCGATGAACACGTACTTCGGCATATTCGCCGATCACCTCGATCAGAGCACCGGGCGAGATTGTGATCGTCGATGTAGTTGTCGTTCGGTCACCGCCCGAAAGAACACAGACTGGAGCCATCGTTGCAAATGCAACGATGATGATTACCAGCGTTTTCAGTCGTAAGTCCATTTTGTGAGCTGAGTAGTACTCCGTCTCCGATCTTACACTTTTGGTTGAGTTTTGGGCATTCCTCGCATGAGTGGTCGAACTACTGACGATACGGTCAACATCACTATTGATACAGATTGAATAACGTGCAGGTATTAACCCAACACTGTGCGTATAGCGGATACAACTTTTTCAGGCGTCGGGTAGATGAGAGGTTCGAGGGCAGGTGAGTAGGGGACGTTGATCTGCTCGGATGCCACTACCTGGATCGGCGCCTGAAGATCCCAGAAACCTTCTTGGGCGACTATCGCTGCGATTTCAGATCCCGCTGAACACATCTTATGTGCAGGATCGACCACTACTAATCGACCTGTCTTGGCAACAGATTTCAAGATGGTTTCCGTATCGAGCGGAACTAGCGTGCGAGGATCTATAATTTCGGCGGACACTCCTTCAGCTTCGAGAACTTTAGCGGCGTCGATGGCGTGCTGCACCCCACCGGCTATTCCGACGATCGTAACGTCGGAACCGGGTTGGACGATATTTGCGACTCCGAACGGTACGAGGAGCTCGCCATTTGGGAGATCTGCATTGTCGGGTACTTCCGTACGGGAACTGATTGCAATTCCGTCTTCGAAAAGGAGGCAGACGTCATTGTCACGTACTGCTGTCTTCATCAATCCTTTAGCGTCATAAGCGTTGCTTGGGCAGATGATTTTGAGTCCGGGTGTGTTCATAAACACGGGGTAGTTTCTATCCGAGTGATGAGCTGAGGCCCCTCGTGCGTAAAACATTCGCACTCGGAAAGTCACGGGTAGTTCTGCTTGTCCACCGAACATATATCTCATTTTCGCAGCCTGAGAAATCAGCTGATCCATGCCGACCCACAGGAAGCTGGTCACGGTTTCGACAATGGGACGCATGCCGCAGAGCGAAGCCCCGAGTGCTGCACCAAAGAATCCGTTTTCAGATAAGGGAGTGTCAAGGACGCGGTCTTCTCCAAATCTCTCAACAAGTCCGGCTGTCGCTCCGTATACGGAATGACGAAGGTCTTCTCCCATCGTGAAAACCGATTTGTCGCGTTCCATCTCTTCGATAGTCGCTTCGGCGATTGCTTGAATATAGGTTTTAGTTGCCATTAATGGTTCTGTTTCTACGAAGTGATAGTTGAGTCTGGAAGATTGGCTGATACTAGACGGGAGTCGCCCACATATCTTCGTAGAGATCTTCTGGCTGAGGGTAAGGACTGTTACGGGCGAACTCAACCGCACCTTCGATCTCGGTATGAACGGTTGCTTCGATCTCGTCGCATTCGGTGGCGGTCACAAACCCCTGGTTGATCATTGCGGATCGGTGAATTGGAAGGGGATCGCGGGTCATCGCTTCGTCGACTTCCTCTTGAGTCCGGTACTCAGACTTACGAATTTTATCGAGACCAAGCGAATGGTCTTCAAATCGGTAAGTCATCGCTTCGATCAGCGTTGGCCCTTCGCCAGCTCTTGCACGCCGAACAGCTTCATTAGTAGCTTCCCAAACAGCAATAGCATCTTGTCCATCGATCAATACACCCGGCATGCCGTACGCGCTAGCACGGTCGCTCACGTGGTCTACGGAGACAGAGTTTTTGTACGAGGTTGTAATTGCGTAGCCATTATTTTCGCACATGAATATCACGGGTAAGTCCCAGAGAGATGCCATGTTCATCGACTCATGGCAGGCACCCTGATTTGATGCTCCATCACCAAAGAACACTAACGATACAAAATCCTGTTTGCTGAGCTTCGCTGCAAGCGCGGCTCCAGTCGCGATTGGTACAGAAGATGCGACGATGCCGGATTCGCCCAGAATGCCGATCGAGAAGTCGGCAAGGTGCATTGAACCCCCTTTTCCTTTGCAATATCCGTCTGACTTCCCGAGGATTTCTGCCATCGCTCGGTTTACGTCGCCCCCTTTGGCTATCGGGTGCCCGTGGGATCGGTGGTTGCCAGCGATTCGGTCGGTGTCACGTAAAGCGGCACAAGCCCCAACTGCGACGGCTTCTTCACCAATGTAAGGATGAGCAGGTCCAATGAGTTCACCCGACGAGTGAATTTCGATCACAGCCTCTTCGAAATATCGGATGCGGCACATCCGTCGATACATTTCTACGAGTTGCTGTTTGTCCAACGCCATTATGGTCCCACCTGTGATTGCAGTGATCTGGTTCGGACTTTTAGCCCAATTATTTGACAGGTTACCTCGGTTTATCTCAATGCGTCGTGTCGGACGCGTTAGGTTCTGATATTACGGATGATTGGTAAGTAGAATTGGAATGAATTCAAAATCTGAATCGATATCTATCAACCGGTAGAGTCAACGTCTCTCGGACATAAAGGGGATAGTGTCACCCTTTTCGTTGAAAATGCCTGCTTGGATGGTCGGGCTATTCACCCTAATCTGCTCTCCTTTAAGGGGAGGATGGTTGCTTGGAGGAGCACTTCGAATGAAAAACGGGTATCGAATTCCTAGGTTTAATTTTACGAATACGCTCACTACAGCACCGGTGAGCTTAGTCAATAATGATCAACGGGGTGCTTAGCTGGCACACGGCAATAGCGGGACTGTAGATACGTTCACACTTGGATTCCCCCGCATCTATGAGGCTTGGTTCGGATACAGGTAATCAACCTTATTAGCGTTGCAGTAAGTAGACCTATGACTGACTTCCCGAATTTTGGAATTGTTTCTTCACATAATGTAATGGTCCCGATGAGAGACGGTGTTCGGCTTGCGACCGATGTCTACCGTCCTGCCGATGAAAACGGAAACGCTGTCGAAGGTCGGTTTCCGGTGATCGTTGGTAGGACTTCTTATGACAAGTCGAACCCGGTCATTTGGATCGAAGCTGTTGCGAATGCGTTCGTCCCGCGCGGTTACGTTGTGGTGCTTCAAGACCTACGAGGTCGTGGTGATTCTGAAGGGACCGGTGATTACTTCCATACTGCCAACCAAAAAGAGGGTCTAGACGGTTATGACACCATCGAATGGGCGGCAGGCCAGCCATGGTCGTACGGCAAGGTAGGTATGGTCGGTGCTTCTCACGGAGGCATCGTGCAGAACATGGCTTCTTTGTATCGCCCACCGCACCTGACGGCACTGTGGGTTGATGTCGCTCCGACGAACGCGTTCCGATGGGAAGTTCGGCAAGGTGGGGCGATGGCTCTACACATGTACGGCGCGCTTTATCTGCATGGATACGATTCGCAGGAGATCGCTGGTAATTCCGAGGCGATAGAACGAATCGAGCATGGTGCCGAGCGATTGAGCGAGGAGATTTGGAAGCAGCCGTTCACCGAGGGTAGTACTCCAATTTCTGCAGTGCCAAACCTTGAAAAAGTTCTTATGCACTATTACCGAGATGGTTCGTACACCGATTGGTGGAAACAGGAATCGCTCGATCACGCGCAACATTATGATCGTATGGCCGATATTCCAGCGGTTTACAGTTCAGGTTGGTACGACCCGTTCGCCGCAGAAACTTCAGAGCAGTTCGCACATATGGTGAAGAAAAATACATCACCACAACGATTGATCCTGGGGCCGTGGAATCACGTTTCGATGCGGGGTAAGGGTGCATCATTTGTCGGTGATGTCGATTTTGGTCCGACCGCAAACTGGGGTGACGAAGTTCTCAACGCAGAACGATTTAGATGGTTCGATCACTGGCTTAAGGGCGTCGGAACTGGGGTCGAAGACGATGCCCCGGTTCGGATATTTGTGATGGGCGGCGGAGTGGGGGATTTTGACGCGGCTGGGCGGATTCGGCATGGCGGCGGATGGCGAATGGAGCAGGAGTGGCCGTTGGCTCGTGCAGTGGAAACCCCGTACTACTTGTCAGCCGACGGAGGTTTAGGAGTAAGTTCTCCTATCGCAGATTCGGGTGAAACATCATGGGTTCATGACCCTGAGAATCCAGTACCTTCCATTAGCGGAAATGTAACCGGATTCTACGAGTGGATAGTTTTGCCTGATGATCTTGATGGTGCTTATGTTCCGCAGCGGGCTCGAATGCGTTCGCTAATACCTGACGGTCCGATTCATCAAAAAGAACGCCAGTCGACGGTCGTTCCTGCTGATCGTGAACCGGGTACACCTGCGTTATTGGCGGATCGTGCAGATGTGAACGTGTTTCAGACGGAACCGCTGAAGGCTGATGTCGAAGTTACAGGGTCGATGATGGTGAATTTGTGGATTTCCTCTGATGCTATTGATACTGATTTCACGGCGAAGCTCATCGACGTTTACCCACCTAGCGAAGAATATCCTGAGGGGTTTCATTTACCACTGGAAGATTCGATTAAGAGGGCTCGTTTTCGAGACGGATTCGCCAGCGAAGAATTGATGACACCGGAAGAAGTATACGAATTGCAAATCGAACTTCCTCCGGTGTCTAATCGATTCGTCAAAGGACACCGAATTAGGGTCGATATATCATCGAGTAATTTCCCTAGGTTTGACGTTAATCCGAATACTGGCGAACCGATAGGCCGGCACACGCGAACCCAAAAAGCGACGAACATCGTTTACATGGACAGAGACCATTCTTCGCACATCGTATTGCCGATCGTGAACATTGTGGACTGAGAACTCATATAGAAAAGAGGCTGGAAATGGCGAAATTATCTGAGCAGGAAATTGCAGAACTAATGCCGGCTGTGCCGGGATGGAGCGTAGTTGTAGAGGCAGGGATAGGGCGTTTGCAAAGGACGTTTACGTTTGGGGATTTTGTAGAGGCTTTGGCTTTTACTAATCGTGTTGGCGATCTTGCGGAAGCTGCGGATCATCACCCTCGGATTGTGACCGAATGGGGGAGAGTGACGCTCACATGGTGGAGTCACGATTTAGGTGGCATGGTCACCAACGATTTCGAAATGGCGAAGAGGGTCGACCGATTGTAGTGCTGCTGAATAGGGTTGGCTAAACCCATATTCACCAGAAGAAATTATCGACTGAGTTACTTACGAGCTTTTTCGTTCGACATCTTCTCGATTGCCTGAACAAGAGCTTGGTGCCCTTGATTTACCGCATCTGGTCCGTCGGCTTGAACCGATCGGTAGAGCTGAGCAATGAGAGTGCTTGTGGGCAGGGCTGTGCCAGTCTTGGCAGCCAGTTGACCCGCAAGGCGTAAATCTTTCTGCATATGCTTAACCATGAAACCCGGTGTGAAATCTCCATCAAGAATTTTAGGTCCAAGCGTTTCGAGCGCCCATGACCTGCCTGCACCGTTCTTCACAGCGTCGAAAAACGCCTGCATATCGAGTCCCGATTTTTTCGCTAGAACGAATGCTTCCGCCATTCCAGCGAGAGTCGCAACGCCGATCAGTTGATTTGCAATCTTGGTCATGTGACCCGAACCCACGGGGCCCATATGCGAAACGTCTCCACCGAGAACATTCAATACAGGAAGCGCTCGTTCAAATACTTCCGCATTGCCACCTACAAGAATAGAAAGAATTCCGGCTTCTGCTCCTCCAACACCGCCAGTTACCGGGGCATCGACGAAATTCGACCCCTTGGCTTCGATCAAGTTCGCCATCTTCTTGCCCATCTCGGGGTCTATTGTGCTCATATCTATAACGACTGAGCCGGGTTTCAGTCCTTCGAGAATACCGTCCGCTCCGGCTATCACGGCTTCGACATGTTCGGAATCAGGAACCATTGTGATGACGATGTCGGACAAGGTAGCGGTTTCGGCGGCAGAATCGGATGATGTTGCGCCGAAATCTTTTGCAGCGTTGACCGTGGCTTTGTTTAGATCAAATACGTTGACTGAATAGCCATCTTCGACCAAATTACGTGCCATCGGTAAACCCATCATTCCGAGTCCTACGAATCCGATTTTTTCATTACGCATACTTGGTTCCTTTGGCGGTCGGCCCTTTAGTGATGTTTTTGACTATCTTGCTTTGCTAGCAAATTTACATGGCGCAGGAGCGAATTGTGTCGATTAAATAGGTTTGATACTAAATTCGCCCCCTACTTCGCTACTGCTCATTATTCGTGTGTGATTTACGTTCGTAAGTCTGATGCCAATTCGTATGAGGTAGTGCTCGGTTAGTTGGGCGTTTCGGCTGATGAAACACTTTTCGTTGACGACGGCGGATCGGATCAGTTGAACTCCGCGGTTCGAGTGGGAATTGATCCGGTCCAAATCGATGTTTTGATCACCAAGGACGAAGGTATGGTCGGCGTGCTACGAATCGGGGTGGTCGATTGGACCGGTCAAGTAATTAAGTCCATGAGCGAAGTATCTGGCTATGTACGAAATTGGTCGTGGTTCGTTTCGTTGTATTGCTTGAGCTATACTGCCGAGCCATGAGCAATATACGATTCTTATCACTTGTAGTCGTTCTAGCGGTGATTTCTATGTTTGCCTCTGCTTGCGCCCCGTCTAGTAGTGCTGAGCCTGTTGGTGAATCGATATCTGAACCAGAGCTTGACGCCGTTCAAATCACGCTTCCAAATGACGTGTTCACTGCCGACGATGTTGCTGCTGTGGGATGGAAAAAGTCGAAAGAGCTTTCACCTGAGACTTTGCCCGATGTAGCGAGCGTTTGGTATGGATTTTATGACCAGCGCGATGTTGAGGTTCGCGTTTACGAAACGCAGGCCGAAGCGATTAGCTCGGGTCAGGAAATAGCGGACGTCGCAACCGGTCGACGTAAGCCAGCGCCATTCGCTTCGGGGGGTATTAGTTCGACACGCACGAGCTACTCGACGTATGCGATTGTCGGTAATTTGATATTGCTGTGCGAGATAAAAATCGAAGACTGCCAGAGCCTAATCGACGGCATAGGACGGTAGAATTCCATTTTGGTTTTTTTATCGATTCTTATTAGGAGTTTTCGTGGCAAGTACCGATACGCACCGACCCAATATATTGTTCATCCTGAGCGACGATCAGGGGGCGTGGGCGATGAACTGCGCTGGAACACCTGAGCTTAAGACGCCGAACTTGGATCGACTGGCGGAGACCGGAATTCGTTTCGAAAATTTCTTTTGTGCTTCGCCGGTTTGTTCGCCAGCAAGAGCATCGATTCTTACAGGGCAAATACCCTCGCAGCATGGTGTTCAGGATTTTCTAAGAGCGGGTAACTCGGTCGATTTACCGGGTGATGGCAAGACTATTCAGTACCTTGAGGGACGTACTACTTACACCGAAATTCTTGGCGATAATGGCTATGACGTTGCTCTGAGCGGTAAGTGGCACATCGGTGATTCCGCCATGCCTCAGGCTGGTTTTGCCTACTGGAACGTTCACGCCAGTGGTTCAGGTGATTACTACAATGCACCGATGTTTCAGGACGGTGAGCAATACACGTCAGACGGCTACTTTAGTGATGTGATTACGGACAATGCAATTGAGTATTTGGACGATCAAAAGAGTTTAGATAATCCGTTCTCTATGAACGTTCACTACACGGCACCGCACGCTCCATGGGGTCGTGAGCAGCATCCATCGGACATATACAACGACTATTTCGACAACTGTACATTCGACTCCGTTCGCTGGGATCCGATTCACCCGAATCATCTACTAAAAGAGGGTTCTTCAGGTAGTGTCGGCGAGACAGCAGACGAGCGACGTCAACTTCTAAGTGGATACTTCGCTGCGATCACGGCAATGGACGACAATATAGGTCGATTGATTGATTGGCTTGAGGCGAACGATCTTCGCGAGAACACGTTGATTGTTTTCACTGCCGACAACGGTATGAGCATGGGGCACCACGGTATTTGGGGCAAAGGCAACGGGACGTATCCGGCGAATATGTACGACACCGCAGTGAAAGTCCCGACGCTAATGTCACGACCGGGACATGTTCCGCAAGGCGAGGTTGAGCCGGGGTTACTTAGTCACTACGACCTGATGCCGACGATCTTGGATTACGTGCGTTTGGGCTACACCATTGGCAACGTTAGAGATTTACTTCCAGGAACGAGCTTCGCTGCGACGCTAGATGGTGCGATTCCGGCAGGAGATTTATCGGTTGTTGTGGCGGACGAGTACGGTCCTACGCGGATGATAAGAACCAAATCTCTGAAATACATTCATCGATATCCCGACGGACCGAACGAGTTCTACGATTTGGGAAATGATCCAAACGAAACGGTGAACGCCATAGACGATATAGCGTTCAGGTCAATAATCAGACATATGGCGAAGCAGCTTCAAGAATGGTTCGATCGATATGTTGAGCCGGAGCGTGATGGATCTAAGCAAGATGTGAAGGGCAGAGGGCAGATCGATCTTGTTAGCGGAAGCAATGAAGCGTTCGCACAAGACGTTACGTTCATGCGAGATCTGTAACCGGTCGTTTCCCACTTAGTCACACTGCCAAATCAAAAGCAGTCTACTTCTGAGCAATTTCAGAAGCAGACTGCTTTTGATTCTTTTCCAAGTAAAACATCCCGTTACAAATCGTGAACGTTCCCCTGTAGCCCGTCGCCCTGTATTTAGCGAACAACTGTATTGCAAACTTTCCACCAAATACGTGGTGCATGCCGGTATCTAAGGGGGGCTAAGGTGTTCTACGTCATGTCACCGTATTAGCTCGAGGTTATGTTCAGTCCATTACGTATCCGAGCCGCTGCTGTGTAATTCGGGTGTGGATTATTAATTCCTTGGCGATTTTTATGCAGACACTTTGAATTAGAATCAGAGTTTTATTGGCAGCGGTAATATCGTTGATATCAAGCGATAGATGACGTTTAGCGAAACGGATTATTCACATGATAGGAACACAATATTGATTAGTACTTTGTTGATAGGCGGCAAGGGCACGATTGGCGCAGGTTTGCGCACCTATTTGCCTCAACTAGATGCGGAGTACCGCGTCGTTTCGGCCGACCTGCCAGGGGCGCCCGATGCAGCGACTGATCCGTCGGCGCACGGAGAATTCATAGAACTTGACGCTTCAGTAGATGATGCAAAGTTGCGTAGTGCGCTCGAATATCGTGATTTAGTTGTTTATCTTGCTCGCAAAGATCCGCTCAGCGAGATGAATGCGATGACCGATCGGGTTTTCAAGGCGATCATGGATGTTTGTCCAAATGCCGTCGTCATAGGATCGAGTTCCGTGCACGCTACCGGTACGGCATATTACGGTTATACGAGGGAAGAAAACTCTCCGATTGCCAACCGTCGTTTCAAAGAAGTTGATCCTTGGCCGGAACCATTATCGGTTATGACTGAGCCGTGTCCAAATGGTGACTATGGCGTAGAGAAGGCTTACGTGGAAGCGTGGTGCCATCGACTAGGAGCGCAGGGCCAAGGTGCGGTTGCGGCTCGTTGGGGTGGCATAAACCCGACTAACGGGAAGAAGGACGAGATTTCATATTTCACAGTTTGGTGTCACCAGGAAGACTCTGCGCGATTCGTCGACGCTTGCTACAAAACGGCACGGGCCGGCAAGCTACGACCGAGCGCCCATTACTATGTGATTTCAGACAATACGTACAACATTTTCGACATCGAGACGACGAGACGGGAGATCGGCTACAAACCGCAACATGATGCTGAGAGTTTTTACGGTGGGGATGATGGTTTGATTTCGCTTCGGATGGACTAGTAGATTGATTGCCGAATGACGAAATTTGGATGCCGTCGAATTTCATCCAGATACGGTGACTCACGCGAATAGTGAATTTGCCAGCTTTTTTTTTGGAGATCAAAGGTAACGAGTACATGACTCTTGGAATCTAACTCACCACTCTGACCGGACACACTCCGCAATCTGAAGGCTACGTGGATCCTCATCTAAGGACTTCAAGAAGCCGGTGTTATGTCGAAAAATCAGCATACTCAGAATTAGGACCATCAGGAGGAGACCAACCTAGTTCATAGTAATCCTGAGGCATATCGATCGACAGAGTCTTACAGGATGTTTAATTCGTAATCCATCGACGAGTCTGATTTGCTGAGGTTGTTAGGCAAAATCGTTTCATGTATTGTTATATATATTCAATGTTTAAATATTAATGTAGAATAATATAAACAATATTCTCGGTTCTGACTTCTGAAAGGCGGCGGTGACATATTTTGCAACTAAAGCAACGACTCGACGCTGTAATTAGTACTTATCAGGCAATGGATACAACTGTAGATCGTAGCCAGGTTGGCGAAGTTCAAGCGGACGAGGGATGGAGCCAGCTTCAATGGAACTCACTTCATACCCTCTTCAGCGAGAAAATTGCTAGTCAGACGAACGAAGTCGGGGCGCGATCAGTCGCTGCAAAATGGGGAAGGAAAGTCCTGCGCTCCTACAGCTCATCTTTCTATGCGGTAACAAGATTTCTGCCTGCTGATAAGCGTGCAGATGTTGAAATGATCTACGCAGCGGTTCGCTATCCGGACGAAGTGGTTGACACCTTTCAGATTTCCGCAACTGACAAAGTCGAAATGCTCGACGCTTGGCAATACTATTTCGACAAAACGCATTATTTCCCCGGTATAGCTACCGCAGTTGAGCACGGAATACCAGTAACTCTCGCCGGCTTCCGAGACGTTGCACGACGTAACGGAATTCCAGACGAGTACTACATCTCCTTCCTCACAGCAATGCGTAGTGATTTAGCTCCACAACAATTTGTAGGCTGGACGGACCTGATTGACCGTTACATTTACGGATCAGCATCGGTCGTTGGCTACTTTCTTGCGCATGTATACGGCTCGGCCAAAAGTGCTTCGATAACCGAATGCATGCAGAGCGCACGGGCTTTGGCAATTGCTCTTCAGCTAACTAACTTCGCACGAGATGTTTCAGATGATGCTGCACGTGGTCGATGCTATTTACCAGTCGACCGTTTGGACTCTGCCGGTCGGAGTATCTCTGGCCGTGTGTTGGAGGGTGACCATAGATCGATACTAGAAGCCAAACTTCAACTGGCTGAAGAAGCTGCAACTTGGTATGACCGCTCTGAACCCGGTATACAGGCATTTAACCCGGACAGCCGGATAGCGATCGAATCATGTCATCGTCTTTATTCACGACTGAACAGCAAAATCCTGAACAGCGAATCTGCTTCTGAGCGCTCTTCTCTTTCAATGTTAGAAAAACTTTCGGTCTTACCAACTAACAAGTATTGGCAACTGCCGGTCTCACTAATATTTGATAGGTAGGTAGAAATGCAGAACGACAGAGCAATTGTCGTTGGCGGAGGAGTAGGTGGACTTTCCGTAGCTATTCATCTAGCTCTACGCGACTATCGAGTTTCGGTCTTTGAGTCGAACTCTCGTGTCGGTGGCCGGGCTAACCACCTTGAATTCGACGGATTCAAATTCGATACCGGGCCGTCACTTCTGAACTATCCTTGGGTCTTCGACGAGTTATTTCAGGCCGCTGGGACGAGCCTCGCTAAAGAACTCGATCTGATACGCGTCGATCCTGCGATCAAATTTTACTGGCCTGACAAACAAACATTTCAGCTTTCCTCAGACTTAACTCGTCTTTCCGAGGAGTGCCGAAGGCTCGATCCACGTGATGGAGTTGGGCTGTTCAATTTCCTTAAAGACGCTAGGCGTAAATACAACCTTTCATTCGACAGACTCGTCACTCGCAATGCAGATTCACCGCTTGCCTGGTTCTCGGCATCTGGCGTCACCAACCTGACAAAGCTTGGCCTGTTTCGTTCAATGGATTCGCAACTCCGGAAACATTTCAAAAGCAAAAAGATAATAGAAGCATTCGGTTCTTATGGCATGTATTTGGGCGGTGCTCCGTATGACCTCCCCGGCATTTTCTCAATTATTCCGTTTGGCGAACTTGAGCATGGGCTCTGGCTTCCCAGGGGTGGGATGTACGGTCTGATCGAAGCAATGGAGCGGGTTGCGATCCGCCTCGGAGTTGAAGTTAGAACAAGCAGTCCTGTGCAAAGCATCGACAGTGAGAATGGTCGCATCTCCGGAATTACCCTGCCTGACGGCTCCAAAGAGTTGGCTCCGATAGTCGTTTCAAACGTAGATGTACCGACGACGATGACGCGCTTACTCGACGGGAAATCTAAAGCTTCAACTAAGGACTACAAACCGCCTAGGATGACACCCGGCGTCATCACCTACTACTTGGCAATTGACCGTGAATTGCCGGAGTTGAACCACCACAGTGTTTTCTTGCCAGAAAACCCTAAACAGGCCTACGACCAATTGATGAACCAAGGCAGGGTGCCAAAAGACCTTCCATTTTACGTTTCAGTAGCTTCCAACACAGATCACTCACTTGCCCCAGCCGGAAAATCTAGTGTGTTCTTGCTCGCACCGGTTCCACTCTTGTCGAATATGCCAGAGACTGATTGGCAGGTGGTCACCCAACAACTACAGTCACAGATGTTCCGGCGTATGAATGATCATGGCATTGCTATCTCTGAGAAAGACGTTCTTTCTCAGAAAACTTGGTCTCCGGTCGACTGGTCGGATCAATTCGGACTTTTTGATGGATCTGCATTTGGTGCAGCGCACAACTTTCGGCAGATCGGCCCGTTCCGACCTCGTAATATCTCCTCGGACATAAATGGCTTGTTCTTTACTGGTGCTTCCACCACTCCCGGCACCGGCGTTCCAATGTGCGTGCTGAGCGGCAAAATGGCAGCGGATCGAATAGTGAAGTGGGGGCTAAAAGAGATGACGGTATGACCGGACCTCTCGAAGTAAAAACATGGGGAACTGGTTCTTCGAACTACATTGCGCTTCATGGCTGGGGCGGAAGTCATGACACATTTGCACCGATGGTCCCGATGATTCCAAGTTCAGCTCAAATTCAGGCTCCCGACCTACCCGGTTACGGGAAATCTGCTCATCCAAAAAACTGGCAAACAGGGGAGGTCGCTGAGATGGTTGCAGACTCCGTAAACCTCGATGAACCGGTGACTATCATTGGGAACTGTACTGGCGGAGTTATCGGTGCAGAGCTGGCAAAACTCTCATCGGCGCAGGTAAAGCGTTTGGTGATGATTGATCCGTTTGCGTACGCTCCGTGGTACTTCTCGATTTTCCTAAAAGGGACATTCGGTAAGATGGCTTACAAGGTGACATTTGCCTCGCCGATCGGCCGATTCTTCACCAATCAAGCACTACGTAATAAACGGACCGGCGATTCCAACCTCACTGCCTCTTTCGATCGCGTCGATCACGATGCAGTTTATTCTTTCCTGCGCATGATGTACGAGCATGAAGGCCCTGAACGTTACGTAGATCTGGATGTACCCATTGACCTCATCGTTGGCGAAGAGACCTTTAGTGCAGTAAAAAAATCATCTCAAATCCTTAAAGAAACACTTCGTAACGTTCGCATACACACGTTACCTGGTGCAGGGCACCTGCCTATTGAAGAGCAGTCCGAAGCAGTTGCGAAGGTGATCTTTGGCCATGAATAGCATCGAAGTCACCTTGGTGATCACCTCTGCCGTCCTTGTCGTGCCGGTCACTCTAATCGCACTGATGAACTTGCTCGTTTGGCCTCGGAGGCTAAATAAGTCGGCTGTAGAAAAAGGTCAGGTATCGGTATTGATACCGGCAAGAAATGAAATGGACAACCTTGAATCCTGCGTAGAATACGCTCTTGCCCAAGGTTCGCCGGTCAAGGAAATTCTAATCTACGACGACGGCTCTACTGACCGAACGCTGGATGTCATAGATCGACTTTTGAGGGTTCACCATGGCACAGTCCGTCAGGTTCCAACCGTAAGCCTTCCAGCCGGCTGGGTTGGAAAATCACACGCATGTAAGAGGCTGTCTGAACATGCTCTTTCACCGTGGCTACTGTTCATCGATGCGGACACGAGACTTCAGCCGGATGCTGTACGGTCACTCGTTGCCGAAGCCAAGCATAGAAACGCTACTCTACTCTCTGCCTGGCCGAAGATAGAGATGAATTCGTTCACTGAACGTTTCCTTATGCCGCTGCTGAACTTCATAGTTTTTAGTATTTTTCCTGCATTCATTTCGAGTTTTATAAGAAATAGTGCTTCCCTCGGTTTGGCACACGGTGCATGCATACTCGCTTATCGCGAAACCTATGAACGAATCGAGGGGCATGAGCTGGTTAAGGACCGGCTTTTTGAAGACACCGCTTTAGCGCGGGAATGGCGAAAACGATCTGAGAACTCCCAGGTTATTGATGGACGTAAAGTCGCTATAGTCCGAATGTACGAAAACTTCGGCGGTATCTGGAACGGCTTTTCCAAAAATTACTATCCAGCCCTCGGTAGCCTATGGTCATTCACGGTCTTCCAGATGTACATGGTCGTTACATTTGTCGCTCTACCGTTGATTGTACTGATCTTGTTTTTTTACGATGCAATCGGTCCCGTTTTCATGCTGTTGGCAGCATGGCCCCTAGCTCCTCGAACTCTGGTCGCACTCCGATTTCGACATCCACTGTGGTCAGTGGTACTCCACCCAATCGCAGTGACGTTTATGGTAGTTCTGGGTATGCGATCGTGGTGGCAGAGTTCGATTGGTGGAGGTGTTCGCTGGAAAGGACGTACATATATGGCGTCTGGAATTGTGGTTAACGATGACTAAGCAAGCTGTAATCATTGGGGCAGGGCTCGGTGGTCTTGCAACTGCAATACGCCTCGCATATGGCGGGTGGGACGTCACCGTCCTCGAACAAGGTTCAAGACCTGGAGGAAAAATGAACCGATTTGAGCGTGGCGGCTTCAAATTCGATACTGGGCCTTCGCTAATTACCTTGCCACATGTGTTTGAGCGATTATTTAAACTTGGTGGCGTGGATTTTCACAAGATCTTGAGCCCAGTTCGGCTCGACCCGCTTTTTGAATATAGGTTCGGCAGTGATGCCAGATTCACCTACTCATCGCAATTGCCAGATCTCACGGCTGAATTTGAAAATTTCACAGGATCGACACAAGATGTCGATGGACTTTACCGGTTCCTTGAGTTAGGTGCAAAGCTTTACAACTTATCTGAGAAAACGTTCTTTGACCGTCCTCCAATGGCTAAGCCAAGATTGAAGGACTTGCCGTTGTTGTTAGGAGCTCCAAAACGGCACGCGTGGGGTAACTACAAAAAGGCGGTTCACCGATACTTCAAAAACCCGCATATCCGCCAGATATTTGAACGTTATCCGACCTATGTAGGCGCTTCTCCAAAAGACGCAGTTGGAATGCTGGCTCTTATCCCGTACATGGAACTGGCATTCGGCGGATGGTATGTCCCTGGAGGTCTGTACCGGATCGTTGAAGAGCTTTGCGAAGTTGCGCTGCGGGTAGGCATTCGATTCGAATACAGCAGTACTGTTGCTGACATAGTCACTAAAAGCGGCAGCGCAACTGGTGTGGTAACTACAGCCGGCAGTTTTTTTAGGGCGGACGCCGTCATATCAAACGCAGACCCCGGGGCGATTCACAGACTAACTGAAGGTAACGCCGGGCGCGAGCTCAAGCCTGAGCAGCGATCGATGTCAGGGTTTGTCATGTTGATCGGTCTCAATAAGAAGTTACAGGGACTTCGTCATCACACAGTCTGTTTTTCCGACGACTACGACCGAGAGTTCTCACAGATCTTCAGCGAAAGAAAGTTTCCTGATGATCCAACTGTCTACGTGAATGTCCCTTCAATTACGGATCCCTCTATGGCTCCCGTTGGCGGTGAATCTGTATTTGTGATGGCCAATGCTCCAGCGGATACAGCACCCTGGACTCCTGAGTTTGAAGCAGAAGCGGTTCGGAGAGTGCGAGAACGTCTTGCAAAATCAGGTATGCCAGACTTTTTCGTAGATGCCCGATTCATTGATTGTTGGACTCCAGCTTGGCTAGAGTCCGAATACTCCACACCTGGTGGTTCGATATACGGACAGGTTTCTCACGGATGGACAGGAACTGTTTTTCGACCTTCTCTGAAAGACCGGAAAATCCAAAATCTGTTCTACGTAGGAGGTGGAACGCATCCTGGCGGGGGCACACCGACCGTTCTGATGTCAGCGGAAATCGTCAGTGAGATGGTCGGTGGTGCGGCGAATTGAATAAGTTGCTGAACGTATTTATTTTATCCAGCATTGCTGTCTATGTTGTGCTGTGGTCTGGCGGTGTCATCTCATCCGCACTTTGGAAGGAATCTCCTGATGGGACCGAATGGGTCGCACCAACCTTCCTCTACTTGGCCACTATGCTCATTCTTCTGCAGGTCAATGCTCGTAACCGCCTGATTTTTATCGGGATAGGCCTATTCGGTTTCGGGGCTGAAGTGCTGGGAGAATCGACCGGCTTTCCATTCGGAACATACAGTTACGGTAGCGCTCTGGGTCCGTCATTGTTCGATGTCCCGATAGCGCTAGTTTCTGCTTGGATTGTTGTAACAGTGTTTGCTGCGAACGTTCTAATCTGGGCTAATGTCGCCAAAGGTTGGTGGCCCATCGTAGGACCGATAACAATGGTGGTAATCGATTTTTTGCTTGAGCCCGTTGCGACAGGGCCGATGGATGCTTGGTCATGGCTGTCGATTGGTGTTTACTACGGCGTTCCGATTTCTAATTTCATTGGCTGGTTCGTGGTTAGCTTGCCGATATTTGCCGTGCTTTCAGCAGCGAAATTCAGAGACCGAGGTGGCGTAGTAGTTTCCACCAGCGTTATCGCTTTCTTCCTGATAATCTCACTCATAAATCTGCTCTGGTGGCCTCTGATCATCGCCGGCACTTCATTCGCTATGCTTTTCTTCTGGCGCCGTCATACATCATCTTCCTAATCCACAATCTGTGATTGATAGTGAATAAGTAGTCTTTTGGTTCACAAAGACAATCTTTTTAACCTACGACATTAATGCCGGAGAGAGTTTTGGGAGAGGAACACGAATGTACTGACTTAATTCGTGCTATTGGACTAGTTAAAAGAAAATCCCCTGTATTTCTGTTTAGTAACTGTCTTTGGAGGTACTCCAGAACCTAAGGCGAACAGAAAGTGTTATCGCAGTGAGCTACTTTGAGGTTATCGTTGAGTTCTGGCAGAGCGCACTGCGTGAATGCTAGTACAGAGCCGTAATTTCGCGTAGTGGTCGTTGGAATTCGGGATTAGCAAGGAGAAATGTAGTGCGAGTAGGACTTGAGTACGGTGATGGAAAGCTCTGGATTGAACTGCCAGACGACCGAACAACCGTCATAAACCCAATCTACGATTCGGCGATTGCCGATCCAATAGCGGCGATTCAAAAAGCTATAAAAGAACCTATAGCTTCCCGTCCGTTACGAGAAATAGTGCAACGCGGTCAGAGCGTTGCAATATCGGTCTGCGATGTGACAAGGCCGCAGCTTAGAAAAGAAGCTGTGGGTGCGATAATCTCGGAACTCGAAGGAATTACCACTCCTGAAGATGTGCTAATTATGATCGCCACTGGTACGCATCGTTCGAATACTCCCGAAGAACTTGAACAGATGCTGGGGCACGAAATAGTAAACACTTATCGTGTGGTAAATCACGTTGCCAGCGATCCTTCCACCCTAGTGGATCTGGGTGTACTTGGCGATGGCGTTCCAGTTTCGCTAAACAAGGAATGGATTGCTGCAGATATTCGAATTACAACTGGTGTTGTTGAACCGCACTTTTTCGCAGGTTTCAGCGGTGGTCCCAAAATGGTTGCACCGGGTTTAGCCGGAATCGAAACCGTTCTCACTCTGCACAGCGCCAGCAGAATCGGTCATCCGATGGCGAAGTGGGGTGTCACTCAGGGGAACCCAATTCATAGCGATGTGCGCGCTATTGCACAGGCGACAGGCGTGGATTTCGCAGTCGATATAACGCTGAATAGAGAACATCAAATTACTGGAGCTTTTGCTGGCAATTTATTTGCTATGCACGAAATGGCCTGTGTGAAGGTAAAAGAAACCTCGATGCAGCCTATCGAAAACGTCTTCGATATTGTGATTACCAGTAACTCAGGTTACCCGCTCGATCAAAATTTGTACCAAACCGTAAAAGGTATGTCGGCAGCCGCGGAGATTGTTCGGCCAGGCGGCACGATAATCTGCGTCGCCGAGTGTCGAGATGGTCTTCCTGATCACGGCGGATACGGTGAAATTCTTGCATCTCAGGATTCACCTGAGGCGCTGGAAGAGATGATTCAAGAGCCGGGCTATTCGACTCCTGATCAGTGGCAGGTGCAGATTCAGTCACGGATTCAACGACTGGCATCCGTCCTTATGAAATCGGACGGGTTAACCGATGAGCAACTCCGTATGGCCCACATCGAGCCGGTTCACGATATCGAATCGACGGTGGCTCGATTACTTGCTGAGTATGGAGATGGTGCAACGGTGTGCGTGCTCCCGGAAGGTCCACGAACGATTCCGTATCTTCGCTAATTTAATTTTGCGTTATGCGACACAATGCACATTTAGGCTGCTAACCAGTTCAATACTTTGGTGTTGACTTGTTGTTGTACATCTCATGCGTATGCGCCAGTGACGTGTATAAATAGCATCAATAATTACAAAGCTCAGGTTGCTTGGAATCTTTGTATAAATGTTCGGCCCAGATGAGAGATTTACTCAACAAATCGGAGTCTTTCGCTTTTGTAATGAAATCAGCAGGACAGAGCCATTCTTCGGGTCCATTACGACTCGCTTTCACTGTCATATGCACGTGCGCCCATTCATCCTGACCGTAGAGATAGCCGATAAATTCACCTTGCCTCACATCGTCACCAGCTTGGATTGTCATCGATTCCATCATCTTCTGGGCAAGAATTTTTTGTTCAGCGATTTTTGTGTCGTCCGCTGGGCCCGCTGACGGCTCAAGTGTGTACAACACGACTTCGCCACTAGGCGATTGCCACGCAAGGTTGATTTGAGAGGCACCGTCACGAGCTCTTTCAAAGATTTCTACAAATAACACGCGTCCAGTTGACACAGCGTGAACTGCAACCTTGTTCCGATCAGTGAAGTAATCAAAACCATTATGGAATTGCATTTCCAACTGATTTGCTTGAACGACGAATGGTTGAAGTGCCCAGTAATCCGTTTGGTTTTGGAAAGGTGTTGGCAAGAGGCTTAGCTCATCAGTTTGAGAAGATGAACTTATGTCAGTATGTTGTTGACCCGCTGTAGATGTATCCGTAGGGGCAGCGATGGCTGATTCAGCTGATGCGACCCTTGTGCTAATCGATTTTTTGATAGCAGCCTGATCTGAAGACGAGCAACTAGCCGCAGGTATTAGTAACAGCAGTGATACGAGTGTTAGTAGACGTAGTTTCAAGATTCCATCACTTTACACCGTCTCAGTACCCTGACCCCCAACCATCTACATAAACAATGGGGGCTTGCCGTTATCCGCGGTGGGTGTTGGCAGTAGGTACGACAGACGACCGAAGCAGCGAATTAATTCGTCCGGTTACAACAATTAACTGGAGAAGCCCCCGTATTTCTGCGAGGGCTTCTCCAGTTCAATTTACCTGTGGAGCGGGGGACGAGATTCGAACTCGAGACATTCTGCTTGGAAGTTAGATTACTACTGTTTCTCAACGTCCCAGGATGACCATTACCTTAGTTCGATTCGTACTGATAACCGTTAAAAGATGCATGACAGCGTTTAATGGTAGTATCTCGGCAAAATCTAGGATCTTCTACCGGCCGGTCGTTAGAATTCTGGAGAGTTATTTCTTCTAAAGGGGGAGAAAAATGTATTTATCAAAAGTAACGTCATGGGGACTGATTATTGGGGGAGCATTCTCTCTCGTAGGATTTATGATTTTTGGCATCAGCCTTGGGTTACTCGAGGATCAAGAACCTGCTGCGGAACTCAAGGCACTGCAAGATAATCAACTAATTGTGGCAGTGATGTTAGTTGCCGTTATCGGAGTATTTACATACATGGCAAAGTCTTTATTGCAGGTAGGACAGGCCGTGAAAGTTACAGACGAGTGGTATATGTTCATGAGAATGTCAATCATTCTGATGCTTGCTACATTGTTTACGAGTATGGGTCTCTGGATGGGAGCAGCCTCTGAAACGACTACCCTCGATATCTATGTAATGACTGAAGCTGTAGGTAGCTCGATAGATAATATTCAACTGATTACTGGTAGTTTTGTCTTCTTTATTCTTACTGTGTTTGCATTGAAAAATGGTGCTGGCAGTCTAATTTTTAGAGGCCTAATAGCCATACTTGGTATTTTGGCTGTCGTCGATATGTTAGGTGTCCTAAGCGTAATAGGAGACATAGAAGATAATGCCGTTGGTATGGTTACATGGTTTCTTTGGGGTCTCTCTTTGATTGGAATTGGTGTGATTGGTCTTAGAACTAAAGAAGCGTGAACTAAAGTGAGATAAATAAAAAAGACCCTATTTTCTAGGGTCTTTTTTATTTATCTATGAATCGGCGGCACGTCTTGTCATCACTCCATCCTCTCAAGGATTGGAGTCTCCATAAAACCCGGGGCGGTTCAGAGTGCTGAATGGGGCAGCAATTAACCTCAACACCCTGACACCCAGCATCTACATAAACAATTGGGCTTGTGGCTATTAGCGGTAGGTGTGGCTAGCAGGTACGACAGAAGACCGAAGCGGCTATTTATTTGGTGCTATTGGGTCAACTAACAGAAAAGCCCCCACATTTCTGCGGGGGCTTCTCTAGCGGTGTTTTTCGGTGTTACTCGTGATTTGAGTTTGTGAAAACAGTGGATCAGTTGGATGAATTCTTCTGTCCCACTTACGTTATCTTCTCAAAGCTCAAATGTGATCAGGGTGTATCAGGCTGACCGCACTAACAGGATGAATTTATTTCCATTCCCACAGGTCCCATGAAGCGTTGCCTTCAGGGTCTACTATCCAGTCATAAACTACTGCTTTTCCGTTCAAGCTTGATAGTGATGGAGCGGAAGCTTGGAAGTAAACCATCCCTTTAAAAATCGATCCACCATCTTCTGTGAAAGTCCCGATACCGGTCGCTGTGAAAGTTGCTACCCCATCTGCAGCCATAACTAATCCCTGGTTAGGGCATTCTCCGTAAAGGGTTCCATCTGCTCTCATATCCGCAGTGTAAGTTGCCATACCCTGGACTTCAGTACCTGCAAGGGTGCCAGATCCCTCAGCTGTCGTTTCAAACCTCGGCAAAGCACCGTTACCTGGCAAAAGTTTGTTGCTCGTGGTTTGCTGCATTGATCCTATTTTTTCGCCTAGCATTTTGAGTCTCCTATTTGCAAAATCTGTACAGGTCTTTATTTATTGACCTGTCGCATAAGTATCTACATCGTATCGCAAAATCTGAGGCCTCACTCTTTATAAATTGCGCCTTGCTCTGTGTATCCAACGTGCGTACGTACGCGTGGTGCGCCTGCGTTTATTAATAGAGACCGTTTTACAAAAGCTGTTTGCGGTCAAGCTTAATTTAATGAGTGCGAACCTTGGAGTTGTTTTTATGCGCCGACCTAATCGACCTCACAGAGAACCTAATGAATACGATTATCAAAATTATATTTGGAAAGATTTAGCTCAACGGATATTGAAAAAAGATGAGCATACCGCTGGCGACACAACGGTAGATGAACTAGCAGTCAGACTCGAATCCGAGTTCGATAAGCAGATATCAACTGACGCTTTTACGGCTGCTGAGAAGTGGCTGGAGGGCTTTGATGCAATCATGCCAGAACTTGATGGAGTGGACATGCCTGACGATGGCAAATCTACCCTAGTGTTTAGCATATTAGGTGCAAACCTTTTGACGATTATTTGTGAATCACTAGACCTAAACACTGAACGAATAACGATAGAGCAGAGGCAGGATGCCACTAGGTATCTTCGGGAGTACAGCAAGATTCTTCTGTGGCTCGGCGGTAATGTAGACCAACTCAATAATGATGTGCCAAGTGTTGAGTAATAATAGTTCGTCACATTACGACAGACGACCGAATCAGCTATATAAACAGTAGGTGCGTGGCGATTACCTACGCCTAAAGTACGGCGAGCAGAAAGCGTTATCGCAGTGAGCTACTTTCAGGTCGTCGTTGAACCAGTCGTTATAGCTGATCAGCCCAAGACCGTCTGCACCGATCGTGATAGATGTGTCCGTGCCAACACTCCCGTCTGAATCAATCGTAGATGTCGTAGACGATGTACACGCAGTGTTTGAGCAGTGAGCTACTTTTAGGTCGTTGTTGGCAAGGTTCCAATACCGGTAGCTAATCAGAGCAAGACCGTCTGCGCCGATCGTGATCGAGGACTCAACCCCGTTCAGATTAAGCG
>JABHBJ010000003.1 GCA_018673955.1 Chloroflexota bacterium | reverse complement strand
TATTGAATTCGACATCGGATTCGTACACAACCGGTCTAGCAAATTCGAGTGGCTTGGTCGGCAAAAATCTTATGTTTCACCCGTTCGCCATGATCTCGGGAACATTCCCCGAAAAGATGGATACGTGGCAGGGCCCGCTCGGAAACATTGGTCTCAGTCAGGAGTTTTACGAGACTGACAAGAGACGTGGATTCGTCCGAGGCTACACTTATCAATTCCAGAGAAGTCTTGGTCCTGCATGGATAGCGAACGGTGGGTTCCGGAATCCTGTGCCGTGGGGTGAAGGACATCATGAGGAACTTAGGAAGCGACTCGGCAGTGTTATGGCGATGGCAGTTATCGGAGAAGATCTTCCTGAAGAACACAACATGGTCGATCTCGACCCCGAGTTGACAGATTCCGACGGCATTCCGGCTCCTCGACTCAACTACACATTGAGTAAAAATTCGCGCGACCAACTTGACCACGCTATCGAAAACGCCAAGAAAGCCCTCAAAGCTGCAGGGGCAGAAGATATCTTCGTCGATCCTATGATGCGGCAGTCTGGCTGGCATCTCATGGGAACTGCACGTATGGGCAATGACCCCGAAAAGTCGGTGGTCGACAAATGGGGGCAATCCCACGACGTCGATAATTTGTTCGTCATCGATGGCAGCGTGTTTGTAACAGGAGCCGCGGTTAATCCAACTCCAACGATTCAAGCCCTAGCTCTCAGAACCGCTGATTACATCGTTGAGCATCGACAGGATTTGAAGGGATAATCTCGTGACCAACAACGCTTCCACCAAGAACGTCAACGAAGAACTTTTAGCAGCCATTCTTGATCGTTTAATCCCAGCAATAGACGATGTCCCTTCTGCTGGTAATATGGGCCTGACGACCGAAATTGTGCGATTGTCAGGTCAACAAGCCAGATTTCAAGGCATCTTCAAGAATGCGATGGAAATCTTCGAGTCAACCAATTCTGAATTCGTTTTGCTCGACAGCGAAGCACAAGTTACAGCGATTAGGAAGTTTGAATCGAATGAACCTGATCTATTCAGTTCGCTGCTTACAATCAGCTACATCGTCTACTACAAGGATGCGAGAGTTCACAAACGAATCGGCTGGAGCGGTCGTACTCCCCAGCCCGAAGGCAATCCGATGGAGCCATGGGACGATTCGATCCTCGAAACTCAACGTGAAAGAGAGCCATTCTGGCGAAAAGTCTAGTTTCCACCCAACCGATACCGATCTACATTCAGATCAATAGAGACGCAAGAAACATAAATATGAAACCAGTAATACGAAACGAACAGGACGCAGCAAACCCAATACTCGGCCCCGGCGACGGTGTTTCGTCTTATGTGATGTTGTACGTAAAACATGGCCCCGGAGAATCGAGTCCGGATCACGTGCACGAGTGGGAGCACCAGGCATTCATCACTGAAGGTGCTGGAATCTTGGTCTGCGGCGGCAAAGAGTATCCGGTGAAAACAGGTGATGCCGTATTGGTTCCCGGCGGTGTTCGACATCAGTTCATCAACACAGGTGACGTTCCGCTTCATCGAGTTACCGTGAACCCGGTCGAATCAGTTAAGAACAAATAGCGAACGTACCAAACTCGATTAGAGACGATCGTTTAGGCGTGAACGTTGCTTAGCCCAAGCTCGCCGTGTTCGACGGTGTACACATGCGTAGCGATCTCTTCGACGATTGCTGGGTCGTGGCTCGCACAGATTATCGTTCCGTCGTAATCACCCAACGCGCTCAATAGTTCTTCACGAGTAGCCGCGTCTAAGTGGTTCGTAGGTTCATCGAGCAGCAATACGTTGTTCGGTTGCACGAGGAATTTCGCCAAAGCGACTCGACTCTTTTCGCCACCCGACAACATTCGAATTAGCTTATAAACATCGTCAGAGGAAAACAGGAAACGTCCCAAGATGCCACGCAGTGCGCCATCTGGCTGATCCTGTGCAGACTCTCGAACAGATTCGAGTACTGTCGAATCTGGGTTCAGAGATTCGTCTTGGTGCTGAGCGTAGTAACCACGATTGGCCCGTTCAGACCAGTTGATATCGCCCTCAGAAGGAGTAACTTCTCCCGCCAGAATGCGTAGCAACGTGCTCTTACCGCCGCCGTTGTGACCTATCAAAGCTATTTTCTGGCCACGTTCAACTTCTAGCGATACATCGAGCAGTGCTGGAGAATCGTCCCAGTCATGTGAGATGGCATCTGCTTTCAGCACGATACGTTCGACTCTGCCAGATGATTTTATCTGGAACTTTGTCGCTTTCGAGGTGAGCATTCGGTCGACTCGGTCCATCTTATCCAGTGCTTTAATTCTGCTCTGAACCTGCTTAGCCTTCGTAGCTTTTGAACGGAATCTATCGATGAACTGCTCTTGTCGAGCGACTTCTCGTTCCTGTCGGCTCGCCTGAACATCTAGCTGCGCCATACGAGTTTCTTTACCGCGTTGATACTCGGAAAACGTTCCCGGATACGACTGAACACTTCCATGCTCAACATCGAGAATACGGGTAGCTACCTTCTGAAGAAACTCTTGATCGTGGGTAACCATCAAAATGGCGCCAGGGTAACCCGCAAGTTCCTGAGCCAGCCAGTCTTTCGACACAGAATCGAGGTGGTTCGTTGGCTCGTCGAGAAGCAGATGGGCTTCACGCCTGATCAATATTTTTGCCAGCGATATACGCATTCGCCAACCGCCAGAGAAATCACCGCAGGACTTTTCGATGTCACCGGAACTAAAACCTAACCCGGTAGTCACTCTTGCGATAGAAGAATCGACTCCGTTTCCACCGAGTAGACGAAATTGATCTTGGGCATCTCCAAGTTCGATCACTAGGGCCTGACTATCGCCTTCTTCAAGGATAAGTAACTCGTCAATCTCATCCATTCGCTTACGCAGAGAATTCACTACCGGAAGCGCAGACCACATCTCTTCGCCGAGCGAGCGATCGAGTTCAACATCCGACTCCTGATGAAGATAGGCCATCTCACCTTCAGAGATATTTACCTGTCCACCACTGGACGGCTCATCACCAGCGATCATTTTTAAAAGAGTCGTCTTGCCTGCCCCATTGGCACCAACCACGCCAACTTTTTCGTGTGAAGACACACTGAACGAGACTGTGGAGAGTAGATCTCGGCCGCCAAACGACTTAGTTAGGTTTTCGACAACGATCATTAAGGAAGAATGTTCCAGTACAGAAAATACAAGTTTGAGTCTTAAAATAAGTGTCTCAAATCAAATCGAATGTTTGTTAACGAAATTTAGTAAAGAATTCAAGGGAACTGCGAATTAAATAAAACGACCGAGCGTGATGCTCGGTCGTTTTAACCAAAATTCTTCAGTTAACTATCGAGAACTAGTAGCTGTTCTTCGAACCGCGACGTGCAGATTCGGCCCATGCTTCAGCCAGTGAATCTACAGTCACGTTCCCTGATCGTGCAACGCTAATCACAGCTTCTTCCTGATCGGCGAGAGCAGCTGCGGCGTCCGGTAGTCGTGCAGCCGCATCTAATGGAATGTGGATCGCACCGTGTAAGTCAGCAGCAATCAGATCGCTCGGTTGAATGTAAACACCACCGACATCGACTGGCACGTTGTATGCAATGCCATGAACGTACCCATGCGAAACAAGTACTTCTTTCGCCCAGAACGGGAAGCCCATCTCTTCGGCTTCTTTCAAATCACGCACCCCACCGTCGGTGACGACACCTACACAGTCTAATCCAAGAGCGATATTGCCCTGGATTTCGCCCCAGTAGGAGCCAATGGTTTCCGGGTAATCTAAATCGTGGAACACAATCATCCGAGGCGAAGGAATATCCAAAATAGCCTTGTAGTAGTCGCTACGCTCAAGGGCATTCGGAGATTTTTGTCGTGCGGAAATGACTCCAGTAACTGCGTAGCCGATAAAAGTTTCGGTTACGGGCGATTGGGACTTGATTTCTGGGCGTAGAAATCCTTCAGTACGCGGTCGTATGTCCATCAGCTCAAGTGCGTTGGCGATGGTTGGGGTGTCGATCTTCCTAAGCTGATCAAGCAGCTCTTCAGACAGTGGGCCAGTCGTGGCACCCATAGTCAGGCTCCCTTGGAGAATTCAAATATAAGGAACAAACGGTTTTGTTTCGGAAATCATAATACCTGCGTATTGCCCTCCCTCTTCACTTTCGCTATGAAGTTATACGCGGGACATAGATTCCTTATGTTTGATGGGGTGCGACAACTTAGCTAGTTCGAGTCATTTCTCTCAATCGAGTTCAAGTCAGTGGTTTCACGCCGCCTGGTGCTCACATTGTGCATCCTATGTTCATCAAAAATTCATATACCGAGTTTTGTAGTAGCCGCCGGAAAGGACTAGAATCGCCACGCCTCGGACAACAAAGATTCGTGGTCAAGCCGGATCCCAAAGTGGATTACCGGGGTAAATACGGAGATTTTGAATGAACGGAACACAGTTCATCGCCCAGATCCTCAAACAAGAGGGCGTAACAGAAATGACTTGCTTCCCTAGCAATGCATTGATCGAAGAAGCGTCGAAAGCCGGAATTAGACCTGTGATGTTCAGGCATGAGCGCGGCGCCGTCATGGCTGCTGACGGCTACAGCCGAATGCATAACGGCAATAAATTCGGTGTTGTTGCTATGCAGCACGCAGCAGGATCCGAAAACTCGATGGGTGGTCTGTCACAGGCATTTGGTGACAATGTTCCAATCCTTGTGCTTCCAGGCGGGTACCCACTCGAACAACGACACGTTCGCCCAAACTTCTCAGCAAGAGATAATTGGTCCGGTGTGACCAAGTCAGTTCAAACCATCGATACGCCATCACAGATCAAAGATGTGATGCGACGAGCCTTCCAGGCGCTCCGTAACGGTAACGGTGGTCCTGTTGTTGTCGAAATGACTCTTGATATTTGTGCGATGGAAGTACCTGCTGACGCTCTAGACTACAAGTCACCAATAGCCAGCAAGTCAGTTCCGTCAAAGACTGATATTCAAGATGCCGTTAAGATGTTACTCGCCGCCAATCGACCTATGATCTGGGCCGGCAGCGGTGTTCTAATGTCTCAGGCTTCTCCTGAACTCACTGAGTTCGCAGCGCTTACCGACATTCCAGTGTTTACCACTATGGAAGGTAAATCGGGATACGATGAGCGACTCCCCCTCGCACTTGGTGCTGGTAGTGGCGCAACGACTGGTCCAGCATACGAATGGATCAATGAGAGCGATGTAATCATCGGTATCGGCACCAGCCTTTCGAATAACAGCTATACACGCAAAGTTCCGTCTGGCAAGAAGATCATTCACAACACGATTAATAACGAAGATGTGAACAAGGGAACTCCTTCAGACATTGGTCTGATCGGTGACGCTAAGCTGACTCTTCAGGCACTTATAGAAGAAGTAAAGGCTCAGATCGGCGAGGGTGGACGTGACACGGGAGTTGCATCACACATCGCCGCTGTAAAAGAGAAGTGGATGGCTGAATGGTCACCAATTCTCAATTCCGATGAAGCTCCCCTCAACCCATACCGGGTAATCAACGAAATCAACAAGAACCTCGATCACGAGAACAGTGTCGTAACACATGACGCTGGTGGACCTCGTGACTGCATGGTTCCGTTCTACACAGCCACTACTCCTAACAGCTACCTCGGCTGGGGCAAGACGACTCACCTCGGTTTCGGTATCCCACTAATGATCGGTGCGAAACTCGCCGACCCTAGCAAATTCTGCCTGAACTACATGGGAGACGGTGCATGGGGGATGTCGGGTACCGACACAGCTGCTGCAGCTCGAATGGGCCTGCCTATCACCACCGTTCTCCTGAATAACGGTGGAATGGCTACTTACCCAGGCGGATTTCCTACTGCTCGTGAGCAGCACGACGTTTCCTTTATGGAAGGCGATTACGCAAAGATCACCGAAGGTATGGGAGGTGTTGGACTTCCAGTTTCGAAGCCAGAAGAACTAGGGCCTGCCATCTTGAGAGCACGACAGTTGAATGATGAAGGTAAGACTGTGTTGATCGACGTGAAGTCGAACTATGAGTCACGTAAGTCCTTCTTCGGCAAGTGAGTTATTCAAATATTCGATCTGGTCACTTACGAGTTTTAGTAAAAGACCTAATCACGATTGCTTAGTCACTAAAGACACTGCCTGTGTGCATTTACTCAGGCGGTGTCTTTAGTTCGGTTCGTTTGGTTAAACCTGCTTTTTCAGGTTGTTGAGTGAATTCAAAGGACAAAAATCTTCGTGACACAGAGCATCTTCAGGACACCCGTTAACCGCGTCTCAGTCTCTATTTAGTTCAGAATGCGTGGTATTGGACTTGGTCTTGTTAGTCGCTCTCATTACGCTACATCGTCTTCTAAGGGCTCAGCTTCGCACAAATTATTGTTTATCGCGCTGAAAAAAAATGAAGATTCGACTGCGCTTTACAGTCTCCTATCCTTGAGTTCCATTCCACTTTTAGATGAAAGATAACTGCGTTAGAGATACGGGTAGTTGTACGAATTAGTATCGCGTCGCAGGCCCAGCCACATCTTCCTCCGAAGAGAATAAGAACCGTTAGTTATGAGGATTGTAGAAATTTAAATCCGGATGACATTTCTTAGTGTGTTCGTTACGCTTTGCAATCACTGAATCAATCCAAATCGACAATTAACGAGCACATACATATTGACCTCTCTAATAACTCAAGAAAATGTTTCAGCAGAGATGAGAGATGGCAGCGTACTCAAAGCAGATATCTATCGTCCTGACGACGGCGGTCAGCACCCCGTATTGCTTCTGAGAACTCCTTACTGGAAGCTCAACCCAAGGTATATCAATAGTGCGCGCAAGCTTGCTGAACAGGGTTATACGGTGATTTGCCAGGATATGCGGGGACGATACGATTCCGAAGGCGACTTCAAGTGGCAGTTCATGGACAACTCGCTGACAGGAGATGCCGAAGATGGTTATGACACAGTTGAATGGGCTGCAAATCTAAAACACTCAGACGGTCAGATCGGTACTTGGGGACACTCCTACGATGGTTGGACATCATGGCGAATGGCAGAACTACAGCCTCCCTCTCTCAAAGCGATTCACGCCAGTGGCATGGGTACTAAGTCGCTAGATATGAACTTCGGCATATTCGAAACCGGTCGTAGGCTTGAATGGACTTACATGATGGCCGCCGACATGCGTCGTCGTTCGGGTGTAAGTCACGGTCCACATTCTCCTGTCGAAGCTGTAAATCAATGGCGTTCGATTGAACGTGGCAAATGGATTTGGTATCTGCCGTTCAGCGATATACCAGACGAACCGTTCTCAGGTTTAACTCCCCAACTCAGAACGTATTACAGAGAACAAAATATCGAGATGTGGAATTTCGATGCGGTACATCCAAAAATAAATGTCCCTGCAGGGATGTTTACCGGGTGGTGGGATCGCGTTATTGGCACTGTTAACCAGTTCACCGGCCTAGAAACCAATGGACCCGAACACCTACGTGGTCAGCACAGAATGGTCGTCGGGCCATGGTCGCACATGATGACCACGCTAAATCGAGATCTCGGACCAATCGATTACGGTGCCCAGGCTGAAGAAACATGGGAGAACTTGATATTGCGCTGGTACGACTACCAGTTCAAAGGTATAGATGACGGAATAGGTTCTGAACCTGGGGTAAAGCTGTTCATACTCGGGGCGAACGAATGGACTTTCGAAGACGAGTGGCCGTTGAACCGGGCAGAGACAGTACCGTACTACCTACATAGCGACGGCTCAGCAAACACTCCACAGGGTGACGGCTCGCTGTCTGACGACCAGCCATCCTCAGAGAACCCCGATACTTATTCCTACGACCCACACGATCCCGTGATGAGCGTCATGGATATCGATGCTCAAGCCATGCCTCGGGATCAAAAACCGTTGGACGGTCGACACGACGTGCTGGTTTACCAAACTGAACCATTTAAATCACCTATGAGATTTATTGGCCCCGTGGAGTTGGAGTTATGGGCTAGTTCTGATGCTCTTGATACCGATTGGACTGCCAAGCTCGTTGTTGTAGAAAAGAGCGGTCTCGCCGTAAACCTAACTTACGGGATCATGCGAGCTCGATACCGAGATGGGTTCGATAAAGAAATACTGGTGGAGCCAGATACTCCGTGCAAATACACGATCAAACTAAATCCAGTGGGAATCGAACTACAACCGGGACAACGATTGCGACTTGATGTCTCGAGTTCTGACTTCCCAAATTTCGACAGAAATCACAACACGGGCAAAGATTTTTGGTCTGATTCCGAACTCAAAGTAGCGAAACAGACGGTGTTCCACAATTCGGAAATGCCATCTCGACTTCTACTGCCCTTGGTTTCAAAGAAATAGACCGGAGCCGCCTTACCTAGAGACTACGAACTATGTACTGCTAATCGGTGCACCGGTTATGCTATCAGCGTTGCCAGCTATGTCATCGAACGAGGTGTAGTTCGTCTGCCACAGTTGAGCGTAGAGCCCTGTTTCCGCAAGTAGCTCATCGTGAGTACCTTTTTCAACGATCTCGCCGTCTCGCACGACGATGATCTGGTTCGAGTTTCGGATTGTCGAGAGTCGGTGGGCGATCACCAGAGCGGTACGACCTTCTAACAATTTTTTCAGTGCTTCTTGAATAATCCGTTCGGTGTAGCTGTCGATGTTTGCAGTCGCTTCGTCCAATACAAGTATCTTTGGATCAGCGACCAGAGCACGAGCAAAGCTCAATAGTTGACGCTGTCCTACAGACAGGTTTGAGCCACGCTGCTCAAGAGTCGTGTCATAGCCATTGTCGAGCTGCATCACAAAATCGTGGGCCCCGATGATCTTGCAAGCTGCTACGACGTCTTCACGAGTCGCATTTTCCGTGTTGTAACTGACGTTCTCCAACACAGATTTCGAGAATAGGAACGGCTCTTGTAAAACCATACCCATCACATGCCCAATCGACTCCTGAGTTACGTCGCGTATATCTTGTCCATCGATCGAAATAGAACCTTGTTGCACATCGTAGAAACGGTGAGCGAGTGCTGTGATAGAAGTTTTACCTGATCCAGTGGGGCCGACTAGGGCGATTGTCTGGCCCGGCTCAGCTACGAAACTTATATTGCGAAGAATTGGACGTTCAGGCTTGTAACCAAATGTGACGTTTTTGAACTCGACTCTTCCGTCGACATCACCTATCGGCTTGGCTTCTGGTTTATCTGCGATATCGAGCGGAATATCCAACAGTTCGAATATACGGTGTCCTGAAGCGACAGCTCTCTGAAGTGCAGCGTAGTGCATCGTCAGGGTACGAATCGGTTCGAAGAATCGTTGGACGTACAGCAAGAATGCGACCATCGTACCGATTTCAATCGATTCGCTTAGTACTCGCCCACCTCCAACAACCAGAACGATTGCCAGAGCAGCACCGGTCATCAATTCCACCGTCGGCATGAGTACTCCACCGAGTCGCGATGCCCGTACCGACGACCAGAAATATGTGTGTACCTTTCCACCCATTATTCCGGTATTTTCTTTTTGCCTGTTTAGTGCCTGAACAACACGTATTCCGCTTACGTTTTGATCGAGATACACACCCACTATCGATGAATTTCGTCGCATTCTTAAAAATGCTCGCCTAGCAAACGGCTGCCAAATCACTCGAATCAGAAATAGCGCTGGTACAAGGGCAAGAGTGAACAGCGCTAGTTGGAAATCGAGCAAAAGCAAAATCACGACTATGCCGACCAGAGTCAGCAGATCACCGATGATCTCAATCGATGATTCGAGCATTTCTTGAAGCGCACCTACATCACCAAACATTCTCGCCATTAGCGCACCGATTGGAGTTTTATCAGAGAACGACAACCCCAAACGCTGGAGTTGAAGGAACATGTCAGCACGAATATCGTAAAGCACCGTAAGCGCCACTCTGGTGATCAACACGCTCTGCAAGTAGTTCGTGAACCAGTAAACAGCAGCTACTCCAACCATTGAGACGGCAATTATGCGCGAAAGACCTAAATTGTCTTTGCCGATAGCACTGTCGATGCCAAATTTCACAAGTAGAGGCACTGCAAGGTTCGCCAAAGTAAACCCGATAATCGCGAAAGTAGCTACGAGCATCGCCTTTTTATACGGTGAAGCATAGTAGAAGAATCGCTTAAAAACGGTACTGTCGAGCTGGGCGAACATCTCTTCATCCGACTCGTTCAGATTCGAATGTTCTTCTTCAGCGTTCGCTGGCCTTTGTCGTTTTGGCTGTTTGGAGGACGGAGTATTGCTCGAAGTGGTGGCCATTATTCGCTTTCCTCCACACCACGCCCCTGTTGCAGGTCCCACAGTTGTTTGTAATGGCCATTTTGAGCCAACAAATCGTCGTGGCCTCCCCGTTCGATTATTCGACCTTCGTCCAGCACCAGTATTTCGTCGGCGTGCTGAAGCGATCCGAGCCTATGCGCGATGATGATGGTAGTCTGACCATCTGTCAGTTCCTTGAGCGCCTGGCGGATACGGGCATCGGTTCCAGCGTCGACCGACGAGGTCGAATCGTCTAGCACCAATAACGGTGAATCAGTTAGCAGAGTTCTTGCAATAGCCACACGCTGACGTTGGCCACCCGACAGTCCCACACCGCGTTCACCTAGCTCAGTATCATAACCCTCAGGCAGAGCGGCTATGAAATCGTGAATCTGGGCTATTGCGGCGGCAGCTTCAACCTTCTCATCCGAAGCATTTACATCGCCGTAGCGAATATTGTCCCGAATCGATCCATCAAACAGAAACGGGTCTTGCTCGACAAGCCCAATTGCCTGCCTAACCGAAAGAGTCGTCGCAGATTTGAGATCGGTTCCGTCGATATAAACAGTTCCAATCGTCGGATCGTAGAACCGCGGAACTAGGTTGGCTATAGAACTCTTTCCACTGCCCGGTGCTCCCACTATGCCGATCGTATGGTCTTTCCTCGCCTCGAAGCTGATCCCGCTGAGAGCCGGAGCGTCGCCATAGCTAAACGAAACGTTATCGAATTTCAGCACCCCATCCGTAATTTTAAGTGGGGCCGCCTTGCTGTCGTCTGCGATTTCTGAAGGAATATCTAAAACCTCTAAAATCCTTCCACCAGCAGAAGAAGCACGCGCTGTCGAATTAATAATCATGATGAGCATTCGAACCGGGAAGCGTAGAAGTGCGAGGTAGAAGAAGAATTGCGTTAGCTGACCTACTGTAAGATCACCATTTATTACCTTCTCACCGCCAACCCACAAGACGATTGCCCAAGCCACGAGGAATGCAAACGAAATCGATCCGCCTCCACGGGCGTGAGTTCGAGCAGCACTCATTCTTAGATCGACAACCTCACGAGCGGTTGTCTCAAACTTCGACTCTTCATACTTTTGAGCCGAGAACGCCCTGACAACTCTCACACCCGCAAGGTTCTCTTGCATTGTCGTTGTCAATTCACCGAGTGCATCTTGAATCTTTCGCCAAGTTGTTCTCAACTGAAGACGCAGTTTTGCACTGCGGTACGCCATAAACGGAACAAAACTTAGGCTCAGTAGCGCTAGTTGCAAGTCGATCTGCGCCATAAAAATACCGGCAGCGATCAGTACGACCGCAACCCTGACTATCTGCACAAGTCCAGACTGAACGAACATCCGGACGCCTTCTATATCTGAAAGCCCGCGAGACATCAGCTGCCCGGTGTGAACACGATCGTGGAAGCTGAAGCTCAGCGCCTGTAATTTATCGAAATACAACATCCGCAAACGATTAGATACGCGCTGACTCAGAGTCTCCCCAAGGAACATCTGAGCGAAACCGGTCGTACCTCGAAGCAGGGATACCAAGATCACCAAAAGCGCTGTATTCAGCAACAGAGATTCGATTTCGCCCCTAGATGCTGATTCACCCTTGATTAGAGAAAGAGCGTCATCAACACCGTCACCGAGCAATCGTGGGATGAACAGAGATATGACTGCCGTAGTGGCAGCGAATACGGTCGCTGTGGCGAAGTGCCACCGATAAACGAGTGTAAGTTTCACTATTCGCCACAAAACATCTGAACCAGTAGGTCCCGAATCTGTGATCCGAGATCGAACGCCTCTTTTCTGGCGTTCAATCTGACGCGCTGTGGGTATTTTTGATGAAGAACTCGTCAGGCTGACCTCGCTGCGTCGTTCAACGCGTAAAACGGTAGCGAAGTCGGCAATAATCGGGAAGGTGTTTTTGGGACGTCGAGAGTATACGCCCCTCCCCCCATCTTGATCTTGTCGCGAGTGGGAAATAAAGATTGAGATTTATCAATGCTAAGCAGGTTGGTTAATGCTCGTCACGACACCTAGGATGTTGAATCCTATTCAGGTGCCAATCCCTAGTTTTTCAAATCTGTATTCGAGACATTCAACCATTCATCACGCCATATACTGATCGATTCCTTCTGTGACTGGAGCCGGTCCCGATGGGAACACCCCAGTCTTGGCTCTATCGGCACCAACGACAAGGATGTAGCAGTCCTTCGCATCGTTCATGATCGGTACAGTGATTTCCAGTAGTTGATCCTCTGTTAGATTCTCTAGCCATTTCCAATGATTGTGAACTCGTGCTTCGCCCTCAAGTGGCATGTACTGCATCAGCTTCCCAACGCTGGCGTTTGCATGTTTGTGAATGAACTCTTTTGCCGCTTGCTTCGAAAAACCTTGGGATCCGACAGGTCGAGCAACGTCGGGTGGCATCAGTATTAGGCGTTCTTGGCCACTGCGGGCACTCTGAAGATTCATAGTCCCGAAGGTGGAACCATACGCAAGGTTCTTCAGCAGTCCTTCAGCCGTGTGATTCCCTTGATCTTGTACATCCAGTTCGCCATCGGTAACGAACACGCTCACAGTGCTCTCGTCAGCAGCAAACCCTTGATCCACGTGGAAACCAGCCCAAGGACTTGCATCTTCGTTCTCAGCAATACACTGGATGAACTTTCGAGACGTTCCAATGGTGTCCATGTCCATCTTGTTCAGATACCAGTGTCCGATGTTTCGGAAACACAAAGCGAACGCACGCCCTATTAGCGTGTTCACTTGATTGTCTCGCCCCGGCCCGAGTGCACTTCCCGGGTTTAGGCCAAGTTGCTTGGTAAGCGGACCATTTACGATCAATAATGGCGCCTGCGGACTTGTCGACATCAATAGCGACTTACCGCCCTGCCCGCCCAGCTTGGACAACGCTTTTACTGCAGCGATTACAACAGGCAAATGCTCTGGCTTGGCACCAGCCATGACCGAGTTGATAGCAATTTTCTCGACCGTAGCAACCCCGAAACCCGGTGGCATGTCGCACACCGCATGGCCTGGCGACAGATGCGTGCCAGTGAGCATTTCGTCAACAGCTTCTTTCGTTGCCGGATGCAAGAAAAGGCCATCGCCGAGATCTTCATTGATGAATTCCTGATTCATCTTCAATATCGAGTCGTGACGATCTTCGCCTTCATAACGACGGGTGTCGGTCGATTCAGCGTTCTCTCGGGCATCAATGGATGTAGTAAGGCTGCCGATTAGATCGTCGATTGCATCTTCGGTTTGGGTTCGGCAGGTTTCAGGATCAAGGTTCCTGTAGATATGTGGAACGACAATCCACTGCAAGTCAGGCATTCCAAACGCGCGAGAACTCGCAACTGCGTCACTCTCGAAGCGGCCAGAAACTATGGCAACACCGGGCTTACCCATCTTTTCAATCACAATCATGTCGTGGACCATCCACGACGCACAAGTTCCTCAGTCGGCTGTGGCGCCAATGATGACGTCACACTCCTCGCCTGCTTGCTGCACGATCGCAGGTGGAGTCGGATAGTTCCCGCCTGTGTAGAAATTCACGTTGACGTTTTCGAAGCGCTCTTGGAGCATCTCGCCTGCCCGTTTCAGAGCGATATCACCGCCGTGGGTGCCACTCCAGATCAGTCCAACTGTTTTGTCATCAAGGCTCGTCGGTCGATTACTAGCGCTAACCGCGTTGAGAACACCGCGCTGTATTGCTACCGGATTGTTGACTTCAAGTAGATGCATTGTTCGAGAGCTCCCCAGAGATTTTGCTCATGATTTGCTCACTAAGAAGTGAGATTGCTGTTCGACGGCAGGATAACACCGATGACGAATTCTCAAACATATGCATAGACTCCCCCCTTGATTTCGAACTTCAAGAATGAATGGAACTCCTGATGAAATTTCTCGGTGTCGATCACACCGACATTAGTGTTAACGATCTTGCCAAGTCGATCGAGTACTACCGAAAGTACGGCATGCAACTTTAAGGAACAGTCGACGGTGAAGAGCGTGTTCGACGGTCCGGTTATCTGGGGTGAAGAACTCCTCGAGGTGCCTTGGGAATAGTTGCGTGCAGAGCTGATTCGTTCGCCTAAAACCTGTCGATCTTCAGTAGATCGATATCGTGAGTTGTTTCGTCTGCGATCACGAGATCACCAACGATCTCGCCTACAACACTTGCGAATTTGAATCCGTGACCTGAGAAGCCAGCCGCTACCGTAACTTGCGGCATTCCGGGCATTTTGTCGATAATGAAGTGCTCATCTGGCGTGTTGGTGAACATACAAGTTTTTAGCGTCATCAGCGTTCCGTTAGCTTTAGGGAAGTAGCGCGACGCTGCAGCTCGCAAAATGTCTTCATCTTCCTGTGTTACTTCTCTCTCCATGTGATCAGGATCAGTCACCTCTTCAAGATGGTGATACCGACCTATCTTGAATCCCGGAATCCCGAACACAGGAAAGCCGTAGTAACGCCCTTCTTCGAAGTAAGCATTGAATACGGGAAAGTTCTCAGGGGTAAATAGCGACGGTTCAGTAGGCTGAAGCCAAGCAAGCACCTGCCGTTCGGGAACGGCAACTTCTTCAAGGGAAGGAACCATTCCAGCGGCCCAAGCGCCAGCGGTAATTACGAGTCGATCTGCGGTATATTCCGCTCTATCGGTGAATACGCGAACCCCACTGCCTTCAGGTTCCCATTTGATTACAGATTCACGAGCATGGATTTCAGCACCTTCAGCTACGGCGGCGTTCACATAAGCAACTATCGATCGTTCGGAGAGAACGAATCCTCCGTCGGCTTGATACAAACCCATCTGACCCTGCGGCATTTCGTAGCCAGGGAATCGATCGTTGATCTGATTGTAATTCAGCACTTCGTGCGGAATATCATGAAGCAAGCATGATTCGAGCGATCCTTCAAAAACTTCGTGTCCTGAAGGCGCAGTGTCGATCGAGCCGATTTTGTATAGCAGTTGCTCGCCAGTAATCGTCTCGATCTCAGACCACATCTCGTACGCTCGCCTCAACAAAGGCACGTACGACGGGTTTTCGTAGTAGGCGAGTCGGATGATCCGGTTTACGCCATGAGAAGATCCTTCAGAGTGAGGAATATCGAACTTCTCTAGTCCGAGAACCTTTTGGCCGCGTTTCGCTAGATTATGAACAGCTGAACTGCCCATTCCTCCGACACCAATCACTATGCAATCAAACTGCTGAGCCAAATTTTTACCTTTTACCCACATCTATTAATCAGCGCTTACCGCTATTTTTGATCGACTGAACTTAGCACAGGAATCGGTGTATTCCCGCTCAGGCAACCTCGGGCAAGAGTAAAGTTCCGAATGTTCGACCAACATGCTGCCAGAATACGCTGTGAGCAAGGATCTAATACACAAATGACTCAGTCTTCGCCAAAGACAAACAACAACACAACACAACAGAAGAAGCCGAACATCGTCCTAATAATGGCCGATGATCTGGGCTGGTCTGATCTGGGCAGTTTTGGATCGGAGATTCGCACTCCAAATCTCGACAAGTTGGCAGGTCAAGGTGTTCGGTTCACCCAGATGTACAACTCGGCGCGATGTTGTCCTTCACGTGCGGCTTTGTTGACGGGACTGAATCCGCAACAGGCAGGCATTGGGCACATGATCAATAATTTGGGTGTCCCGGCGTATCAGGGCTACCTGAACGACAACTGCGTGACAATTGCCGAGGTTCTAAAAACTGCCGGCTATCGAACGCTGATGGCAGGCAAGTGGCACGTCGGTGGCGAACAAGGAAATCTGCCCGACGGTTGGCATCCCGACATGCTCGGATACCCTTCGCCCAAAGGACGTGGATTCGATCGTTTTTACGGCATTCTCTCGGGTGGCGGCAGCTACTACAACCCGAACATGCTGATGGACGACACCACCCGTATCAGCGTCGAGACAACCGACTACCATTTCACTGACGCTATCGCATCGAAGGCGACACAGTTTGTGGATGATGCTGTGCATCGAGACGAACCGTTCTTTCTGTACATGGCGTTCACAGCTCCACATTGGCCGCTCCACGCTTTACCAGAAGATATCGAAAAGTATCGCGGTAAGTACCTAAAAGGATGGGATGAAACCCGGCTAAACCGACACGAATCACAGCGAGGTCTCGGCGTTGTTGATCCTGATTGGACACTATCGCCTCGGGACGGCGGAGTCCTTGCTTGGGACGAAGCGCCTGACAAGGAATGGCGAGATGTCCAAATGGCGGTATATGCCGCGCAGGTCGAGCAGGTTGATCGTGGGATCGGGCAACTCATGGCAAAAATCGAAGAGTCGGGTGAGGCAGACAACACTGTCGTAGTTTTCCTCGCCGACAATGGAGGCTGCGCTGAACTGCTGGCAGAAGACACGCCATTGCCCGACCCTTCTCGCTACAACTACCCGACCGTCGATGGGCGCGTTGTGCGAACTGGCAACTCGCCGTCGATTGAACCGGGACCAGCAGACACGTTTGCGAGCGTTGATATCTCATGGGCAAACGTGAACAACACGCCCTTTCGCTTGTTTAAGCACTTCACCCATGAAGGCGGAATTTCGACGCCGTTCATCATTAGCTGGCCCGATGGCGTAGCCGACAAAGGAGCGATTTTCAATAATCCTGCCCACATCATAGATATCAACGCCACTTTGCTCGACATCGCTGGGGCGAACTACCCGACTACGTTTAAAGGCAAGGATATTAAACCGGCAGAAGGCGAGTCGTTCGCTAATGTTTTGAGGGGGCAAGATTGGAAGCGAGATCAGCCAATCGCTTGGGAGCATGAAGGCAACAGGGCTGTCCGTATCGGTGACTGGAAGCTGGTAAGCGAGATAGGTGATCCGTCAGATCCAGACTCGAAAGCAGTTTGGGAGCTCTACAACATCACCGCTGACCGAACTGAACTAAACGATCTGATCAACGGTGAAAAAGAACGCGCTACTGCAATGATCCGGTTCTACAACGAGTGGTCTGAACGGTGCGAAGTTGAAGACTGGGAGAATCCGGGATTCACGCTCCGCCCTAAATTGAATACCATCAGCCGACACAATCACGGCGGTCCTGTTATTCCTGCCCGACTCGGTCCTCGTCGAGATATTCCTACTCCTCCGGTATAGGGGTGTATCGACACTACGTAAAAAACTATTTCCGCTATACGGACTAAGATCCGACACAAATGCACTACAAAACGATTTCCGAACTTGCCCCACTTATCGAATCTGGTGAACTATCTCCTGTTGATCTAACCCGGTCGCAACTCGACCGTATCGAAGCACTAGACGGCACTCTTAAGTCGTACGCTACCGTCACCAGCGAACTGGCTATAGAACAAGCCGAACTAGCTCAAAAAGAGATAACCAACGGTAAGTATCGAGGCAAGCTTCACGGCATTCCGATCGCTGTGAAGGATTTATGCGACACGGCTGGTATTAGAACGATGGGCGGTTCGGCGGTTTTCGCTGACAACATTCCTGTGGAAGATTCGACCGTGGTTACGATGCTTCGTGAAGCAGGGGCGGTAATGCTTGGCAAACTCAACATGACCGAAGGAGCGATGGGCGGCTACAACCCAAAACTCGACGTTCCGGAAAACCCTTGGCGGAAATCTCACTGGGCTGGCGCTTCTTCAAGTGGCTCCGGATCAGCAACTGCGGCAGGGCTGGCTTATGGAACGCTCGGTAGTGATACCGGCGGGTCGATCAGGTTTCCGGCTGCGGTTTGCGGGACGGTCGGACTTAAACCGACGTGGGGACGCGTATCTCGCCACGGGGTCATGAATCTTGCTGAATCGCTCGATCACGTTGGCCCACTCACTCGCTCGGCGCCCGACGCAGGAATCATGCTTCAGGCGATCTCAGGATTCGATCCAAACGACCCAACGTCACTTCCTCACGAAGTACCGAATATGCTGTCGGAAGTCGGCAAAGGCGTGAAGGGGTTAAAGATCGGCTGGGACGAAGCATATGCGACTGAAGACATGGAGTCGTCGTTCGCTCAAGCAGTATTCGATGGCGTCAAGATCATGGAATCGCTTGGCGCTGAAATCGTCGCTGTTCAGATGCCTAAGATCATGCGAGAGGCAATGGCAGCTTGGCCAATCATCTGCTCAACAGAAGCTGCCGCGGCACATGCTGATACTTATCCGTCTCGTGCCGACGAATACGGTCCGTTTTTCCGACAATGGCTCGAAAACGGCACGGCTCACACTGCCACAGAGTACGCGAACGCTCACAATTTACGATTGAAAATGAACGGCGAGCTGAGAAATACTATGCGTGACATCGATGTTCTCGCGGGGCCCTCGAACGCAAAAGCGTCGTACCCGGTTTCACCTGTAGGTCTGTATGGCCCAATACCCACCGACCGAAAGCCGTGGGACAGCAGATTCACTGTGCCGTTCGATTTCTCAGGGTTGCCAACTATCGCTCTGCCATGTGGTCTTGATCACACCGGCATGCCAGTTTCACTACAGTTCTCAGGCCATCATCTCTCGGAACCGCTATTAATTGGTGCAGGCGATGCATTCGAACGTGCGACCGACTTCCACAATCTTCACCCACCAATCTGAGATTCACTATGAGCAATCGATTCGAAGGAAAAGTCGCACTAGTCGTTGGTGGTGCCAACGCCGATGAAGATCGCCTTCTTGGATTCGCTGGGCTATCGGCGCTAAAGATCGCTCGCGACGGCGGCAAAGTGGTGATCGGTGACATCGACGATGAGGCAGGAACACGGTCGGTCCAGAAGATGAAATCGGCGGGGCTAACTGCTGATTACGTTCATATGGACGTTACTAACGAGGATGATTGGCAGGTGGCTGTCGACAAAACAGTTGGCTTACACGGTCGACTCGACATCATGATTATGGCAGCCGGTATTCCAGATAGAGGGGAAACCATCGACAGCACGGAAGTCGATACTTGGCGACGAGTAATGGACGTTACAAATCTCGGCATGTTTCTTGGCACCCGTGCAGTAATCGAGCCCATGAGGAGGAGTAGTGGTGGTTCAATCGTTCTAATCTCGTCGATGATGGCCAGAGTGGTACGTGATGGGGCGAATGCGTACGCCACTTCGAGGGCGGGCATGACCCACTTTGCAAGATCAGCAGCGGTTCAATACGGGGCTGACAACATAAGAGTGAACACAGTACTTCCGGGCTGGACGTTAACGCCGTTTACTGCGAACGCATTCGACGATGAATGGAGCGAGCGACTCGCCAAGCGAGTGCCACTCGGACGAGTTGCCGATGCGTCTGATATCGCAGGTCCTATTCTGTTCTTGGCATCTGATGAATCCAAATACGTGACAGGAAGTGAACTACTCGCAGACGGCGGTGTAACCGCCTGGATTGGCCCGATGGATTAGAAATCGAGTCTCGTAATTCCGCTTTCTGTTGATAGCCTTGCGCAGGCCCAATCATTGTTCGATCAAAACATCCATGCAACTATTTCAACTTCTCAATCCAATGATGCTCGTAAGAGCGTTCGGCAACTCACT
>JABHBJ010000001.1 GCA_018673955.1 Chloroflexota bacterium | reverse complement strand
AGCCGAATCCAAGTACAGCTGTCGAAATCACGACTCTGCTCATCTCCGGATTTTCGCCTGCCGTACCAACAAACACTAACCCAGTGGCAGTCAAGATAGTTCCAATGAAAGTGATTGGTCGATCTCCGACACGATCGGCGAGCCACCCAGCGATTCCCGATCCAAGGAAATTCATACCTGCCATCAGAGCCAGTAGTGCGCCGAGAGTAAATCCGCTTCTTCCCATCACATCGGCGACATAAAACGGAAATAGGAACCACATTACGAACGAGGCGACCGTGAGGAGCAGATTCGAAAGCGTTCCGGATTTGAACCCTGAGAACGCTGTCAGGCCAGCAGGGAATATCGTGAAACGTCCGCTTTTTTTGCCTTTTGCAAATACCAATCCCAGAACAAATGTGAGAGCGAACAGTACCAGTGGTAGCGGAGTCAGCCAGCCTTCAACTCGGGCGAACGACATGGCGAGCACGAATGCAAAAAGTGTTGCGAATACCGTTAGCGATCCCGGTAGATCGAACCGGTGATTTGTACGATCTTGAACCGACTTCGCTAAATTTCCGTTTAGAGCGACTAGCGAAGCTAACAGCAGTGCAATCCCGATGGGAATACGTGCCCAGAAAATTGCAGGCCATCCGATTTCCTGCCCCAATAAACCACCACCGAGCGTTCCTACGAAGGTGCCGAGTCCCATTGCCGCGAGCGTTACGCCTAGGGCAGCGCCACGTCGGCTGGATCCAAATGCTCTCGCAACCAGCGCAGGGGCGAGTGTGAACAAGATAGCGACGCCGATTCCCTGAGGGATGCGCAGGGCGGCGATGGGTGAAAGAGAGTCCTGTAACGAGATTAGTCCCACCGCGGTTGTGTACAGCACGATACCCGCAATTAACGGCCACTTGATACCGAATCTGTCGGCGACACCTCCGGCGACAAAGCCGGTTCCGCTTCGAGCACCGTGATACATGATGATTATCAGTTGGACGCTAATTATCGTTTCGCCAAGATCAGATCGAAATCTCGGCAGATTTACGTTGATCGAGAAGTCGAGTGCGCCAAGAAACAGAGCACCGCTACCTATAAATATCGCTAGAATCTGGGCTAATCGAGTGACGTGCTGGCTCGGCTGGTTCTGCGGACTTTGTGAAGTCGTTGTGGCGGCAGTATTTGCGATGGCTAGTGACCGCCGCCGAATGCTGGTGGCGAAGCCGTTATTTCCACAGTAATGCTCGCAATACTTGTGGTATTCGTCCTATCTTGAGCGTCCATGAGAATGGTCATAATTCCTATGTACTTCTATCGTGAACCTTGTGTAGTAATTATCGCATTTATTCAGCCCGAACCCTCGTATTTCTACATTCGATTTTCGAGATGTATGCCGAGATGAATGAATGTATCGGTGTATTCGACTAGGTTGTATATTCTTCCTGAACTCATCATCGGTGCTTGTTGTTGACACTATGTCGCCAGCAGCACGACCACAAGTTGAAAGCAGAGAAATATAAATGGGACACAGCGTCATCTATTACGGCGAGCACGATGGTGCACGAACCGTCAGGGCACTTGAGCTTGCGCCGGATGATCTTAACTGGGGAGTCGTTAGTCCTGAAATGCCAGAATCTGAACGAGCTGAGGCTCTGGCTGACGCGGTTGCTGTGATTACCAATGGGCTGTCGATAACTACAGATATGTTATCGAAGATGCCGAAAATGAAATTGCTTCAGGTAATGAGCGCGGGATTCGACAGTCTTGATGTTCCCTCTATTCGTGAGATGGGCATAGAGGTTTGTAACAACTCGCCGGCAATTGCTCGCTCGGTTGCCGAGCACACTATTGGCATGATGATGATGGTTTACAAGCGACTTCCACAAGGCGTTGATGGTGTGAAGGCTGGAACGTGGCAGAAGCCGGCGAAATCGGGGGAGTTTGGCAAGGTTTACGAAGTATCAGGTCGGACGGTCGGAATTATTGGACTTGGCAACATCGGAACTTGGGTCGCCAAGATGCTCAAAGGATTCGAAACGACAACCCTCTACACTGACGTACGAGAATTTTCGACCGAAAAAGAACTTGAACTGAATGTGACTCGTGTTTCGATGGATGAACTTCTTGATCGATCGGATATCGTCACTGTTCACGTTCCTCTTTCGTCATCGACTACTGGTCTGATGGGGCGACGGGAGTTCGCCGCAATGAAATCGGACGCAATATTTATCAACACTTGCCGTGGCCCAGTACAAAACGAAGCCGATTTGGTAGATGCGTTGAACGCGGGCGAAATCATGGGTGCTGGATTAGACGTGACTGAAGTCGAGCCGACCCCGCTCGATAGTCCGTTGATGGATATGGACAACGTGGTGCTGACTCCTCATCTCGCCGGTTCTTCTCAGGAGAGAGTCGATCGGGCGCTGGAGTTTTCATTCGAGAACGCTCGTCGTGCGTTGAACGGTCAAGAGCTACAAAATCCGGTGCAAGTGCTTGATTAGTACTTCACCAGAGAACGATTCAACTGCATTCGAGATGCCGTCTGGATTGTTGATCGATCTCGACGGCACGGTGCTGCCAGAGAATAATCGACCAACTAAGCGGGTTATCGACGCTATTGGCGAGGCATCACGATTGATTCCTGTGGCCGTTGCTTCTGGTCGAGTTCAGGACGATGTTTGTCATTTCGCCAGATTATTCGGTCTAACTGGCCCTCAGATATCTGACAACGGAGCGACATTAATCGACCCTGTCACCGGGCGAGCATTGAAACGACACATTCTTGATCGTGAAACTGCGGAATTGGTTGTATCTGACTTGAAGAAATCGTCGGATAGAGTTTTGGCGTGTGATGCAGGGCGCTTTGTAGATGATCCTGACCATATCGAAGATTGGAAGATCACTATCGTCATGGCGAAGTTCGATTCCGAAGTCGAAGCGCGAGGGTGGATCGATGGATTTCGTGCCGACAAAGTGAGTTCCTATGCAACCGTAGATAATATTGGTCATTGGTATGTGGATTGCACACCGTTAGGAGTGGACAAAGCTACTGGTGCTCGGAACTTCGCCAACGAAGTAGGAGTCGATGCATCTAAGCTCATGGTAATTGGAGACGGTTGGAACGATTTGCCAATGTTCGACGTCGCCGCCACTCGAATAGCGATGCAAGGCGCACCACAGGAGATGCTAGACAGGGCGACGGAAGTTGTTCCGGGCATCGCACATGACGGTGCGGTGTTAGCTATCGAAAAGTACGTGCTAAACCGAAGTTAATAGTTTCGGTTTCGGCTACTTGAGCTCAAGATCATCGTCTGATTGAAGAGCTATTTCGTCTAGCTCATCGATCTCGTCAAGAATTTCGTCGTCATCTACAAACTCAGGGCTCTTGTCGACATCCCCTGATTGGCGTAAAGCTCGAACACCAGCGGTGAGTCCGACCTGCCACGCCTTAGTTTCGCGTCGGAGTGCGGTTCGGTATCGGTTGCCGTACTCTCCGATTTTTCGGAACTTTTTCTGGCGGCGTCGTACGAGGGTTTTAGTGTTTTTGCCCGTTAACGCCGACATCTCACGCATCAGCGATCTCTTCAGGAGGCGAGCTGCCTCGTCTGGAGATCCATGGGCGCCGAGCTCTGGTTCAGGGACGATCTCGTCGATGATCTCCATCTCTATACAGTCGATTGATGTCATTTTCAAAGCGCTAGCGATATCCGATGCTTTGTTCGGGTCGCTCATTTCCGACTGTGCACCACGTTCAGGATCTATTGGGGTGTAGATGGCGTTTTCTAGCATCAACACACGATCTGTTAGACCGAATGCAAGGGCAGCTTCTGAGCCGCCTTCGCCTATTAGAATCGAAAGAGTTGGAGTTTTCACTCGACCCATTTGGTCGATCATTCTGGCGATAGCACTGGCGAGGCCACGCTGCTCCATGTCGATACCGAGCTTTGGACCCGGCGAATCGACGATCGTAACAACGGGAATCTTGAACGTTTCAGCAAGAATTACTCCACGTCGCGCTTTGCGGAAACCGCCAGGGGTGATATCTCCGGATCGACGTGCAGCTTTTTTGTCGTCACCCACTTGCATGATCGTCGATTTTTGCTGCGCGATTACCATCACGCTTTGTCCGCCCAATCGGGCAAGACCAATAATTACGGAATCATCGTCAGTGTATACCCGGTCGCCGTGAAGTTCGAAGAAATTGGCAAATACATTGTCGATGTAGAACCGAGCTCGCGGCCTATCAGCTCGGCGCGCAAGCTTGACCATCTCCCATGCTTCACGAGGGCGAACCGCTACTGTTTCAGGAACCATACGACGTGATGATGTCAGCCTGAATTCAGGCGAAATGAGATCGAGGACAGAGGCTAGTTCGTGCTTCAGTCGGTCACGTTCGATGATCGCATCGACGTGCCCGCGCTCTAAGTACGCTTCTGCGGTGTGTTCGGTGTCGGCACGTTTTCCTTCGATTTCACGAAGATCACCGAGCGGCGAAAACCCAATGTGAGATCCGGGCTCGGCAAAAATGATGTCGGCCATAGATGCAAAACTGCCCAGTACTTGGCCTGTTGCCGGGTTGCTAAGCGAAACGATGAACGCCTGGCCTTTGTCTCGAAGCGCTCTGGCGGCGAGGGTAGTTTTTGCCATCTGCATTAGCGATAGCACTCCCTCTTGAATCCGTGCGCCACCAGATGTGACCATTGCTACACATGGCATCTTTTTTCGTGCTGCGAGTTCGAGTGAGAGAGTGACTTTTTCACCTACGACAACACCCATAGATCCGCCCAAAAAGCTGGAATCAAGCACGATAATGACTACTGGAGTGCCACCGATAGAGCATGTGCCGGTTACGGCGGCTTCGGATAATCCGGTGCGGGTTTGATCTTGGAGCAGGCGGACTCGGTATGAAATTCGCGGTGAGAACTGGAGTGGATCGAGCGACTGAATCCACTTACTCGTCTCTTTAAAGCTGCCTTCATCCGCTATAGCGGCGATTCGCCGTCGAGCTGTGATCGTGTAGTGGTAACCGCAAGTTGGACAGATTCTGAACCGGCGGTACTTGGTAGATTCGGAGATATTAGCTCCGCACGATAGGCAAGCTTTGCGGGGCTGGTCGAGATCGATAGAGTCGAGTTCTTCCGACAGCTTCACTATGGCATCTTTGTCCAGCGGCTGATTATCTTCTGGCGGAAATAGTGGAGTGACGTTATCGGGCACGGCTGCGAGTGTAGCTCCTGACTCGGTGTGACTCGCTATGTTGCGAGTAGTCCGTACTCATTCTATGCGAACGAACGTTACGTATACTGAGGTTCCCAACCTGCTAGCGGTTGCTGGTGGGGCGAACCCATGGCGCTAGTGGTTCAGTAAAGCGCCCTAAAGAACCGGTCGTGGTTTGCCTGGTTCTCCAGCTCCGACTACGCCTTCGTCTTCTAGCTCGTCCATTAGGCGTGCTGCCCGCGGATATCCGATGCGAAGTCGACGTTGTAGCAGTGAGACCGATAGTGTCTGCTGCGACTGAGCGAGCATGGCTGCCTGATCAAACAGTGAGTCGCCATTCGTGGCGCTTGATGCCGTTTCGCTGTTGTCTGCTCCCGCGTCGTCGAAGCTCACTGTCAGCTCCGGCAAGGCCGGTCCGCCCATGCTCTGCCACGACGACACGACGCCCTCGATTTCTTGATCGTTCAAGAACGCGCCTTGAACACGAGACGGCTTAGGCTTGTCGATTGGCATATAAAGCATATCGCCACGACCGAGCAGCTTTTCGGCGCCAGTTGAATCTAGAATCGTTCGTGAGTCGATTTGCGACATCACTGCAAATGAAATTCGGCTAGGGAAGTTGGCTTTGATCAATCCGGTGACAACATCGACTGATGGACGTTGTGTTGCGACAACCAGGTGCACACCCGTTGCTCGCCCTAGCTGTGCCAGTCGTACAAGCAGGCGTTCTACATCGCCAGCCGCTGTCAGCATTAGGTCGGCGAGCTCGTCGACTAGAATGACCAGATAGGGCATCTTTTCGTCCATTTTATCGTTGTACGAGGCGATGTTTTTTACAGACGCTTGTTCGAGTTGGCGGAACCGCCCCATCATTTCGTCGACTAGCGATCGTAGAACGATTACGGCTCTATCGGCTTCAACGATGACTGGGTGATAGAGATGTGGGATGCCTTGATATGGAGTTAACTCGACTCGCTTGGGGTCGATCATTATTAGCCGCAGTTCGAGCGGCGTTTTTGTCATGATTAGCCCGGTGATGATGGCGTTCATGCACACGCTTTTGCCAGATCCGGTTGATCCGGCAACCAAGGTGTGTGGCATTCGGGAAAGATCGGCCATTACTGGTTCGCCACCGCTACCGAGACCAAGCGGAACGGGCAGTGCTGCAGATTTCGAGAACGTATCCCATTCAGGCGAGTCCATCACCGAGCGTAATGTCACTTGAGTTGGGTTGGAGTTAGGCACTTCGATTCCAACCACTGATTCGCCGGGAACAGGAGCTTCGAATCGAAGACTGGGTGATGCGAGTGCGAGTGCGATATCTTTTTCTCGGTTGAGGATGGTGTCGACTCTAACGCGCTGACCGCCCGTATTTTCTTCTGAACGACCCTTCCAGCCGGGGCTGAGTCCGTACATAGTTACGGTCGGGCCTTGGCGAACTTGATCGACGCTAACGTCGATACCGAACTGGCCGAGCGATTCCTCGACGGCTCGACTTGTTCTGTCGATTTCATCTTGAGTAATTCCGCCGGGCTTTGCGATCGCCAGCATGTCGCGATCCGGCAGGTGCCACGGATATCGCTGGGCGGCAGAATAATCGGGCGGCGGGACAGCGATGTCTTCGGCGGCTTCGACTTCAGTGGGCGTCGGGTAGGCAACGGTTACTGGAGTTGCAGGATCCTGTGGGAGTCGGTCGACGAACTTGGCAAGCTCGGATTCCGGAACGGGTTCGTTCGTAGCTTTGGTAGTGCTTTCAGTATTCGAGGTTGTCGGTAAGGTAGCGGGCGTAGTGCCTACGGTAGATGTTTCGATTGTATTTTGAATTGCCGCGAGTGCGATAGCCTCCTTCTCGGCATCGATCTTCGCGTGAGCCACCTGATCCGCTTCGTGTTCGGCAAGATCAATTTTTTGTAGCCTCTTAGCCTCTGCACGGTCAGATAGCCAATTTTCGAGTTTGAAAGATAGTGTGCGTAATCCGCCAACCACCATTGCGTAGACGGTAACGATTGCACCACCGAATACTGAGCCTGTTCGTTTTGCCCAACTTGGAGAGCCGATTACCAAGGCGATCAGTAGCAGTGCGATCACTCTCACCCAGGCAATAGCGTATTCGGAAATACCAACATCGAAACGATCCCATTCCTGCGGAAGTCGGGATATCGCCATTCCAACGTCGCCGCCATAGGTCTCACCACTAAATGCCGTGAGTGGGGCATAAAAAATACCGAGTCCGCCCGATATTGCCGCCGTTAGCGACAACGCCGAGACTACCCATCTCCATCGTGCGAACAAAACAACTCGTTTGAACACGATAAGAAACAAGATGGCTACTAGCCACAGACCGAGCGGAATCCCTGACCATCCGACTAATTTGCCGGTGTCATCTTGAAAGAAGAAGTAACCGATCGCAGCCACCGCGGCAATTGCGACGGCGAACCAGAACTGCGCAGGCGCCGCAACCAAAAGCCGGCCAACGACCTTCGCAGTCGAGCCGATGAATCGGCCGAATTTGACGAAGAAGTTTGAGCCGGTCTTTTTAGTTGTGGATTTAGACGTCAATTGAGGATGTGATGATCAGCGGGCGGCGTTTTGTGCGCCGACCCAGAAAGCTTCCAACAGTGGTGCGTACTACATCTTCGAGATGTCCGTACTCTATCGGCTTCTTCAACTGTTTTTCGAGAACTAGAGTCAGCGCATCTTCAGTCTCGCGTAATAGACCGTCAGCGTCCTCAGTATGAACGAAACCGGCTGAGACGATTTTCGGCGTGCCCACGAGTGAGCCATCAACAGTGTCACGTGAGAATGCCACGCTGACGACACCGTTGTGCTGAAGCGATCGGCGCTCTACAACGACGTTGCCAGATTCGTCCCACATACCGAGTCCGTGTACGAATATGTGCCCCGCTTCGATTCGATCGACTACTTCCCCTGCCTTGGCATCGATCTCAAGGATGTCGCCATCGGTGAGCAGGAATGCGTTTTCGGGGGAGACTCCCGTTGAGATTGCGAGGTCGACATGCGCCTTCAGCATTCGATACTCACCGTGAACAGGTACGAAGTACTTGGGGCGTGTTGCATTGAGCAGCATCCTAAGTTCTTCTTTGCGGGCGTGACCAGGTACGTGTGTACGTGTTTCGTGATTCGTAATCACCTTAGCACCGAGTCGAACGAGTTCGTTGATCGACTCATTCACTGGAACTTCGTTGCCCGGAATAGTGCTTGCCGACATGATGATCGTGTCACCGTCTTGAATACGGATATCTCGATGATCGTTTCGCGACATACGAACGAGACCGGACTGTGGCTCGCCCTGGCTTCCAGTTGTGAGAATCAGAACTTTGTCGCCGGGAAGGCTGTTCGCTTCAGCAGCTGAGATAATGAGATCGCCGGGGATGTCCAAGTGACCAAGTTCTCGACCTGTCTTGGTGTTGTTAATCATGCTGCGCCCAAGAACACAAAGCTTTCGACCGTGTTTGACACAGGCGTCGGCTACGATCTGTATACGTGCGATCTGAGAAGCGAAACTCGAAATAATGATTCGATTTTCAGCGTCACCGATAAGACCTGGAAGATTCTCGACTACTTCACGATCGGAAGGCGAGTACCCTTCTTCTCCGGCGTAAGTAGAGTCTGCCATGAGCAGCAATGCGCCGTCTTGGCATATGTCGGCGAGTACGCCGAGGTCGGATGGAGGTCCGATTACTGGTGCATTGTCGAGCTTGAAATCACCAGTGTGAATTACAACTCCAGCCGGGGTGTTTATAGCGATACCAGTTGAGTCGGGTATTGAGTGGCAGACCGCGAACCATTCGACTTCGAGTTCACCGATTTGGTGCTGTTCGCCGGGGCGAATCACCTTAAGTTCGGCTTCATCACGCATGCGAGCTTGTCGCAACTTGTCGCGGAGCAACGCTTCTGCCATTGCTGGTGCGTAGACAGGCACGTTCACACGTTTGAGGAAATGTGGAACGGCTCCGATGTGATCTTCGTGACCATGCGTGATTAGCAGGGCTCGTACACGATCGGCGTTTTCTTCCAGATAGTCCATATCGGGAATAACGACGTCGATGCCGGGCATGTTCCACTCAGGGAATAGCACACCTGCGTCGATCACGACAATATCGTCGACAGTCTCTAGGACCATCATGTTTTTGCCGATTTCACCCAAACCCCCAAGCGGTAATACGCGAATCCATGGCGAGTTATTGTTTTTTGATGTCATACGAATCAAATGATGCCTGTCGGGATTTCGGGCACACTGCACGAGCGTTCTGGTTGCATTGCAATCAGATTTTTCTCGAACGAGATGATGTGATGCCTAGAACATTCCCAGTTGGCGATCTCCTTTTTCTTCTTTTGTTATTTCGTTCTTTAATAGAGGTTCAGATAATTGAGCGTTCGCAGCTGATGCGTCGGTTGTTTGGCTTGAAGGCCGGTTATTAGGTTCTTTTTCGAGTTCTTCTTTGACTACTTCAGGTAATTTTTGATCTTCTTGCGTTACCCGTGGTTGGGCGCTTGGGCATCTATTTCGCCGTTGCTTTTTTAGGCGATACCCGGTTGGCTTGGCGTAGTGCTTCGGGAAGTTTTAGCACATCTTTCTGAAGTTCTCGTTTGATCGTAGGATTTCTTAGCCCTGCGGCGGGATGGTACAGCGGAAATAGGATACGACCTCCCCATTCAAGTATCTTGCCGTGGTCTTGAGAAATTTTACCTTTTGGATGGAACCTAAGCATTGAAACGCGACCCAGTGTCACTACGACTTTGGGGTCGAGAAGTTCCATCTGGTGCTCCAAATATGTGCGGCATGCGGCGACTTCGTCGGGTAGCGGGTCTCGGTTATCGGGCGGTCGGCATTTAACGACGTTGGTGATGAATACCTCTTCACGGGTCATCGGAATCGCAGTGAGTAGTTCGTCGAGCAATTTACCGGAACGACCTACAAACGGCAGTCCTTGCTGATCTTCGTTAAATCCGGGACCTTCGCCGATGATAAAAATCTCGGCTTTGGACGAACCGCTACCGGGAACAGAGTTTGTTCGAGTGGAGTGGAGCCCGCAGGCAGTGCATGAGCGCACGGCGTTAGCGAGTGCGTCGATTGAATTCCATGGTTTGCTGCTGGTTTCGGCTGTGGTCAAAGGGTGAAGGTGGTTAGGACTAGAGCGTCCGGATCAGGACGTGGGTAAGTTCGTTCAAGTTATCACACGAAGGTTATTGGAAGAGGCGTGACTGTCATTGTGAGAAGGCGTGACGTGGCAATCAACTTTGGCTGAGCAACGCTACGATACCTCCAGCCAAGAATTTCAACGCCATTACCCAAAAAAAAACCGCACCGTTCTCAACTACAAAATAAATGAGAACGAATGCGAAACTTTTCGATCGGGACCCAGCAAGCCAGGCCCTAGCAATCAACTAAACGAACCAAGCCGAATTAGTCGGTAATTCCGCGATCGGCCAGGTACTTCACTGCATCCTGAACTGTCTTGATACCTTCGGCATCTTCGTCCGAAATCTCGAGAGGCTGGTCGTCTGAACCAAATTCCTCTTCGATTGCCATAATCAATTCGACCACATCAAGAGAGTCGGCATTTAGGTCTTCGGTAAACGAAGATTCTGCCGAAACATCTGAGGCATCAACACTGAGCTTGTCGGCCGCTATATCGCGAACTCGATCCAACACACTGGCCATTTATTTCAACCCCCAGGAGGTCATGCGGAACGACGGTCCCGCTCGAACTTGTAATTTCAAATATTGTCGACTACAAAACATAGTCGAACGGCAACCTATGCTAGCAGAGCGCCGAGCACTCCGTTAATGAATTTTGGCGACGAATTAGACCCGAATAATCGAGCAAGTTCAACCGCTTCGTTCACAACTACGTTCTGTGGAGCCGCATCTTCCATCCCTAGCTCGGCCATCGCTACTCGTAAAACGTTACGTTCTACGAGAGGCATTTGGTCGGAAGGATACTGAGATGCGACCTTCGCTATTCGTGAATCCAGCTCACTTCGCTGATCTTCACACACTCTTACCAGACGGATTGCAAAATCGATGTCATCGTCTGTTAGTTCTCGCTCAACGGCGAGGCGCCTTACGGCTGATGTGGCGGGATGGCCAGAGGAATCGGATTCGTAGAGTGCCTGCACAACTGCGGCTCGTGAGCCGGTTCGACCTTTTCGAATCGGTGGGTCGCTTTCGCCAACAATATCGCCATCGACAAGTTCATCGAGACGGTCGGGCTCTTGCGGTATGTACTTTGATTTAGCTGCAGACACGTTTAGTTAGCCCTAAGGCGAGTACTTACTTGAGGGGACGGGATCCGGAATAACGATTGGGAGTCTAAAGCGGGGTAGCGCTACGAAGCGCTTGAGTAGTTGAGTACCGAAGCAAAGTCCCCAATGCTGGTCACGCTGGCAGAACGGTCGATTCTCTTCACCATTCCGGAAAGAATCTTCCCGTGTCCAATTTCGTAGAAAGTGTCAATTCCGTCGTTCAGCATGAACTTCACGGTGTTGTTCCATTGCACGCAGGAAGTCAGTTGCAAGCGGAGCTCTTCTTTGACTTGTTCGGCAGTAGTAAGCGACTTAGCTGTGACGTTACCTACAAGAGGAACGAGAGGGTCATGGAACGTAAGTGAATCGATAATTGCGTCCAAGCCGTTCTGAGCCGGGCTCATGAGACCTGAATGGAAAGCACCACCAACTTGTAGTGGAATTGCCTTCTTGGCACCACGAGCGCTGGCGATATCGATCGCCATAGCGAGACTGTGGGGGTCGCCTGCGAGAATAATCTGCTGCTCGGTGTTGATAGTCGACATCTGTGCGCCAGACTCACGACAAATTTCTTCGGCTGTAACTTCATCCAAGCCGATAAGAGCGGCCATTCCTCCCGGTCGCTCTTCACAAGCGCTCTGCATGAGTCGGCCACGTTCAAGAACGAGCTTCACAGCGTCTGAAATGCTCAGTACACCAGCAACTGCTAAGGCAGAGTACTCACCGAGTGAGTGGCCGGCTGTTGCGTTTGGAACTTGAAGAATGCCAGTGGCTTCTTCCATTGCTCGCCACGTCGCAACCGAAGTTGCCATAATGGCGGGCTGAGTGTTCTGAGTCTGTCGAAGCTCGTCGTCCGGACCTTCAAACATCATCGTCGAAAGCTTACGACCCAGAGTGTCGTCAATCTCGTCGAACACCTCGCGTGCTGCGATGGAATTTAAGTAGAGGTCCTTTCCCATACCGACGGCTTGTGAGCCCTGGCCTGGGAATAAGAACGCTATCTTCGAAGCTGTTTGGGTAGTCATATCAGGCGACTCTCCTGCGTTGGCAGTGCTTACTTACTTGTCAGAATCGCTGGAAGCAGCAATCGGCTGAACTTGTTCAAGTAGGTTCACTTGAGGCCAGTTACCCGGCATCGTGCGACCTTTGTGGTTTCCACACTCCGGGCAAGCAATATGAGGCTGGATTCGTTCCTGCCGTGAGCATGGGCAAACTGAAGACGCTGGCAACTTAATTGCGTTATGGGCGTTTCGGTTGCCCTTTCGGGCACGGGTATGTTTTTTCTTGGGAAGTGGAGGCATATCTATATATAAAGGGCGTTAGCCCGCTCAATCTGCGAATTTTGCGCCTTTACTAGTTAGCCCTGCAAGCCCCGCCCAACGCGGATCTATAGAACTTTCGGCGCACGAACACTGGATTATATTGCGATTAACCCTACAAAGGGGGCAAATTCCGAGGCAATCTTCCTTGCAAAGTATCGCAATTGGCAGTGCACCGAGTAGAGCTTGGCCTAATCCCTCGGTCAAATCAAGATAGTTTTGATCGGTAATGGTGAGTGTGGGATCGTAGTAATCGTCGTCTGGCGAGCCATCTCTGTTCGAGCTTTTGCCCGATTTACCCACCAGATCAACGTTTACGGGAGAATATTCTTCTTCCATGTTCACGACAACGTTCATGGTCGCCGGTTCAAGGCACCTGCTGCATACACCGCGCGTTACTGCTTCTATTTCGGCAGAAACGAGCACGGATTGATCGGTTCGCATGAGTCGCACCGGACCGTTGATCTCTCTTAACGAATGGCCGTCTATTTCAAGGCTTACGTTTTCTATTTCATACTGCTCACTATCACCGAGGTTCCCGGTAAGCAGCCCTGCAACGTTATAGATCATCTAGTCCAAATCCCCGTAAAGGGTCCGAATGTACTGCGTACGCTGGTCTTTTCGATCTGTCTTAAAGGTTATTTCGCTCGCAAAAGGTTGCTCACACAACTATCTACTCTAAGCAGGGAAGCGTGACGTGAGCAAGTGTTTACGTTGGGGGGAGATACTAGGCGTTGCGCTCCTAGTAATCATCGTCGCTGTCTTGAGATTGGTGATTTCGTTCATGATCTTACGTTGGCCGGTTTGGGGTAGAATCGTCTCTGCCATGGTCGATTCGATTGACGTAATACTGATCGACCTGATGCATCTTGGTGATTTCAAGGATTATCACGGCACCGACAAAATTCTCGACGCTTATTTCCTGGTGTTAATGTCGCAGATCGAGGGGAGTCGAGCGGAACGTTTCGCTGTGATTGTTCAGGTGGCGGATGATCTGATTTGAAATAACGGGCGTTCGTTGGATACTTCTGGTATTCCTGAACGTATTCCTCTGGTTTTGGGTATATGTTGCTTGGAGAAATCGTTTCAATCCCGCAATCGAGATCACCTGTCAACGGGCGGCGTTTGTTGTCGTGATGATGCTCGGTCCCAAGCTTTTACAAGAGACGATTTTCCCCGATCAGGCAACTCCATCGGGTGACGATCATGCAGGATATCTTCATCGATTTATGGAACGGTGTGACGCGGCTGATCGTTTGGTGTGAGACAGTATGGTTTTAGTTTTCGCCAAAGAGACACCTTGCTCAAATCCATCATGATAGCTGTACTGATCCTGCTCGCAATTGCTTGCGGATGCGGTTCAAATGATTCAGCCCCTGTCGCTCCTGATTCCGACGATACGAACGAGTTCGGCTTCGATGTGTCGATGATTGCTAAGCCCGGTTCGGTGTTCACTATCGACGATGTGAAGGCTACGGGTTGGAAATCGTCTAAAGAATTGCCTGCAGATCAGCTTGAAGGCGCAACAGCGGTTTGGTTCGGGTTCTATCAGCAGAAGAATCTCGAAGTGTGGATTTATGACGATCACGAAGACGCTGTGAAACTAGGCTCTGGTCCGGCTGAAGAAATCGTCGCTGCAACTCGTGGAGTTAGCGGTGGCGGAGCGGGACCGTACATGAAGCAGACAACTCACTACGGAGCCTTCGGGGTGATAGGCAATTTGATCGTTCTTTGTGAAGTCGAAGTTGCTGTGTGCAAAAGTTTTGGCGACGCACTCCCTTAGATGTGCGAGAATTAACGTTGATTGTCACACCACCAATCTTTTTCGATCTCAACCGTAGGCTCACGTCAAACTTGAGATCGAATTTTATTTCCCGCAGGGATCAACGCAAAAAGATGAAGAAGAGTAAGAATCAGCTGTCGAGTAGGGCACGGTTTATATTTGGCGCTGGTATCGGAATTGCGTTATCAGCTGCACTGTTCAACAGCATCGGCGAAACACTGGTGAAATTCGTTTTGATGACGATGTTTGCCGTAATAATGGGCTATGCACAAGTAATCGCTGGACGTGACACAGCAAGCTCTCGCAAATTTACGAAATGGATGCTTGCCGGAGGTGTCCTCGCGATGGCTGTGGGCATTATAGCTATTCTTGTCATCAATTAACCACAAAATATCATTCCGACTAATCGTTCCTGAAGATGTGCCAAATCTTATTCGGTGGCAACGGGAACCGCTAGACTTCAGCCTAAGACTACGATCGAATTGCCATTAGATCATCCCGAGCGCCTTCTTCCCTTTCGGGGGGGCGATTGTGGGAGGGTCAGATCGAGCAGCGCCAGAAGGTGATCGATAAAATTTCGTATGAAGACGGTCCATGGGTTTGAACTGGTCAGGTGAAGTCGGCGAAAGGCTAGAAGTATCCGTAGCTGAGTTTGGGTATTGGTAAAGGAACGCGATATTTATCCAACGCTCGGCACGTTGTGTTCTATCTAGCGAACGGCTGGGTCGATTCGAAGGTTCATCAGTACCGTACCCGTGATGGCGATCCTATGAACGCGCACTCACAAACTTTTGGTACGCCCTCGATCCCAAGAACTACACCCTCTATTTCAATGCGATCGATAGGATTCCGTATATGGTGCCGTCACTGGTCGGAAAGGAAAGGACCTACGCGGCAGAGTACCTACCGATTCCTGGTGGCAAACTATAGTGCCTACCAACGGAAAACAACGAACGTGCTACCCGACTCAGAAGCCGTTGGCGGTTCTTGAACGAATCGTGAAAGTTCACTTGAATGCGGGCGAAATAGTGATGGACTTCTTTGCCGGATCAGGAACGACAGGTGTTGCCGCAGCCACGAACAACCGAGTATGAACCGGAGTGTGTGGGCTTTACGCCGGAACCGGAGATTATTTGATTTAGATAGTCATGGGTGACGGAGTCGACTAGAGGTCGCCGATCAGAGCTCGCGAAATCACCAATCGTTGAATTTCTGAGGTGCCTTCGTAGATTTCTGTCACACGCTGATCGCGGTAAATTCGTTCGACAGCCGATGGCTTGAAATACCCGACTCCGCCGTGGATTTGAAGCGCTTTGCTCGCTATACGGCCGGCGGCTTCGGATGCGTACAGCTTCGCCATTGCGGATTCTTTTCCATGCGGTAGACCTTCATCGTAAAGAGCGGCAGCTCGGTAAGTGAGTAGCCGTGCTGCATCGAGTTCGACCGCCATATCGGCCATCATGAACTGAATCGCCTGTCGAGTGGCGATTGGCTTGCCGAACGTATTTCGTTGCTTTGAATATGAGAGGGCAGCGTCGAGAGCGCCTTTTGCGAGTCCTAAGCACTGTGCAGCGATCATTATTCGGCTTGAGTCGAGAATTTTTAGAGCGAGTTTGTATCCTTCGCCCTCTTCGCCGAGTCGGTTTTCGATTGGAATACGGCAATTGTCGAACACCAGTTCGGCAGTAGCGCACCCCTTCATGCCCATCTTGCCGTGCTGCGGATTGATTGTGAACCCGGGCGTTCCTTTTTCAACGACGACTGCTGTCACGCCTTTATGCCCGGCATCCTTGTCGTGATTGGTGAAGACCGAGAAAACATCGGCCACTGCGCCGTTCGTGCAGAACAATTTCGAGCCGTTTAGGACGTATTCGTCCTTGCCCTCGGCGTTTTTGACCCGGGTCAGCGACGTTTCGAGTGCTAGTGCGTCGGAACCCGTGCCGGCTTCAGTTAGTGCGAAAGCTGAAATTTTTTTACCGGATGCGAGTGAGGGAAGCCAGCGCTGGCGTTGCTCGTCAGATCCACCGTGGTAGATCGTCTGTGATCCAAGTGAAACGTGCGTAATTAGAACTGTGCTGGTTGAGCCGCAAGCAGCTCCTACCTCTTCGAGCACGACCATGAAATCTTTGTATTCGCCACCCGAACCGCCAAACTCTTCAGGAACTGTCATTCCAGTGAGACCGAGTTCCGATAATCCACGGAACTGGTCGATAGGGAACACTTCTTTTTCATCGACTTCATCTGCCTTTGGAGCGAGATTTTCTGCGGCGAACTGTCGAACCGTGGTGGCGAGCATTGTTTGCTGTTCGTTGTAGAACGGCTGCATGTTTGAGTGTTCCTGAGTAGTGTTTGGGAGCGTGGTTGCGAGGGCTCCAATTATCGTCTGATTCTAGATCTCAGAGGTAACGATACACGGATGAGATTGGTTCCGAACGATTGGGATCCGCCATATCCACTTATAGATGAGAAGGGGATAAAGGTAAACTCTGCATCTGAATATGCACTTGATTTGAACCGTGCTCTGAGCAGGACGGTAACGTGATCCGAACGGAATATTCTTTGCGAATACTTGGAATTGATCCTGGTCTGACTAGCACTGGATACGGTTTGATCGACGTCGATGGGCGTAGTTTCAAGGCTGTTGAAGGCGGAGTTGTTCGGACGAAATCGAGCGAGCCTATGGAAAAGCGATTGTTTTCTATCTACAAAGTGATTCGTGATGTAATTCAGGAATTCAAACCTGATGCCGTTGCGATTGAAGATCTACACGCTCGCTTTGCCAAGACTGCATTGTTGCTGGGTCAGGCGCGCGGAGTCGCTGTTATGGCGGCTGGTGAGGCCGATTTGCCTATGTTCGGGTATCAGCCGACCCGGGCGAAGAATCTTGTTACAGGTTCTGGAAGAGCAGATAAAGAGCAGATGAAGCAAGCGATTGCTGCTCATCTTGGTGACCCTGACGCTGCCAAAAACGAGCACGTTGCTGATGCATTTTCAATTGCTATTGCTCATGCGATTATGAGTGAGAGTTCGGCCGTCGCCGCAATCGAAGCAGCTAAGTAAACTCGATGATCAATGATTAGTTACATCACCGGAAAAATTCGAAGCCTGACGCGTGAGCCCGGCCGAGCCGTAGTTATCGCTGGCGGAGTTGGTTATGAAGTTAGCCTGCCGACGTACGTTTATCAATCGCTGGCGAACGAAGGACTCAATGTGGGCTCTGAAGTTGAGTTGGAGATCTACTATCACGTTACCGATCGACAGCCGAAGCCGATGCTTGTCGGGTTCAGGCATCCTAGCGAGAAGCAGTTTTTTGAGCAGCTAATACAAGTCGAAGGTATCGGGCCTGCGAAGGCTGCGGCGGCGTTGGTGTTCCCCGTTTCTACTATCGCTTCAGCAATCGAAACAGAGGACTTGGCATCGCTTCAGCGGTTGCCGGGCATTGGTTCTCGTGCCGCACAAAAGATTGTGGCTACTCTTCGAGGGAAGGTCGCTGCAACTGCGTTGTTGCAGGACGCTGGTATTTCAGAGCAAGGTCAGCAAACGGCTGTTCCTCAGGCGTCGGATGCACGGTCGGAAGCTATCGAAGCATTGGTTACGCTCGGCTATCGCCCGACCGAGGCGCAGGATAAGGTCGATGATGTGATTCGTCGGTCACCGGAAACGGTCGACGATTTGCAGGAATTGATGCGCGAGGTTTTCAAGGCACAGGTTTCGACTCAAGATTAGGTTCTTGTGTGACGAAGCACTTTGACGAGATATTTCAAACGGAGTAGATCATTGGCTTCTGGGCCAGACGAAAACGGTCGAGAGCGGATTGTTCAAGCGAGTAGTCCGTCGAACGACGCTGAAAAGCTTGCCGGAGATCAGGCGTTAGAAGAACGCGCCCAGGATATGGCGTCGGATCCAGAGAGCGCCGAGCAGACTAGGTCGAAGGATCTACGGCCTCGTAGATTTCAGGAATATGTTGGTCAGAGGGCTGTTGTCGACAGTATTTCGATAGCAGTGATGGCGGCTAAGAAGCGTGGCGATACTTTGGATCACGCTTTATTTCATGGTCCTCCCGGTCTTGGCAAAACTACGATTTCTCAGATCATCGCACGCGAGCTTGATTCACAGCTGATTCATACGTCTGGTCCTGCGCTCGAACGACCGGCCGATGTGGTTGGTTTGCTTTCAAATTTGAAAAAAGGTGACGTTTTATTTATTGATGAAATTCACCGACTTTCGCACGCAGTAGAAGAGTATCTATATTCCGCTATGGAGGACTTTCGAGTCGACTTTATGACTGGTGCGGGTGCTTTCGCTAAGAGCATCAATTTGCCTCTACAGCCCTTCACATTGATCGGTTCGACTACTCGTGCAGGAATGCTTAGTGCTCCGCTGCGCGAGCGTTTCGGTTTGGCGTATCACCTCGATTTTTATTCGACTGAAGAGCTTGCTAGGGTTGTTACGAGGTCGGCTGGAATTCTCGAAGTGGATGTTAGCGATAATGGTGCGCACGAGATCGCCCGACGGTCACGTGGTACACCGAGAATTTCGAACAGATTGCTTCGCCGGGTTAGAGATTTTGCTGAAGTGCGTAATTCGGGAACGATTACCGATTTAGTGGCTGCGGAGGCGATGGAGATCGAGGGGGTGGATGCGCTTGGTTTGGATCGTCTTGACCGTCTGTATCTGATGACGTTGTCAAAGAACTATCAGGGTGGTCCTGCAGGAATTCAGGCGCTTGCGGCGACGATCAATGAAGATCAGCAGACACTAGAAGACGTCGTTGAGCCGTTCTTGTTGAAGATCGGGTTCATCATTCGAACCCCGCAGGGTCGTAGAACGACTTCCGAGGGCTTCGATCACATCGGACTGACCCCGAGGCTAGGCGGCCCTACTGGGCAGGGCACGCTGCTTTAAATGCCAACTGTGATCGGGTCAACATGTAACCCGGTCACAATATAGAACGTCAGCCGACTAAGTAGACGACTCTCGTGCAGCCTTGGTTGCCTGAGCGATTAGCTCATCTGGAATGTCGTCGAACGATGCGTAGTTCATCGAGTAAAGCCGTGAGTAGAGTCCGCCGTTCGCCATCAACTCGTCGTGATTGCCTTGTTCAACAATTCGACCGTCTTGTAGAACGATAATCCTGTCGGCTCCGCGAATCGTTGCGAGTCGATGAGCGATAACCATTCCTGTGCGACCTTCCATCAGGCGTTCTAATGCCTGCTGGATAAGCATTTCCGTGTAGGAGTCGATGCTTGCAGTGGCTTCGTCGAGCACTAGAATCTTGGAATCGGCAACGATGGCACGAGCGAACGACAATAACTGTCGTTGACCGAGCGAAAGGTTTCCGCCACGTTGTTCCAGTTCGGTCTCATAGCCGTCGGGAAGCTTCATGATGAATTCGTGCGCACCTACGGCCTGAGCGGCGGCAACTACGTCTTCACGAGTTGCGCCTTCTTTGGCGTAGATGATGTTTTCGAAGATAGTTCCAGAGAACAGGAACGGCTCTTGCAGAACCATCGAGACATGTTCGCCCAGCGATTCCTGAGTTACATCTCGTACGTCGTGACCACCAACCTTAACTGAGCCTTCCCAGATGTCGTAGAAACGGTGAACGAGTGCGGTGGTGGAAGTTTTACCTGAACCGGTTGGCCCAACTAAAGCGACGGTTTCGCCGGGTTTTACTTCGAAGTTGATGTCTTTGAGAATCGGCTGATTTTCGACATAACCAAAGGTGACGTTCTCGAAACTGATCGATCCGTCAATTTCCTCGGGGTGAATGGCGTTCGGCTTATTTTTGATGTCGACAGGCACATCGATAACTTCAAAGATTCGTTCTCCAGATGCCATTGCACGTTGAAGTACGTTGTAATGCATCGTGAGTGCTCGAATGGGATCGAAGAACCGCTGTACAAACAGTACGAAAGCGACCATGACTCCGAGTTCGACGGTTCCGCCAAGCACGAAGAAACCACCGATGATGACGACGATTGCCATCGCTGTACCGGTGAGAGTGTCGACGATTGGGAGCATCATCACACCGAATTTTGACGCCTTATTGGCAGCCTTTAGGTTGTCGGTTGCTCGAATATCGAACAGGTCGTAGTTCACGTATTCACGTGACATGCCTTGAACGGCTCGGATGCCGTTAATGTTCTCGGCAAGCGCACCACTGACGATGGAAGATGTGACTCTTGCCCGTAGGAACGATTGTCGAGCGTAAGGAAGCCAAATTATTCGGATGATTAACAGAATTGGCACAACTGTCAGTGTCATCAATCCCAGTCGCCAGTCGAGCCAAATCATGGCTCCGATGATGCCGATCAAAAGAACGATGTCACCGATGGCGAAAACAGCTGTTTGCAAAAATTCTTGCAAGGCTGCAACATCACCCTGAAGGCGTGACATGAGCTTGCCAATTTCTGTCTTGTCCATGAAGGAAAGAGAGACTCTTTGGAGGTGCTCGTACATTGCCCGGCGCATATCGATGAGAATTCGTTCAGCTATACGCCCGACGATCAATTCTTGGAAATAGTTCGCTACAAAATTGAAACCGACCGCGACCAAGAAAACTACGACCATCGTCGCCAGTTTTGATCGGTCGCCGGCTCCATCTTTAAGCGCGTCATCGAATACATTTTTAACGATCAGTGGAATCGTTATCGAAGAAACTGTGAACACGCCTACTGCCGTAATCGCTACCCAAAGTAGAACTTTGTATGCGGCGATGTATTTCATGAACCGGCCGACGACTTGGCCATTGAACGCCTCGCCGAACACTTCTTCGTCTAGCGTTGGCCCAAGTTTGATCGAAGCTTTTGGCGGAATCTCATGGCTGCGTTCGTGGATGTGCCTATCGGTCATTACGAAGCACTCCCTTCATCATTGTTGCCACTTTTCGCTCGGTCGAATTTGAAGTTCATACAGATCGTTGTAGTGACCGCCTTGGGTGAGAAGTTCCTCGTGTGATCCGCGTTCAACGATTTTTCCTTCCTCAATAAAGAGAATTTCGTCGGCGTGCATGAGTGAGCTTAAGCGGTGAGAAATGATGATTGTCGCACGATCTTTAGTTAGCTCGGTTAGCGCTGCTCGAATTCGTTGCTCGGTAGCGGCGTCAATTGCCGCAGTTGAGTCATCAAAAACGATTAGCTGAGGCTTGAGCATGATTGAACGTGCGATCGAAAGACGCTGTCGTTGGCCACCGGAAAGCGATACACCACGTTCACCAACCATCGTGTCGTAGCCACCAGGAAGTCGGTCTATGTAGTCGCCAAGTTGTGCGTGCTTCGAAGCTGATTCGACACGGTCGTCAGGCGCCCATGGATCGCCGTAAGCCACGTTGTGTTCGACGGATGCGGTGAATAAAAACGTGTCTTGTTCGACCACTCCGACTGCCTTACGTATGGAGTCGAGCGTGACATCTCGAAGGTCTTGGCCGTCGATTGTGATGTGACCCTTTTTTGGGTCGTAGAAACGTGGGACGAGGTGGGCGATTGTCGACTTTCCGCTACCGGGAGGTCCGACGATGCCTACGGTGTGACCGGGTTCAACTTTGAATGACACACCGTTTAGTGTGTGGTCTTCTTCGTAGCCAAAGCTGACGTTGTGAAATTCCAGAGTGCCATTTGTGATCTCAAGATCTTTGGCATCGGGTTTGTCTTGAATACTAGGGTCGATATCTAGAACTTGGAAAAGACGCCCACCCGTTGCAGAACCACGGGCGTATCCGTTAATCATCATCCCGATTTGTCGAACCGGCTGCAGCAGAATACTCATGAATGCTAGGAACTGAGTAAGTTCGCCAAGCGTTAGCTCGCCGTCGATGACTTGTAGTCCGCCGACCCATAGAACTCCTGCCATGGAGAGCATGAAGGCGACACCCATTAGTGAAATATTTGAAGCTCGGATTCCAACCTGTACGTTGGCAAGTGCGAGTGTCTCGTTAGACGCTTCGTCGAACTTTTTCATCTCGTGGTCTTGGGAAGCGAAAGAACGTACGACTCGAATTCCGCCGAGGTTCTCGTCCATAACTTTCGTAAGGGCCGAGAGTCGTTCTTGAAGCGAGTACCAGTTTGATCGTAGCTTTAATCGAGCGGTGGTTGCCCGCCAGGCTACAAATGGCACGAAACTGAGGCTAATGAGTCCCAAAACCAGATCTTCGCTCAGCATCAGGTACATTCCTGTGCCAATCAAAACAATGAGGAATACGGAACGCAGCAGTGCTGTTTGCACGAACATTCGGACGCCTTCGACGTCGACGATACCGCGTGTAATCAAGTCGCCAGTGTGGACACCGGCGTGATAGCTGAACGAAAGACGTTGAAGCTTTTCGTAGTAAAGCATGCGGAGTTCGTAGCCGATGCTTTGACCGATCGATTCACCCATATAGTTTTGGAACATGGCAGATAGACCACGACCGACGGATGTGATAAATAGCAGTACTGCGATGATGATGAGGGCTGTTTTTGACGGATTTGAACCTTCGCCGAAAATATCGGTGGTAGTGTCAATTAATGTGATCACAGCCGAGTTGGCAATTTTCAGGCTGCCTTCTTCGAGTCCTGTTGCGGCGTCGACGGCACTTCCAATAAGCATTGGTATTGCCAGTTGGAATCCTGATGCTAGGAATATCGCGATGAGCCCTATAAAGAGCCGTAATTTGTATTGCAGAGCCATTCGCGTGATGCGCATGAAAACTCCGACAGAGCTTGATCCGACGACAGGTCGAGATGACGTGCCTGCGGCTTTTCCTACTGGTGTAACTTGGCTAGTAGCCGTGACGAGTCCTCCATGTTTAGATCCACAGCGTGTAAGCATCGCGCAGGTTTATTAACTATCCATAAGGTTTAGATCACAGATTTTCGCGGTTTTTCGAATGGGTTAATGAATAAGGATAAACTCGTAGCTGCGTTACAAGGATGCGGGGAGTGATTCAGGCTATCCTCGTAGCAGTTTGAATTTGGTATTGAATCTATAAATGACTGTTTCCGACCCAAATAATATTCTCGCTGGAGCGTTTGCCGACCTTGACTCGAGCAAGGTCTTAACAAAGGCGCCTTCTTCCGACGATCCTTCTAGCGAATCGAAGAGATCTGAGAAGAATGAATTTTCTGTGCGAGCAGTAACGCTCGAAGATTTAGCAATGCTCGAAAGTATCGAGCGAGAGGCGTTCCATGGGATGACTCCGGTGACAAGACTTCAACGAGATCTGAATCGCCAGAATGGTCTATATCTTGCGGCTACACGTAGATGGTGGGCCGAAGAGCAAGAACTTGGACCTAGCTATGCACTAGCGACAAAGGCCGAAAAAGAAGATGAGAGATTTACGGCGCGTTTGAAGAGAAATGTAGATCGCTATGTTCTTGACCGCGTCGCTCGACCCAGTCTGCCTTCAGGCTACATAGCAGGGTTTGTTGGATTGTGGTTCGTGCTGGACGAAGCACATGTTGTGACAATCGGACTACGGGAGTCGGATCGCGGCAAGGGCATTGGCGAGCTGCTCCTTATTAGTGCTATTGAGCAGGCTGTCGAAAATGACTCGCGGGTAGTGACCCTTGAGGTTCGAGAATCAAACGAACCTGCAATAGAGTTGTATCGCAAATACGTATTTCAGGATGTCGGATTGCGTCGAAGGTACTATTCGGACAACGGTGAGAATGCTGTAATCATGACCACTCCGCCAATCCAGAGTGATGATTACCAGAGCCAATTCACTACATTAGTCGAGCAGCATGCAGATAAATGGGGATGGGTATCTCGTCCCGGATTTTCAGCACCTGAAGACTGGGAACCTGACGAAATCGAGGAGTCGCCTAGAGCGGCGCCCGATGACTCTGCAAAACCCGAGCTTTAGGTCGAAGCTCCGCCTGCAAACAGGACATAGAGAAGTAGCAGGGCTATCACTGCTATCGTTAGTTTGACTGCCCAAGATGTCCACTGTTTCTGGAATGCGAGGAAGTGCTCTGTCGAGCGCCATTTCTTGCCACGCCAAGCATGTTCGTTTCCTTTGGCACCCAGGTAAATGCTCACGACCACCATGATTACTAGCTGAACCGTGGGTGGTAATAAAGCTGCTCCAAAAAGGAGAACCGTAAATGGCACACCCGAGAAAAGTCCCCAAACTGCGGGCATTAGGAATGCAGCCCAGTTCCATTTCTTTATTTCACTAGGAATTTCTCCATCGCGAGTGCCTGAAGAATTCGGGGTAGCTGAATCAACGTGGCCGATCGGGCTTTCTTGCGATATCGATGCTGTGCGGCGGTTATGCTCTTGTACTGGGGCTGTACTTCCTAAGTCCGCTCGTTGCGCTGGACCATCGGTACTTTGCTTGGTGGAATGTGTCGAAACAGGGTTTAGATCGGGGCGGTAGGTACGTGGAGATGTTGCCGAGGGACCCTGCAGTTCAGGTTGCGGGCTGGGAGCAATTCGCGCCGAATCCTTCATTTCAGACCCACAGACCCAGCAATAGGCAGCGCGAGTGTTGTTAGCACCGCCGCATCCTTCGCAAGAGTTGAGACCAGAAGGTGGGTTCGAATCTTTCGTAACTTCGATCAATCGTTCACCACAGCGATTGCAGGCGTAGCCGCCCTTATCGTTTTCCGTGCCGCAGTGGGCGCAAAAATGTCGATTGCTAGCGATTGATTGTTCCGTGTGATCCTTCATACGTTCCTAAGTCTAGAGGTGTTATTCGAACCTGTCTCTTCGTAATATCGATTCAACGCTGTGTAGCGGTTTGGATAAGTGGACGTGTTTCGTGTGGATTTACAGATTTTCGATACTGAGGTCCAAAGCGCTCATAAGGTCGTCTAGTTCTTCACGAGTCGAGTCGTCGATTGGTGGGCTGGGAGGTCGAACATCAGCTGTCGTGGTAAACCCTCGCCTCTTCATGATTTCTTTGCGAATAGCGACGCTGATGCCGGTAGAGTTTTCGTATCGGATCAATGGGATCCACTTGTAGAAAATGGCTCGTGCACGTTCTGGGTCGCCGCTTGCCATATATTTGTGAATTGCGACAAGAACTTCCGGGTATGCGAAACCTGTCATGGTTCCGATGGCACCCCGGCGGAGTTCTTCGAAAAGAAATGCTCCACCAAGTCCTCCGAAGATTCCCATCGTTCCATTCGTGGCTTCTATGACTCTCGTAATTTTCTGTGGGGTCGGTGGGTCTTCAAGTTTTAAATATTTGGCGTCGGGCAGTTCGGAGTGAAGTTTACCGATAAACGCGGGATCGAGATGTACCCCTGTTTGTTCCGGTAGATCTTGGACGACTATCGGAATTTCTGTGATTTCTTGTGCTGCAGCGTAGTAAGCGTAGGTTGCCAGGGGGTTAGGTTTCACCATTTTTGCAGGAGCAATCATGACGGCAGTAGCGCCACCTGATTGAGCATCTCTTACTCGTGATGCTAATGCGCGTCCGCTTTCTCCGCTTGCGCCGACGGTTACGGTCAGGTCGCCTCCAGCAGCAGCGACAACTGCATCTATGATCGGGCCTCGTTCGAGGTCGGTTAGACGATGTGCTTCGCCCATCACGCCTAGAGTTACGACTCCGGTGCAGTTGGCTGTTCTCGCTGCCCCGACGAGTCGATCAATGGAGGCTATGTCGACTTCGCCGTTTGGATCGAACGGGGTCGGCAGCATGAAGTGAATTCCGTCTAAATTACGATCATTTGCCAATTAAGAGAGCTCCTTGTGGATAGTGGTCGCAGGTGGTAACCATACGTATGGTGAGGCTGTGGAAGAGAGTGCGCAAGATGCCCCGATAGGTGTTTGGCATTTCGATTCGCACCAATATCTGGTAAATGAGTGCTGAAATCTCTGCGTAATTATGAATTCTTGCTCGTTTCACATTTGCTGTTGTACCGGTCGCTAAGCGGGTTGGTGTTTTTTGAGTGTGCACATTTCAACCTTGCCAAAGTAAATCGTCAGGTTTTTTTTATTGGTTTTATTACGAGTATTACGTAGTGCATATTCACTAGCGATGAAAGAGGGCTTGAACAGTGACCAATGGAAGAGTTGATACGAAAGATTGGATTCCGAATCCGAGTAATGCGCACGTGCTAAAAATTTATGATCCTGAGATCGCCAATTTTGAAGATAAAGTGAAACTGTTCCAATCTGGTGGGAGGGGCGAAGTCGAGTTTCTAAGGTTTCGGCTACGACATGGTTTGTACGGTCAACGTCAACCTGATGCTCAGATGATTTGCGTGAAACTGCCTTTTGGGGGAGTCACCGCAGATCAGATGGATGTTCTCGGTGAGATGGCTGAGATGTACGCTCCGCTAAAAAAAGGATTTCACTATTCGTGAGAACGTGCAGTATCACCACGTGCCACTTGCAGATACTACTGACCTACTTCGGAATTTAGGTGATGCTGGTATGTCGACTCGGGAAGCTTGTGGGAACGTAGTTCGTAACGTTGTGGCTGCACCGACGGTCGGTGTTTCGAAAGACGAGGCGTTTGCCGTAACACCATATGCTGCGGCGGACGCACGTTACTTCCTTCGACACCCAACGACGCAGAACATGCCGCGGAAATCTAAAGTTTCGTTTTCGGGTTCGTAAAAAAACGAAGCGATGGTGCTGATGCACGACGTTGGAATGCTTGCTCGTGTTCGAGACGATGTTCTTGGATTCAAAATCGTCGTTGGTGACGGTCTTTCGACCAACGCAATGATGGCAAAGACTCTGCGCGAGTTCGTTCCTGCTGATGATCTCATCAAGAACTGTGAAGCTGTGCTTCGAGTCTTCAACCGGCAGGATGAAGAGCGAAAGATCATTGGCAGGACACGAATCAACTTCACTATCACTCGACTTGGTATCGACAAGTTCCGTGAAATGCTTGATGAAGAACTTGAGGGCGATTGGGCGAAAAAAGAGATCGACCTAGATTCGCTGATGTTCGTCGATGATGAAGATGGCGATGCTCCTGCTGTGGATTCTGGTTCTACTCCGTAACCCGCAGAGGATATTGCTTACACCTATTGGAAGCGGACTAATGTTGAAGCGCAGCGCCAAGACGGTTTCAGTGTGGTTTTCGTCCGGGTGGGGCTTGGTGATGTTTACGCTAATCAGTGGTCGCTGCTTGCTGATGTAGCTCGTAAGTTTGCCGGTAGTAGAGCACGAATCGACCAGCAGCAGAATATTGTCTGTCGCTGGGTGCTAAACGAGTCCCTATACGACATTTATCAGGCTCTTGGCACTATTGGTTTCAGTGCAGGTGGTCGAGAGACTATCCGTGATGTAGTAGCTTGCCCGGGTATGGATTCTTACAAGTTGGGTATCACTTCATCGATGGACTTGAACAAAGCTCTTGGTGAGACTCTCGGTGGTATGGGTGATCTCGATCAGTTGGTTGAGAAGATGCATATAAAGACGAGTGTTTGCCCTAAATCGTGTGGTCAGCACCACATTGCAAGCATTGGTTTTCACGGCGCCGTTGTGAAGGGGCCTGGCGGACAGGACCCCCATACGAGCTGTTCCTTGGTGGACGTTCAACTGAGTCCGTGGGACAAAGGTTAGAGCGCGAGTGAAGGCTCGTATTCCGGCTAAACAGGCACCTGAGGCGTTGAAGACAGTTCTCGATACGTCTCTTGCTAAGCGAAATGACAGTGAAGAGTTTGCTGACTTTATCGACCGTGTCTGAGTTGCTGAGTTCGAAGAGAAATTTGGTAAGCCCAAGAGTGAGTTCGGTCCGTTAGACCGTGACAACATTCAGAGTTACATGGACTGGGGCAAAACGGTGGTCTATAAGCTGGAACGTGGTGAAGGTGAATGCGCGGTTTAATCTGCACACATTCCTGCGCTTAGAATTCTAGGTAATAAAAAAACGGGCGACTGTGTATATGCGGTCGCTCGTTTGGTTTAACAGCATTGCGAGTGATGGGTATTGACCTAGAATAAAAGCGCGGTGCTACGACTTATCGTCGTCGGCACCAGGACGAAAGTCGATTATCTTGCCCATATCATCGAGATCCTTCAAATCACGCAACTTTGATGCCATAGGTGATTCAGGTTTTTCTTCGATTCGTCGACCCCTCCAATACTTCACTTCAGGTGCAGCAGATTGCGATTTTTTAGGCGAGCGGTTGTGCCCGAAAAAACCTGTGCTGCCTGTATCGGATGTTGAACCGCAAGATTGGCCTGCACCGGATTGGAACCAAAATAGATACCCGGTCACCAACAACCCAACCCCGACTAATGAGATGGGAATATTTGCTGCGGGGGTCAAAGCTCCAATAACGAGAATCACCAGCCCTGCAATTATTAGGTTGCTGGGTTTAAGGTTGATGCTCTGTGAACGTTTCTTGCTCTGGCGACGTTACGCGGCTGTGCCTGTGAACGGTTTGAATGTTTTCAGCTTACTAGCTTGGCGCGATTTATCGCTGGCCCTAGCGGTGTCGGAGTCGTCAGCGTCGGTCTTTTCGAGAATTTCGCCTATCTCACGTTCGAATTTTGGCTTATCACGCATAGGTGAATTCTACTGATTAGTAGGTTGTCGCGTTGCTATACTCGAACTCTAACTGCTGCAGTCAACGTGCAGCGCAACTAGTAGTAATTTTGAATACCTAAACATATGCCAGATATTGAGTACGATAATTTTCTAAAAATCACGCTGTTCAAGCTTAGTTGTAAATTCCGTAGGTTGGATGCTGATGAGCGTGAGAAGGCTAAAAAGGAATTTGTCCAGCTGATCGATACTCTTTCAGAAGGCGATCAGATTCGTACCTACAGTACGGTCGGGACTCGTCCTGACGCTGACTTTATGCTGGTACAAGACTCGACCTCGGTCGATACGTTCCATGAACTTTCCAAAGCAATCAACCACTCATTGCTGGGTAGCTACCTCGATCAGCCGTATTCATATCTGTCGATCAGACGAAAGAGTCGCTATAAGCACGGTGGTGGCGCTCCGAAGCTCAAAGAGGAATACAAGTACATGGTTATCTACCCGATGACCAAGACTCGGCCTTGGTACGAGAAGTCGATGAAAGAACGACAGGAGATGATGAACGATCACTTCCGGGTCGGTAAGGATTATCCGATGATAAAGATCAATACGTCGTACGCGTTTGGACTTGATGACACGGAGTTCGTTCTTAGTTTTGAGATGGATGATCCGTCGGACTTCACTTCACTTGTTATGGATCTGCGCGAGGTTCCGGCGTCTCAGTTCACGATGACTGAGATTCCGATTTTCACGACTATCAAGATGCCGATGGCTGAAGCATTGGATGCGATGGCGTAGTCGTTATGGTTCCGGTCGGCATCCGATGCGTTTTGGTAGTGCGTCGTAATATCCTACTCTAGCCCTTCTGTCTGGAAGAGGGTAGCTTAGTCTCTGTCTTCATTGGGGTGACGTCCGGAGTAATGCAGTCTAGGATCTACCCGGTCCTCCCTCAGAGGGAGTAACGGCGATGTGGAGCCCAGTCATCCCATGACGAGCGGGACAGTAGCATCACGAGTAAATAAAAAAGCCCCGGCGAAAACGCCGAGGCTTTTTTATTTACTCGTGATGCTACGAATTAAGTGTTTGCGCCTGGCTCCGAGGAATCGTAATCATAGTCGTAGTTCAGCTTGATGAATTCTTGCTGATCTGCAGGAACCTGATCTTCTGGGAAGATAGCGTTTACGGGGCAAACTGGCTCACATGCAGCACAGTCAATACATTCATCTGGGCTGATGAAAAGCTGGTTGTCGCCAGGCTTTGAGTAAATACAGTCGACCGGGCATACGTCTACGCATGCACCGTCCATTACGTCGACACAATCCTTGGCGATGATATAAGTCATCTGATGGGGCTCCTGGAACTTTGCGACCAGTTCCTGTGTTGGCCGTCTTTGTGGTAAATCTACGGCAGATTATACGTTTCCGCGATCCGTCGTAAATAGTCTGGCACTACTGTATTCACACAGGACTGCCAATCAAGATTATCTAAGCAAGAAGCTGGCGGTTAGTGTCCGCCGCAGGCGCAACCACCGCCGCCGCTTCCGCAACCACCACCACCGCCGCTTCCGCAACCACCGCCGCCTCCACCACCACAGCCGCAGCCGGATGAAAAGTTGGGGTTGGAAATTACGAAGCCGGAGCGTTCGAAGCCTTCAACGTAGTCAATGCTCGAACCTTCGAGCATTGGGGCGCTTTCATCATCAACGAGAGCCTTGACGGTTCCCTCGACAATGATGTCTTTCTCGGCAGGAGTTTCTTCCAGCCCGAAAACATATTCGATGCCACCGTTGTCGGCTGTCGCAACTGCGATACGAAGGTACTGACCTTCTGCATCTTGTTCTTTAAGAACTTCCAGCAGTTTTGTTGTTGCCGCTTCGGTGAACTCTACAACGGTCGTTGAATTGACCATTTGATGCTCCAGATTGCCTTATGAGAGGTGTAATTGAGTTGTATTAATTACTTTACGCGTATTTTTGATTAAAAGTGCAAAGTTCTATTATAGATTGTTTATGAGGGAAAGCGTCGCGATAATCGTAGCCTTCAGGGGTTTTCGCTAGAGGATTTCGTCAGTATGATTTACTACTCTGATGGCAATCCGTAATAATCAAATCAGGCGGGTCACGAGCTAACTAGAGCAGGTTTTAGAGTTTGTTCAAGAACTCTAGACTCGAACCTT
>JABHBJ010000002.1 GCA_018673955.1 Chloroflexota bacterium | reverse complement strand
TTTCCTTCGACGCCTAATCGATAGTGCAGGACAGAAGCCGTTACGGATGACGACAGACAAACATCCTGCTTACACGAAGGCAATTCGATGGATCGCCGGACGTAAAGTTCTGCATCGCCACAATCAGTATTTGAACAATCGTATCGAGCAGAATCATCGACTTATCAAGCAACGTTATTACCCGATGCTCGGCTTCGCCAAGTTTGAATCAGCCAGCCGTTTCTGTAACGCTTTCGACGAGTTACGAAACTATCTAAGAGTCCGTGCCACAGCCGGTGAGCACGTTTCAGCATCCAGTCGAAGGAAGATATTCACAGAAAGATGGTCGAGTCTAATGACCGAGCTGTCAGCTTAAATACAGGGATCGAAGATGTATTTAGGTCGACCTAGTTTCGACTGGAGCACTGAGATCTGACAGAACCCGTGATTACTACCCGTTTGGCGTTCCGACGTCCAGTGAAGTACTCGTCAATGGGAGGAATTACTGGACAGACTGGTTACCCCGCCTAGAATAAGTGGAAAGGGTTCTGACAGAACAGCGCCGAGTTCGTCGATCCTGTCAGTTGGAAGTTCTGGCGACCGCGGTGTCGTAGCGGTCGGTTGCGTTTTGAACAACCAGATCAACATCCTGTTCGAGAACGAACCCGTTTTGCTTGAGTTTTTCGGTGTCGCGTTTCACTAGTTTGACGTAGCTATCACGGTTTTCATATCGTTCTTCAATTGATGGGCGTATGTCGTTGTTGGCTTCCCGTTCTTCTCGTGTAGCGGGGAACCAGCGACTGAAACCGAGCATCAATGCCTGTTGGTCGGGCGAGCCAGTTTCAGGATCTCGAAGATTCCATCCAGCGTTAGTAGCGACTGGTTGGGTGATGTCGGGGAGCCGAACGCCTGCGAGTTCGTTTCCATCTGAGTCGACTGCCGATACGAAGCATGGATAGGTTTCACCCTCCACCGGCGGGTATATGCCGACACCTTCGGAGCCGCGGGGACCGAGGTCGATAGTCCGGATTACCCAGAGCGTCGACCTGTCAGGGGTGAGTTGGTCTGGTAGCCGGTCGAAGCTGTCGAGCACTGTTTCTCTCGGGACGGCAGTTTCTTCGTCGATTCGTGCGTGCGTGCTTGGCGGTGGCTTAGTGCCATCGGTGATCCAGCTATCGAGGTTTACCAGTGCTGCACGCTGGAGCGGCGAGTAGTCGACCACGTTGTAGCTGTACATCCCCTGTCCACCTTCAGTAGACATCGATCGTGCCTGTGGGATCGAGCCCGCTCCGTGCTGTGTGCCGGTGAAGTGATACATGCGAGTGTTCGGGTCGAGGGGAACGTCTTGCTTGCCAGCCGGGTCGGTAGTCATAAGCGAGCAGTCACCACGCCAGTATTCCGCAGAACTGTTGGTGTAGATGGTTTTGGGGACCGCGTTAAGATCATTTAGCCGCTTGAGTATCCCGTCGGACTGTTGTGTAAGCGGGTCGACCATCTCCTGATCGGCAAACGGATACAGGTGTCCGAAACTCGGGTAGGACTGGTTGGACGGTTGGGCATAGCGATGGTTGAAAGAGCCCATGCGTGCTCCGGCGACGTGGGGCAGAAGTCCGTCGAAAACTTTCCTTCCTTCCTCGTCGATATTCAGGGCAAGGTGCAGGAATTCTCGAAGCATTCTGCCGGTTTGCGAAGTGCCGTAGCCTATAGCGCGGTCGAGGTTGGTGATGCCGGGCAGAAGATCAGCTGAGTCGTATTTGAGGAACGATGTGGCATCTCGGAGTGCGAGGAGTCCGGCTCCGGAGACTGGTGTGTCCTTGGAGCTATAGACGATTTGGTAGAACTTGCCGGGTGTGAATCCGCCTTCGAGATAGATGTGTTCGTCGCTTGGCACTACACCATCGGGTGTTTCTTTCGCGAACTTCCAAGCGGAATGAGGTAGTGCTACGTCTTCGCCATCTTCGGAATCCTTGACGTACAGGACATCTGCCGGGTCGTTATCGTTGGTCGCTCTCAGGGGACGGTGTACTCGATCGGCGAGTAGCCATGTGGTCAATTGTTGATTTGGCCTGATTTCGACCACGTTTTGCCCGGGGTTCGATTCGTTGGAGAGGTCTGCCAGCGGGGGAGTGAGCCCCATCAAGATGTCGTCGGTATAGACGTCCCATTGCCATCCGATTGAAGCGACTGAGAGTCCACGCTCGAAGAGGAAGCCGTCACCGGGAGAGGGGCTGGCTGAGGGGGTCTCGCTAGTGCGGTTGTACGTGCCGATAACTGTTCGTCGACCTCGATTTGGGAGTTCGATCAGCAGTCCGTGAGATCCTCTGCTTGGATCGGCTGGCGTTAGCAGTGAGAAATCGGCTGAGAACCGTACTCGACCTTCTTCGTCCCTAGGGGCATATTCGAGATCAACGATGTCTCGATTTACCTCGGCTGAGGGATCGACCGCAAAGGTCAGCAAAGAGTCGATCTGTTCATACGCTCCCGTGTCGCCAAATTCATGGCCTCCGGCGTATGGAAAGCGACGGTTCAGTTTGAATTCGACGACGGCCATTGGGTTTCTCCTGGAGCGCCAAATACTGGCAAAATGGATGTTGTAGTTTAGGGAAGGTTTTGTGTGGTTGGGTGCTGTGACTTTGAATCGCTCCACAGTCTAACGCCTGAATTCTGTTGTGAGACGCCGTGGATTCGGGTATTAGATTTCGACGTTGAGTTCTAACAGAACCATGACGAGGTTGGAATCAGAGTGCGTGTAGTAGTAGGCGTAATCTCGGACAGTAACGGCGATGTGAGTATCTCGACCGTATCGCCACCAACGCAAGCAATCGCAATTGCCATGATCGAGTCGAAAAGCGTGATCAATAACCGCTGGACCCACCGATCACTCAACCCTCGCATTTGCAGGTTCTAAGCATCACTGGTTGTTCCTAACGATTCATTGGGAATTTAGATGCGTCTCAAAGTGATACGGCGCTAGTTGGTTCCGAAGTGGCCCCTCCTCAGGACATTCGAAAGAATACATTTTCCGACAAGTGGTCGATTCGAATGACCGAACAAGCATTGCAAATAAAATGACAAATCTTGTATTTTAAGATCCCTTGTCTCCTAGGTACGCCCTGATATCTGACAAATCCTAGAAGCAGAATAACTATTAGCGTTTGGAACAGAACTTGCAGATTTCAGATGAAGCACAACGTCTTCACGCAAACTCGTTGTTGTTCGATACCCACATCGATACCGCTACGCACCTGCTGTGGCGAAATCCTGATTTCGCGACAAGGCTCGATGTAGGGCACGTCGATATTCCAAGGATGCGAGAAGGCGGAGTGAATGCCGCCTTCTTCGCCGTGTGGATCAATGAAGTGGACACGAACAGCGATCTCGAAGCGATGCGACTTGCACTGCGAGAGATCGATTCTATCCACCGCACCATCGATGCCAATTCAGCCGATCTCGTACTGGCACTAACCGCCGATGATGTCGTTCAGGCGAAAGCAGAAGGCAAGATTGCAGTTCTGATTTCGATCGAAGGCGGCCGATGTATCGACGAGGATCTTGGCATTTTACGGACGTTCTATAAAGTCGGAGTGCGTTCGATAACGCTGGCCTGGGGTGCAGCAACCGGATGGATAGATAGTCACAACGAGGAGCGTCACGGTGGTCTGGCCGATTTCGGGCGCGACGTAGTCAGAGAAATGCAGCAGTTGGGAATGGTCGTGGATATTTCACACGTTTCCGATAAAGCATTTTGGGATGTTCTAGAAGTTGCAGAACGACCTGTATTCGCCTCGCATTCGTGCTGTCGAACATTGCATGAGCACAATCGTAATATGACTGACGATATGATCACTGCGCTCGGGCAGGCCGATGGTGTGATCAACGTGAATTTCGTCGCTGGATTCATTGGTCCCGGAGATACTCCCGGATACATCGAAGCGACCAAAGCTCCACCCGAAGAGATCATGGATCCGTTCGATTTCCTTGTTAAGACCGGTGATGGTAACGGCCCTCCAATGAGTCGGTTGATGGATCACTTCGATCTTGCCGTGAAGCTCGCAGGTGCCTCTCAAGTAGGCATCGGTACCGACTACGACGGTGCCTCGAAATTCCCGACCGGACTCGACGACATATCGTTCATGCCTCTGGTCACTCAGGGGCTACTAGATCGAGGACACACAGCTGAAGTGGTCGAGGGCATATTGGGAGCAAACGACATACGCCTGCTCCGACAGACGCTTTAGATAGCCAATGTAGTTGGTTCTGTCAGAACTCAGTGCTCACTGCAAATTTCACCCGACCTAAATACAACTTCTCCCTCAATATTTAATCTGATAGCTCGGTCATTAGAGTTGAGCATCTTTCGGTGAATACACCTCTCCGACCACATGGTCACCATCCACGGACGGAACTCTTAGATAGTTTCGTAACTCGTCGAAGGCACTACAGAATCGGTTCGCTGATTCGAACTTTTAATCCGCAGGTCGTGGGTTCGATCCCCACAGGACCCACCAAACTCGTATCAGTCGAATATGAAAAGCCACCGGTACGCCGGTGGCTTTTCATATTGGCAATGTGATCGGATGACGATCGTAGTTGGCGTAGACACTTAGCGACCTACCCCGCAAACTGATTCCGCAGATCTGATAGTGTGCAGATCCTGAAAATCTTGTTCAATTCAGTTCATCAGGAAATTTTATGCGAATCGCAACCTTGGGTTTTCACCACGAGACGAATACGTTCCAGTCTGTAAAGACAGATTACGATTCATTCGCCAATTTTGAGTTCTTGCGTGGTAGCGAGATCGCCGACCGACACGCCACCTCGAAATTCACACTTGCAGGGTACTTTCAGAGCGCCCAGATGTTCGAATTCGACCTCGTGCCACTTTTATTCGCATTCACCGGACCCACCGGCACGATTACTAAAGATACATTCGATCGAATCTCGGAAGAAATGATCGACAAGTTGAAGCAAAACGGTCCTTGGGACGGAGTGTTGCTCGCCCAACATGGGGCTGCAGTGACCGAGGAATACCCGGATATGGACGGGGAGATTTCTCGCAGGGTCAGAGAAGTCGTCGGTCCTGATACTCCGGTAGTGATGACGCTGGATCTGCATTGCAATATCACGCAAGATCAGGTCGCAAATACCGATGCAATAGTCGTGTTTCGAACGAATCCGCACCTTGATGCGGTAGAACGGGCGGTCGAAGCATCCGAAATCTTGGTAAAAACGATCAGGGGCGAAGTCCGACCTGTTCAGCACCTCGTGCAGGTGCCCATGATGATCAATATCGTCAAGCAACCGACCGGCTTCGGACCCATGAAGGAAATAATGGACGAAGTGCATCAGGTGCTGGAAAAACCGGGCGTTCTTTCTGCCAGTTGCGGTCAGGGATTTCCGTATGCCGACGTAGATCAGATGGGAGTTTCATTCTTAGTCGTGACCGACGGTGACGCCGTGAAAGCCGAAAAGCAAGCAAAATTACTGGCTCGTAAGGCTTGGGATCTAAGGGCAGAATTACAGAACGACTCGCCTTCGATTGAGGAGTCCATCAGCAGAGCGATGAACGCCTCTTCGGATGGCAAACCGACCGCAATAATGGATGTTGGCGACAACGTTGGCGGTGGTGGAACGGCCGATTCTACTCACCTTCTTGCTGAAGCAACATCTCAAGGACTGAGCGGCGACAAGAGTCTGCTTCTAACCCTGTTTGATCCCACAAATGTTCAAGTTTGTATCAGCGCGGGGGTCGGCTCCACGATTACTCTCAAGGTGGGGGCTGGAACCGATCGACTGCACGGTGAGCCAATAGAGGTCACCGCTAATATTCGAGCCATCACAGATGGAAAATTCGAGGAGCCTAAACCCACTCACGGTGGACTCCGTTTCTTCGACTATGGACCCTCGGTAGCTCTGGACACTGAGGCTGGTCATACGATTGTCCTGCATACAGTCAGAGGCATAGGCAATATGAGCCGTGAACAGTACTACTCCATAGGTATTCGACCGGAAGAATACAGAGTCATTATCTGCAAAGGCACGGTGTCCCCTCGCGCCGCCTACGAACCGATCTCTCGTGAGATCATCATGGCTAATTCACCCGGTGTGACAAGTGCCAACATGTCAAGCTTCTCATACGAAAATCGTCGTACGCCGCTCTATCCTTTCGAGCTGGATACGACTTTTGATTGAGCCCGAATCAATCTGCCGGTTACCAGCTAACTGCCTTTTAATCCGCAGGTCGTGGGTTCGATCCCCACAAGTCCCACCAAACTTGACTCACTCTCAGTGCTAATTAGGTTGAGAGGGCTTGATTCCGTTGGTTTGACGCCAATGTTGACGGCAATCGACTTGGAACTTATCTCATTTGGATCTGTAATCTATTGGTTCGGGTTCTGTCCAGAATTAAGCTAAATAGCGTTCAGAAACGATCCGCCAACAATACTGAGAGTGATCATGAACGTCAGAATTACCACGATGGTCAATGCCACTCGCGCCCCAACGCTCACGACCGTCCTAAGGTCTACGCTGAGACCAATACCCACCATCGCCATCGTGAAGAGTAATTTTGACATATCACGGATCTGGACGCCCATCACTTCATCGATGACGCCGACTGATCGAAGACCAGAGAAGATAATGAAACCGATCATGAACCAGGGCACATAAAGATAGGCCATGCTCCAATGTCGGTTGGTCGAACTACCGATTTCATGGGTTTCATCGATCGCCCTGCTTCGGGCAAACCGACTCTGGAGTAGAGCGGTCGTAATGACAACCGGTGACAACAACAGAACTCTGCCTAGTTTTACGATCACTGCGACCGATGCAGAAGTTTCGCTTACTACTGCTGACGCTGCGTATACCTGCGCCACTGCGTATACGGCCATCCCGGCCAGAATTCCATAGTGATAATCGCTCAATCCGAATATCGGTACTAATAGTTGCAGTAACAAAATCTGCATAGCGCCGAGAATTGCGCTGATTCCAATAGCGGCACCTACATCGGACGGGCGGGCACCAATCACAGGAGCCATGACTGCGACGGCAGAGTTGCCGCAAACTGAGTTTCCAACTCCCACTAGAACAGCGAGCTTGCGGTTAAGGCCTAAAACCTTGTGCCCGACGAGATACGCCAATGCCATACTGCCGACAACGCCAGTTATTACTAACGAGAAAAGGCCAAATCCAGATTGGATGATGTCGGGTGCGAATACGCTTGCCCCAAGGATCATCACCGCGAATTCAAGGACAGTTTTGCCGGTGAGTTTGGATCCTGTTTGATGCCAAACAGCTGATGGAAACAGGTTCTTTACGGCTATTCCGATGACCAAAGCGATCAACAATCCGTCTAAATACGGGGAATTAACCGTTCTATCTAGCTGATTAATTAAAATACCGACCAAAGCGCAGAATGCTAGGCCGGGAAGTGCGGGGCGCAGCAAAGTAAATATTGGCGCATTTTTGCCGAAAGTTAACATCGACATCGATAGTATCGACAACAGTAGTTATAACAGCCCAAAATCGGTAGAACTCACTAACAACGCTCGGGGTTTAGATACGAGTGACCTTCAAGACCAACTTTTAGTCGGCGAGTATGCTAGCAAATCGAATATGTTTGCCGGGGAAGACAATATTCGATTGGAAATTTTAGAGGCGATATCAATGCCGAATTAAATTCCTCTATCCACATCGCCACATAGTTGCCATAATCGCCCATCTCAACAGTGTTCTTGATCGAGAAGTCAAAAATTCGGTCCAAGCTAGAACGCCTTCCTAAAAATGAAACGCCCGTGGATCTAACCCCGACCAAAAATAGAAGAACATGGCCTATGTCGCGAGGCTGGGCAATCGTCTGGGCGTCGTTTTTCACGACCGCGTTCGCATCAGGCGGATCCCAGTACGGCTTCGGTATGTTTGTCGAACCACTGGAACAAGAGTTTGGCTGGACTCGGACTCAGATAAACCTCTCACTATCGATTGGTCTTATCTCAGGACTTCTGTCCCCGTTGGTTGGTTGGGGGGTTGATAAATACGGCTCGCGAGTAATTATGACGGTGTCGCTTATAGTCGTCGCTGCCTCGTTTTTTCTACGATCTGGTATGACTGAACTGTGGCAGTGGTACGCGCTCAGCGCGCTACTGGCGATCGGATTCCCTGGAACGTTCTTGCCTATAGGGAAGCTGGTAGGCACATGGTTTCCCGCCACTCGCGGCCGCATGATGGGTACGGCGATAACCGGCAACAATGTATTTGGTCTAATTGGGGTACCCCTGATGAGTCTGGTGATACAGACCGAGGGATGGCGACTGGCGTATGCGATCATCGGTGCCGGTGTGATGACCGTTGCCTTCGCAGTATGGTTCATCGTACGCAGCATGCCTCAAACCGTCGAATTGCCGTCATCCGGTTCCACGTTGGCTAATACAAATGCCGAAAGATCAGGTGATTACTCATTGCGTGAAGCGATGATCACACGAAAATTCTGGCTTTTGTTGGCGGGAGTTACCTGCGCTGGATTTAGCTACCCATCGTTCATGACGCAACTAATCCCGCATATGCAATCGGTGGGATGGGGATCGTCAAAAGCAACGCTTGTACTGACAGTACTGGCCGGAACAGCTCTTGCCAGCAAGATCACCTGGGGGTTGCTTAGTGAACGGCTGACTGCACGAATCTCTTTCGTGATCGCAATTTCCATCATGTCATCAGGGGTGATTCTGGTAACTCTCGCTGGATCATCGGTACTCGTGTGGCCGACGATCGTGTATTTCGGTGCGGGTTTCGGTGGAATCGGACCGTTGATGTCGCTCGTGGTTATGGAAACATTCGGACTGCGTAATTTCGGCTCAATACAGGGAATGGTAGCGATGGTGCTGGCGACAGTTCCTGTTCTGATTGGACCGGTACTGGCAGGCAGTCTTTTTGACTTGACCGGAAGTTATGAGACTTCGTTCTGGATCGTTTCCGGGATATTCGCGGCCGGTGGTGTACTCGTTCTTTCGGTTCGAGTAGAGAGAGGGCAATCCGACATTGAAGAATCGTTTATGGCTACCGACGACGATCTCTCTTAGCACTTAAAGCTATTCGTAACTTCAGCGATCCGATTTAAGGAAAGACCTGAAGTAGACCTGTGCTACTGATGTTTCAGGCCAAAGATTCAGTGAGCTGTTTTCAAATCGGTTTTATTCGGTAAGATTTGGCCATGATCCATATAAATCATCAGTCTGGAATTATCACTATGAAAGCCGCCGTTTATCGCAGCAAACAATTGTTTGAGGTGACCGACCTCCCAAAACCAGAACCAGCTGCTGGGCAGGTTTTGATAAAGGTCAATCGATCAGCTGTCTGTGGGACTGACGTGCACGCATTCATGTACGACCTCGCACCACCTGGTTCTGTATTAGGGCACGAATTCGCAGGTGTCATCTCAGCTGCAGGAGCCGGTGTCACTCGCTGGAAAGAGGGCGATCGTGTGATCGGTGGCGGAGGCGAATGGCCGGCAGGCGAGCAGCCTCCAGCATACGGTCATCCAAGGTACAACTACCGTACGATGGGGTTCTCTGCCAATACCCGAACCAGAGGGTACGCTGAGTACACAGTGCTGGATGACTGGCAACCTCTGGCTATACCCGACGGTGTACCTGACGAAGCAGCCGCTTTGACTGAACCGTGTTCAGTGGCCGTCCATGCTGTACGTAGATCTTCACTAAAGCTAGGGGATACGGTAGGTGTGTTCGGGGCTGGTCCAATAGGGCTCCTGGTCACACAGGCGGCACGCGCTGCTGGGGCACAGGTAATCGTTTCTGAACCTGCACCTGGGCGCTCTGATGCGGCAATGGCAGTTGGTGCAGAAACAGTGATTGACCCGTTTGAGCAAGACCCCGTCGAGCGGATGGTCGAACTCACAGACGGTCGCGGTCCCGACGTGGTGTTTGACTGCGCAGGATTGAAGAACACGTTACAACAAGCGTTTGAAGCAGTTCGTAGGGCGGGTCAGGTCGTACTGGTCGCTGTGCCTTGGGAGCCACTACCGCTTCTACCGGCGGAGTGGATGGCAAGAGAAATTGACTTCAGGTCAAGTTGGGGAGGGTTGCCTGCAGACTGGTAAATTTCCTTAGATTTACTCGCGAGCGGAAAAATCTCTGCATCATCGCTGATGCCGGATACAAGCTTCATCACCCTCGACGAAATACAGGAACATTTCGAAGCGCTGATGAGTCCAACTACTCAGCTGCAAACAATCATCAAAATGTAAAACCGAAAGGATGGGATTCGTCAGATTTCAGAACATGTTCCATCATTCGAATGATCCTGTTATTTCTCTGGGTTAGGACCTTAGTAGTTGGTTTGACTGAAGGCGTATAAGCCTGAGTTTTACTTGAAGTTTTGAACTAGAAAACGGTATCCCAAATCACAGGGAGGCACTGCCTTTTAATCCGTAGGTCGTGGGTTCGATCCCCACATGGCCCACCAAACTCGAATTTCATCTTGAGCGTCTCGTCTCGATTTCATCTGATGCCAGTTAAACTTAAACTGTGTCATCAGGATATTTTCGGTGTTATTGGTGGAGACGAGGGAGAACCGGGCAGGTACATGAACACCGGATTCGAAATGTTCAACTTGGCAGGCACGTAATTACCCGATGCGCAGCTTCGCCAAGTTTGGAACAGGCTACCTGCTTAACTGAAGTGATAAATCCTAATTTTGCCGTCATATTTCCGGGATGCGTGCTTAGTTTTGATGGAGTCCGGGGCCAAACGTCGATTAAGGGTTGACTTTGTGACAGGCAATTCGTCGGCCGTCAGAAAACGTTTGAGGCAAGGGGACTTCGATAAAACACCGATCCTCAGCAACTGGGCACCTCGTGTTGAACACGCAGCCTTTTGGCGGGTTCAGGGGACTTGGTATATCGCCTTGGAGAACAACTCTATTTCGTTTCCTTTCGACGATTGGGTCAGGGATAGGAACCGCTGAAAGCAAGGCCTGCGTATACGGATGTTGAGGGTTACGGTAAACGTCGTCAGCATTTCCTTGCTCCATAACTTTGCCAAGATACATAACTGCAACGCTGTCACTTACGTGCCTGACGACCGCGAGGTCGTGAGCAATAAACAGATATGTGAGGTTCTGTTCCTCTTTGAGTCGATCAAACAGACTGATGATCTGTGCCTGAATTGAAACGTCTAATGCCGATACCGGTTCGTCACAAATCAACAGGCTCGGCCCCGATGCGAGAGAACGGGCTATTCCAATCCTTTGACGTTGCCCTCCGGAGAATTCATGAGGGTACCGAGTCGCCATTGACCGGCTCAGACCGACAGTGTCGAACAGTTCCATCACCCGATCCCTGATTTTCGATCGATCATCGAAGAGATTGTGGACCAACATTGGTTCGGCGACGATGTTGCCAACAGTCATCCTCGGGTTCAGAGACCCGTATGGGTCCTGGAACACCATGCCGATCTTTTGGCGCAGCTGACGCATCTCGCGCCCTTTCAAATCCAGTATCTGCTGACCTTCGAATCGAACGTTGCCCGCGGCGGCTTCATTGAGTCTCAGAATGGCTCTTCCGAGAGTCGTTTTACCCGATCCAGATTCGCCGACAAGGCCAAGAGTTTCACCTCGTTTAATCTCGATATCTACGCCGTCGACTGCTTTCACCACTCCAATCGTTCGCTGGATAATCAGGCCACGCTTGACCGGGAAGTGAACTTTAAGTTGACGCGTTTCAAGGATCGGAGTCGACTCCGAATTGGTCGTTTGTTGCTTGGACGATACTACTGTCGTGCTCAAGTAGGAATGTTCCTCAAATTATTAGACACCGAGCGCAACCGTTTGATGCTCGAAGCATGCTACTTGTCTGTTTGGTTCAGTTTCTTCAAGAGTAGGCTGTTCAATGCGGCACTTATCTACGGCCCATTGGCACCTTGGGTTGAATGCACAACCATCTGGTAAATCCGTGAGATCTGGGATTTCACCTGCGATAGGAGACAGTGGTGCTCCTTTGTCGGAGTCGAGTCGCGGAACCGACTGAAGCAGCCCGATCGTGTATGGGTGATGAGGTTCGGTGTACAGCTCGGTGGCTTCGCTCACTTCTCGAAGTTTTCCGGCGTACATCACCGCTACACGATCTGCGTATCTGGCGACGATTCCAAGGTTGTGCGTGATGATGAGCAAAGATGCTCCTGATTGCTCAGTTACATCTTGCATCAGGTCAAGTATCTGCGCCTGAATTGTTACATCGAGCGCAGTGGTCGCCTCATCAGCGATCAAGAGTCGTGGATTACATGCCATCGCCATCGCGATCATGATTCTCTGTCGCTGGCCTCCACTGAGCTCGTGTGGGAACTGCTTCAAGCGGGTTTTAGAATCAGGAATGCCAACAATATCAATCAGTTCCTGTGCCCGATCTCGGGCGGCATTCATGGACATATTCTGATGAATTTTCAGCGGTTCGGCGAGCTGAGACTCGATAGTCAGAACCGGATTAAGAGAACTCATCGGCTCCTGGAAAATCATCCCGATTCGAGAACCCCTTATCGCGCGCATCTCCCTCGATGACAACCCTAGTAGGTCAACACCGTCAAACTCAATTGATCCAGAAACAATTTCTCCGGGCGGGTTCGGGATTAATCCCATAATTGAAAGCGCTGTGACGCTTTTGCCACAACCGCTTTCACCCACGAGCGCGAATATTTCGCCATCTTTAACTTCGAATGAAACATCGTCTACTGCTTTTACGACGCCTCCTTCTGTACGAAATTCGGTTCGCAAGTTTTTTACTTTTAATAGAGCTTCTGTCATCGGATACTACTAGACGAACTGGCTTGTTTATTGCTGAGCCGTCGTCTTTAGTCGCCCCCTTAATTTCGGGTCAAGATGGTCTCGGACAGAATCCCCGATCAAGACGACAGCCAGTACCGTAATCATCAAGAATAGTCCTGGGAAGAACGAAATATGAAAACCGACCTGAATGTAGCCCTGACCGGTTGCAATGATGTTGCCCCAGCTGGGCACGTATTCCGGAACACCTGCACCGAGGAAACTTAAGCTTGCTTCAGCGAGAATTGCGGAGGCAAGAGTAAACGTCGCCTGCACGATTATTATGCTGACGATATTGGGGAGCACGTGGCGAAGTAGTATGCGAGGTACCGGCACCCCAACGGCTCTGGCAGCATCAACATATGTTGAATCTCTCAAGCTCAATACGGCACCGCGAACGAGCCGGATTTTGCTCGCTGTTGCAGTTACCGAGAGAGCAATGATTACATTGCCAACGCTTGGACCAATTAATGAGATTAAAGCGAGCGCGAGAAGGATAGTGGGAAACGCGAGTAATCCATCGACAAATCGCATCATTATCGAGTCGAGTAATTTGAAATAACTGATCACAAGAGCCACACCCACGCCAATAACAGTCGAAATAATAGTCACTGAAAATCCGACGAGAAATGAAAGTCGAGTGCCCACTATCGTGCGGTCGAAGACATCACGTCCCCAGTTATCGGTACCAAACCAATGGTCAGAACTGGGCGCTTGCATCCGGTTTATCGGGTCAGTGCGTTCATAGTCGGTCCGTGCTAGGGTCGGGCCGAATATCGCGAGAAACAACCCCACCAATAGAACAATAATTGAGGCTGCGAGGACACTATCCCGTTTAGCTGCTTTGTATGTTGATCCGAACATCCCCCTCAGGCGGGTCGATAGCGGTGGCGCGAGCTCCCACTCTGATCTCTGTTCAGCTGCTAGTGACATTGTTAGTACCGTATCCGTGGGTCGATGTACGCGTAGAGGATGTCGATTATTAGGTTCACCCCGATAAGGACGATTGCCACCACCATTAGGAGCGCCTGAATGATCGGGTAGTCTCGCCTGACGATTGCGTCTACTAACATTCGTCCGAGACCTGGAATAGCAAATATCGTCTCGGTGAGCACGAACCCTGTTGCAAGGCCCGCGATCGAAGCGCCGATTACGGTCGCAACCGGAATCGCCGACGGTCGAAATGCGTGGCGTAAGAACACGGAGAATTCCGATGCTCCCTTTGCTCTAGCGGTCCTAATGTAATCTTCTCGCAGCACTTCAAGCATGGCCGATCTTGTAATTCTTGAAATGAACGCTGACGCGAGAATGCTGTTAACCATCACTGGTAAGAAAAGACTGTGTAGATGCTTAAATAGCCCATCTTGAATTGGACTATATCCAATCACCGGGAACCATCCGAGGTTAACAGCGAAAACCCAAATAGTTAAAAACGCCAGCCAAAATCCCGGGGTGGCAAATCCAAGAACTGCCAAAACCATCAGGTTTCTATCCAACCGTGTTCCAGCTTTCCAGGCCGCAAGCATCCCGGTGGTTATACCTATAATCGTAGAAATTACAACGACTTGGAATCCTAGGGAAAGTGTCGGTTGAAGACGGGGTGTAATCAGCTCTGTTATCTCTCGTTTGGAGAAATATGATGTCCCAAGGTCGCCATGGGCAAGCTTCCAAAACCAATCGCCCATCTGAACAGGGAATGAACGGTTGAAGCCTAGATCCTCACGGATTGCTTCAAGAATCTCTGGGGTGGCCTCGTCACCGGCGATGATCGCCGCGGGGTCGCCTGGTCCGACATAAACCAGAGTGAATGTAATTATTCCAACCATAATCACTACTGGAATCGACACTAAAAAACGTTGAGCGATATAACGCCACAAATCAAACTGTTCCGTTCGTGATAGCGGCATTCGCCGCAATAATAGCTTGAAGTAATTTACGTTCTGGAAAGCCGATCAATAGGTTTCCTCCCATAGCTAGGGAGCGTGCAACGTTTGCATTGCTCCCTAGCGTTTGGAGGATCTTATTTTCGGTCGATCCGAATGTTCTCTACTTGAACCACTTGTCGTATGGCTTCTGTCCACCCGGGTTGCCGTGCAATCCTTCGATCTGATTGCTGGCTGCCCAGTTGCTGAAGAACTCACCAACTTGGAGGAAGATCGCATCGTCGTAGAAGTATTGTTGGAACTCATCCATCGCAGCATTTATCTTCGCAGGGTCGGTTTCTGAAGCGAATGTCTCGAATGACTTACGCTGGATTCCGTCTGTGTCGGAGTATTGGTTGAACCACGCTTCGTATTGCAGTTCACCGAACCTAAGGTGACCAATCGGTCCAATCCGTACACTGCGTCCGCTCCATGTGTGGAAGAACTCCCAACGGTCTACCGTTGCTCTGTCCTGAACCATGGTGGCCCAGTCCATCACTCGTAGATCTACGTTGAAGCCAATGTCTTCGAGTACCTCACGAGTCACCTGCGCTGCACCGTGTGCAGGCTGGCGGTCAGCCGGATCCATCAGGCGAATCGTGTAGCCCTCGTATCCGGCATCTTTCACAATTTTCTTGGCATCTTCAATGCGTTTAGCGTTGTACATGTTCTCGCTGCCAGCATTGTTTTCCCATGCCGAACCACACTCCATCAATGAAGCACAGAGGTTGATTCGGTCAGGAGTTCCTGCTGCTGCCAGCAGGGCCTTTTCATTGTCGTAAGCCATAACAACCGCACGTCGGAGGTCTCGACCATGTTCTGGATCGTTGAACGGCGGTATTTGGTAGTTGAAGTGACCAAGTAACCGGAGTGGCGGGTTGGCAATTAACTGAAGGTTAGAGTCTGCCTTCACACGGTCGATAAGGTCCTGGGAGAATTCCTGGACGAGATCAACTGCATCAGTTTGGAGAGCTGCAATACGCGTCGCCTGATCTGGAATTTCGATGTATGAAACTCGGTCAAAGAACGCTGTGTGTGCTCCCGACTCACCATCAGATGCTTCAGTACTCGGACTGTAGTTTGCGAAAGGAATCGCAGACCACCGGTCGCCTGGAGTCCAGGATTCAAAACGATACGGGCCGGTTCCAATTGGAGTTCCCTCAGCCGATTCCGTCGCGGGAAGGCTGTACCAGGCAGAAAGCACCATTTGAGGTGCGAAGTTTTGTGGACCCAATGCGTCCAGTACAAGCCCGGTCGACCCTGTCAAGTTCATGCTGAACTCTAGATCACTGTCTTTGGTAATGAACTCATCGAATGAGGTCGGTCCAAACTGTTCCCAAACCAATTTAAACACTGGGGCGCGTTCACTCTGGCGCCTGAGCGTACCAATAACTTGGTCTGTGGTGAGTGAAATACCGTTGTGGAATTCAACACCTTCACGAATTTTGAATGTCCACTTAAGTCCGTCAGAGCTGACTTTCCAATCATCTATGAGCATCTTCCCAATTGTGTTGTCTTCCTTATAGGCAAACAACCCTTCGAGAATCATGCTTGAAACATTTCCTGTCGAGGACGCTGTGGTCCACAACGGATCGAACGACTGGACACTCCCGACAGACGCAACCCTAAGGTGTCCACCCTTTTTAGCGTCCGCAGTTGCCAGTGTCCGCTCTTCTAGCGTTGCGGTCGGAGTGGCTACGACGGTAATCGTGTCTCCCTTTTCAGCGACAATAACTGTTTGGATTACGGTTTCAACAACCGGATCACTACTACAGGCCGTAACAATCATTGCGACTGATGCGATCAGCAGCAAGATGAGGCCTCGATATCGAACTCTATTCATGATAAGTCTCTTCTGTTCGGATGACATCAACTGATTCCCACTAATTTAGGTACTGGGAGTTACTATGGTTTTAGTGAACTAGTCACGTTGCAGTGACCGTACACTATGCATTTGTTGATATCAAACGTGTTTAACTATTTAAATCGACTCTGGGCATCTTTTATCACTGAGCTGACAACCCTGTAGCCTGTAGGTTGAATAATAGAAGTGGTATTTGGCCGGTATCATGACCTATCCCAAGGGTGCGAAAACGTCGGCTGATTGATGTATCTCTCTAACCGCATAACAATTGTCGAAACTGTGCTCGGACGAAGCTCAAGAGTGAGAAAAGTTCCGTTAATTGCGATAATTTCACCATCTACTTCGACCGAAATGATTTGATGTTCAGCGTAAGCCCCGGCTTGAATAATCATTTTTCTGGATTTCACCGGGCTAATGTTTGCGAGCGATAGCGTTGTCGTAGTGTCCGACATGCCTACTACCAATGCAGCTACGTCTTCAGGGATACCTGCACGTCGCTTGGTCGGATCAAAATAGCGCACCCTCGCATGGAGCGGCTCACCGAACCGTGGTGTAAGACCGCCCATCATCAGTTGAGTTAAGCAGGTTTGGTTTGCAGTATTGAATTGGAGAGTGTTGTCTGACAGTCGCGTGTCCGGCGAACTCGTGTCTTCTTCAACACCTTTCATCTTCTGACGGATCGAACTGAACTCATCTTCCATTGCTGACACAGGAAATTCTGCCGAGTTACCGTCGAGAAACTTCAACCACTCAGAACTTGGTACATATTTACGATCGGCGGCATCCATCGACCAGTAGAAGATGTCGAGAGCACCCCAGCTGTACGGCAGTTCGTCGAATCCGTACCAGCCATCATCCCCAAACATGTGCGGATAGAGCGTTTTCCCGTTCTCGTTTTTTGAATTTCCGTTAACGGACTCGAGCATCTTCCTCCACACATCGATGTAAGACCGATCTCCCGTGATCAGTAGGGCATTACCGAATCCGGCAACTCCCCGGTACAGTGCATTGCGGTTCGACAACTCGCCGGTCTGTGGCACTACCACCGTGAATCCCCAGCCGTAGCAACCTCCGTACCATTTACCATCGCACTCGCCACCTATTGTTCCGTCCAACCCGATATTGCTTGGGAGAATGTCATTGTTGTCCTTGGCGCGCTGAGCCCATGCATCCACATATTCCAGCAGCCATTTCTTATATTTCTGATCACCTGTCGCCATGTAGGCGTTCACCGCCATGGTGGTTGCTGCCAGATTGATGGGGTGGTCGCCGACGATGTCGGTGTACTCTTCGAAGTGTGCGAGCATCTCGTCGAAATTTCGTTCACCATGTGCCGCGTCGAATCTTCCTTCAGCCTCAAACGGATCACCAGCCCAATCAAGGGCGGTCGCCTTTCGTAAGAGGGGGCCACGGCTGCCGTTGAACAGGCTGCGGATGATCTTATGTTCGGGATCATAGTTTTTAGCCTGCTGGTCTTCATCCATGTAAAGGCCGGCATAACGTCGAACCCTAGTCAAGAACGATGAATCTTCAGGATCGGACAACCCCTGAAGATTGAAAACGCTCATGCTCTCGCCGTGGTGAAACCAGTCGAGACTAACCGGGAACTCCTTGTAGAGCATCCCGTCGCGAGCCAGCTCCACGTCGACAGTTTTGGCTTCTGTGTACTGGAGAAGATGGCCTTCCCATCCCAGTTTGTACATTTTAAGAATGGAATCAGGTGCGCCGAGCGCGTGGAGTACAGGCCAACCTGCAAGGTTTTCGATGGCGTCATCCGACCCGTCGTTCCCACCCCATCGCGGGATACAAAGTAGGTACCCGCGTTCGTCAAAATATTTGTCGAATATTCGCTCGCATGCCAGCGTTTGCGCGTTCAATAATTCCCGTTCAAGTAATGCCCATTGAGGAGGTGAAAAGGGAGTGTTCAGTACGATTGTCAAAATCAGCTCTTTTCTGAGGCAAAGTGAGTTTCGAAGTACTTTCTACGGTCGTGAATGGCGAGATTCTAGCAGCCATCGACCGGTCCTTCGTTGTAATTCTCTCAACTGATCTGTCGAAAAGATCTCTATGAAGAAGGCTTTGCACATCGGCGTAACGAATCAGGTTAGGTGCGTATATTGTCCCGATATATGGACAACGCGTTTCGCCCGAGAATCCATTTTTTATCCTCTGATGTAAAGAACGGGATCAAATCCTTCATGATAAGCAGCTCGTAATCGGAGGCGTAGATCAGCTTTTGCGGTCCGAACGAGTCATATGCCCGTTCGAGGTAAGGCCACATGTCTGTATACGGAAGTTCCTGACGAGACGGGTTGTGCAATGACGTTCGAATATAAACGTTCGGAAACTTTCGAAGATCGAGTAGGGGGTTGAAGCCCTCTACATCAGAGGCAGTGATGTCGATCATGGCGAAGTGGTCGACCACGATATTGACCCCAGGGAAACGAGCCGCCATGTCGCCTATCTGGGCAATTTGGTGTGGTGCGGCGAATATGTTGAACACGGCACCTAGCTCTTGAGCCTTGTTCCACAGCGGGTAGGACACTGGATCGTTCAACCACACGGCGTTTGGATCGTAAATCGGACTGAGTCGTAACCCAGAGAGTCCATCCTCGCGCATGAGACGTTCGAGCCTTGCCGGATTTTCATAATCGTCAGGAGAATGTAGTCGATAACCTACCAGCAAACCCACCCCGGTGAATCTCTCCGGGTAAGAGTTCACGCAATGTGCCGTATAACTGTTGTCTCGACCGTAATAGCAAACATGGCTGATTACGGTTTCATCGATTCCAAGCGTGTTCATACGGGCGATCAAGTGCTCAGCAGACTCGTCGATCACCGGCATGTTGTCCGGGCAAGTAGCGATTGCGGGATCCAGTGGGTATAGCGGATCACCCACTACCCAAGCGTGCGCAGCGGCATCTACGACCACGGTGCGGGAATTAGAAGTGTCGGTCATCCTATCCAGCTCCATTCCTCGATCTCGCCGATCATCAAGAATGCGATATTTCAGGTGTAATTAGTGGTGTACCCCTACTGCTGACCAGTAATTTGACTCCGGTCACTGATCGCAAAGTGTTGTTCTGGATTCACTCAAATGAAATGTAACAGCTTTAAAGTTTCGAATTACTACATGGCAACCGTATGGGTACGCGGATAGGGGAAGATTAATTGCAGCCGTTTAGAGCAACAAGATCTGCCGGACTCAACCCTTCACAGTTCTGCGTAGGTGTCCTGAATGTATCGGCCAATGCCGCCCAACTGATCATCAAAGCCGCAATCAGATAGACCACCATACGCCATCGATTTAGCATTAATTTAGGTTTACGGTAGGTCAGTCGCACCCACCATCTGGGGCTCCCTTGGAATCTCGGCTCAGAGTTGTCGACAACCATTAGGATCAATATCGCACCAGCCCCGGATGCTCCGCCGAATCCCGAATTCCCTGTCGCCGCCCCAGCAACGGCGCCTAGTACAAGCGCCATGCTTACCCACGTAAGCATCGCCTCGTATTTGTAACCCAACCTCGCCCACCATGGCATCAAGTGTGACCATGATTTTCCAAACTTCTTGAGCGACTCTGTAAATCTATCTTCTAGCTCTCCGCTTTGAATAAGAGGCAATCGGAGCCTTGGATCTCCATCATCTCTTCTCATCAGCTTTAGAAAAACCGAACCGTCACGATTGACTATGTTCTTGAATTTCTTCCAATCACCCTGTTCTGCTGCCAATTCAAATTCAGAAATCTGCTCGAACTGCGCCGTTAGGTCGTCATCGTGGCGACTGTGAACGTCATAGGATTTGGAGAGCTTTAATTTTTCGTGTGATTGATGCTGCATCTATTTTTTAATGAATTGCTCCGGAGATTCCAAACGGAATCAAATCCCTCAATCCGACAATGATTCTAACGACTCTTTCGTTGTCACCCGTATCGATTGAGGTGTTTTCTTCTCCCTGACAGATCCCTAGATAACCAGTCCATCAGAGCAGATAATTAGAATAACCCCATCATGTTGTGAAGATACCTCGGTCTGCTCGGGTGAATTGAGGCTGGAACGATGTCGCAAAGCTTCAAGCCGAGCCAACCATTGCCTAGAGAATCTGGCCGGAGTTGGCCAAGCTGAGTTCTCACAAAACTAGAATTAGAGCACTAAAAAAGTCATGCTGGAAATCGGTCAGAATATCCCTGAATTCGAGACGGAACTAGACAATGGTGAGCCGTTTCGAACGTCGGAATTCAAAGGCAAGAAGAATATCGTTGTTTACTTCTACCCGAAGGACTTTACCCGTGGCTGAACACTTGAAGCCCGCTCGTACCGTGACAGCTACGAGGAGATATTGAGTCATGACGCTGTGTTAATCGGTATTAGCCCCAATGACGCTGAAAGCCATAGACAGTTTCGTGAGCAGAATGATCTTCCGTTTAACCTTGTTTCGGATTCAGATGGCGATTTGAGCAAATTGTTCGGTGTAAAGCGCAGCTGGACTTTAGGGTTAGTACCGGTTCGGAGGGCAACGTTCGTCGTTGATAAAGTCGGAATTTGCCAGGGAGCTTTCACTGACGAAATCAATGTGACGAGACACGTTGATGATGTACTTCTTGTATTGCAAAAACTGAGTGGTGTCGACCAGATCGCTTGATACTCATGGGCCCTTACAGACCCTTGCCAAGGTGATACAGCCCAAAATGTCGACGTTCGTGCCACAATTACGGGTACTTATAGTCCGTCTTAAAATATTTAGTAGTCGAATAGTCAGGATGCCATAATGTATGTCGTAAGACGTTGGTACACAACGAAACCCGGAGAGGCGCGTAGGGTAGCCACACTAGTTCAGAAGCAGGCTGAGGCTTACCGCGCTGCTGGGCAGCGGAGCGAATTTAGGATTTCGTACAATGGCTACACTCTGCCTGGTGAACAGAACGTTGTTTGTCTGGAATGGACGGACAAATCGCTTGAAAGCCCCACTCGCGACGGGCATACGTTACCAGTCGAGGCTCTCGAACTTGGTGGTGAAGTGCGAAATTTGATCGAGAGCCAGCGAATTGAATTTCTTGAACTATTTACACCTGAAAAGTTTGAAGAATAGCCAATCTTAATGTTGGGCTGGCTGTTGTCCCGATTCAGAGATTTCTCAGCTCTGACCTGACGAATTAAGGAAGTCGATAAATGGCATCTCTTGAGACCCGAAGATTAGGTCGAACCGAGATGAAACCGACAGCTCTCGGTTTAGGTGGCGGGCATCTGGGTTATCCCGGCCAATCTGACGAAAACGCGGTTAACACAATACGTGGGGCGATTGAATCCGGTATTAATTTCGTTGACACATCTCCGTTTTACGGAGTCAGTGAGCGACGTTTTGGCCTCGCATTGGTAGGAGGATGGCGAGATCAGGTCTACCTACAAACGAAAGTAGGTTCCCATCCGCGTTATCTCCGTGATTTTTCTAAAAAGGCAACCACATGGAGTCTTGAAAATAGCTTTAAAAAGCTCCAGACAGATTATGTGGATTCGGTGCTAATTCATGGTCCAAGATACGACATCGAAGCACCACTAGACACCTGCCTTGAGGTGTTAGTCGACTGGAAGTCAAAAGGACGTATCGGTCACATTGGGATCGGAGTGAGGCAGCCTGAATATCATCGACGAGCGATAGAAACGGGTGAGATAGACATTGTATTGTCATATTTGGACTACACCTTGCTTGATCAATCACTCGCGTCAGCCACTATTCCGCTCGCGTTGAAGAACGATGTAGGAATTCTCATAGGAAGTCCGTTAGGTGGCTCAATGCTCGCCGGCCCCCAACCGAAACTTCAAATAGCAGACGAGTCGTTTGTCGAGAAAGGAGCCCCCCTTCCTCCGGCTGCCGTTGGAAGCCACTTGGATCCTGTCGCAGTAGAACGCGCTATCGAGATGTGGGAGTGGTGCCGAGAACGCGATCTCAATATTCGCGATTTTGCGATGGAGTTTGCATTATGTGCTCCAGTTAGAGGAAATGGAATCGTCCTCACCGGTCCATCCAATCCACAAGAATTTGAAGAGGCCTTCTCGAGTGCAACCAACAATGTTTCCGATAGTGATTGGGCGGAATTTAATTCTAAATTCGGTGTGAGAACTTAATGTTGGATTGCAAGTGAGACCTGACTGACTGAGAATTCTTACTGCAACGTTAGTTCATCGGCATCACGAAACCCGAACTTGAATCTCAACCGCCAGAGCACAGCGATCAAAACAATGTCAGTCGGTAACTGGCGATCATTTAACGGTGTACTAGTGCGTTCATTGAAATGCCCTCCACAATCTCGGCAATAAGAAATCGTATATCGATGCTAAGTTCGGTATCTCCTCTTGGACACGGACGTCGACAAGCAGTGTGGGGAAGACATTAACATACCTCCTCAGCAAATGAGTAATGATGAGATTCTGCCCCGACTCTGAGTTCTGACAGATCATAACTAGTTACTGAACGTACCTAAATATAGGTGCCATATCTCTATTTTCAGGCGTAAAATCCCGCCGGCATTACGGTGCAAAAGCCGCCCCAAAAAGTCTGAAACTGAGAGGTTAGTTCAACAAATGCTCAAGCATTTTCTTGTTCCGGAAAAAGATCAGGTACTGGTTTCACAAGAGAAAGCTCGAGCTGGAACGCAGGCTGTGTTCGAAAAGATGGGACTCCCTGCCGATGAGGCTGAATCCTGTGCTGATGTGTTAATGACTAGTGATCTACGTGGTTGCGAAAGTCACGGGATTTCGAACATGCTAAGAGCCTACATCGCCAGTTACGGCGAAGGCACATATAACCCTCGACCCGAAGTCAAAACTGTCAGAGAGTCTTCGGTAACTGCAACGTGGGACGGCGATGAAGGTCTTGGAATACACCTCGGGCCTCGCGCTATGAATCTTGCGATTGAGAAGGCTCGGGAGCATGGTATGGGCGCAGTTGCCGTCAAAAATACCCGGCACTTCGGAATGCTTGCCTACTACGTGATGCAGGCAATCGAAGAGGACATGGTCGGAATGGCTATGGTATCGGCAGGTGGAGGCGCCCAAGTGCCCACAAACGGAGCGGAACCGGCATTTGGTACTCAGCCTATTGCTTGGGGCGCACCTGCCGACAGAATGCCTCCGTTTGTATTCGATGTTGCTACTACGCAGGTTGCCGCAAACAAGCTGACATTGACTAGGCGGATTGGGTCGAAGCTCGAACCCGGCTGGATCGCTGACATTGATGGTTCACCGATAATGGAAGCGGTTGATGTGCCAGATTTTGGATCATTCAATATGCTGCCGTTCGGTGGTACTCGAGAGAACGGGGGGCACAAGGGTTACGGCTTTGCCGCTATCGCCGACATTATGTCGGGAATTCTCTCTGGAAATGGCCCTGGTTTTATCGCCGATCGTAACTACTCATTTTTCGTCATGGCGTTCAATATCGATGCGTTCACTGACGTTGATGAGTTCAAAGCCGATATGGATCGATTATTGACCAAGTTGGCGAACACCAAGCCTGCACCGGGTCATGATCGTGTCTACTACGCTGGGCTGCCAGAGCACGAAGAAGCAGCAGTGCGCAAGGAAAAGGGTATTCCGTATCACAAAGAGGTCGTGGAGTGGTTCAACTCGATGAGTTCAGAACTCGACCTCGGAATATCCATGCCTTAGGTCTCTCGACTAATCTTTGGATACAAAACGCGCCGGCTCGAAATGAGTTGGCGCGTTTTTTTTGATTGTGATGTTCGTACTAGCTCAAAACTTCTTTGAGCGCACTAAGTATTTTCGTATTCTCAGATTCTGTTCGAATGGCGACACGTAAGAACTGTCCGTTGAGACCGATTTTATCTCCACAGCTTCGAGCGTAAATACCGTGTCGTACAAGCAACAGGCCTGCTACAACTTCGGCCGAAATGCCAGTCGGCATTTGCATTAGTTGGAAATTGGCGCTGGTTTGGAAAGGTTGCACGAAATCGAATGCAGACGTCGTTTGGGTGAACTTATCGATGTAAGTCTTGTAGGTTGCCAATTTTTGTCGATATTCAATTAAGAACTCTGGACGATCGAACAGACCAAAGAAGTATTCAGCGATCCCGCTGGTGTTCCACAGATACCCGTGATTCAAAAGCTGTGTCACCCGTTCAGGATTCATGATTGCGTAACCGGCACGAATACCCGCTATACCAAAATCCTTCGACATGCTTTTTACGATCGTGATGTTGTCGTACTTCTCTGTGATTCCGGCCAAACTAGGCAATTGATCATTAGGTGTTGGTCGATCAGAGAAGTGAATAAAACTCTCATCAACGATGATGGTTTTGAGTCCCTTGAGCTTCGAAAGGATGAAATCTAAATCGCTATCTGGGATCACATAACCATCAGGGTTGTTTGGTGAAATCAATACCGCTGTATCGGCATTGCTTTGAAGAACAGATCGTACGTAATCGTTAGGATCTACAGCAAAGTTATTGGCGGGATCAAGCTCGTACTTAGTTACCTGTGTGCCATCGACTGCAAACTCGTAATAAGGCGAGAATGTTGGAATCGATATGTGGATGTGTGATGTGTAGTTGTGGAGCACAGCTTGAATCGCTTCGGTTGCACCGTTGGTGATGAACAAGCGGTTCGAGTCGATTCCAAGCGAACCAGAAAGACGTTCTGCAATAGCTCTGTTTTGAGAAGGGTATGCCTCAAGCATACTTTTGAAGTGGTCGGGGTCTGCGAGCAGATCGGCATTGAAATGAGACCAGAAAAGGTCGGTTGCAAGCGGATTCGACAGGTAACAGGCGTCGATATCAACTTCGATCTCTGGAATCGTTAGTTGAATGGTGGCAATACTGGGTGAGTGAGAGCCTGATTCGGCGCTGACTTGCTCGATCTTGCTTAGTATTTTGCGTTCGTTCGGTGATATCGGAATAGGGCTAAGGTCTACTAACATCAAGTTCCTTTTCTCAAGTTTCAAGTGCGAATACCAACAGTAAATTCGCTCGGATTACATAAAAACTTACAGCTGGGGTAGCTTTCTGTACGCAGCACCCAAAAGACGTTCTTTCAGAAGGCATATCGTTATTGCCACTGATCGAAATGAGACAGATGTTGCCTAAGTAGTCGCTCCACACTGCGACTCGCATCTCGATCTCTGTATGATTGGGCAACCCGTCTTCAACAGTTGACCCAAACTACAGGCGCTTTTGATCCACCTACTAGGAGCTGACCTCAGTCATGAATTCAACAGTATTCGAACCGATGAATATGGAGACTGCTGAAACGCTCCTAAAAGAAGCCAAGCAGATCCTCGATCAACTCGGACTGACGTTCTTCTTGAGACATGGTACATGTTTGGGCGCAGTACGAGATCAAGCTTTCATCGCTTGGGATGACGACCTCGACATAGGGTCGGTAATCGGCTTACATGGTTTGACCAAAGAAATTGTTGAACAGGCGGCTGTCGAATTCCGCAAGCATGGCTACTCGGCAGAAGTTATCGATAGTGAATTACACATGAGCGTCGACCTGAAAAAATCGGGCGTTCAAATGGACTGGACCTGCTATCACATAATTGACGACAGTATTTATCAGTGGCCGGTAGTCAAAATTCCTGTGAGCCTCCACGAAAATCTAAAAGAGATCGATTTTCTTGGAACAAATTTTATGGTGCCAAATCCGCCCGAAGAGTACTTTCGTCTGAAGTATGGACCAGACTGGATGACCCCGAAGGAAGCTGGCGAATTCGAACAGGGAGTACTGGATCTGATGACGAACGACAGTGAATCGGATAAATCAGAGAACGTTTTGAATCTTGCTAACGAACGAGATCCAAAAATCCATACTGGTAGCTTGAAAGTTGTTGGTTTCGATGGAGAACCTGCTGTCGATTCCGAGGTAACTATTGCAGCAACTTCGGTGCTGACAGGTTTACATAAGTCCACAACGAATAAAGATGGCTGTGTGTTCTTCCGTCTTCCTGAAGAGGCATGTTACGTTGTGGCAGTACAACTAGGTGAAATCAAAGAGATTCTCTATCTCGAAGAACTAAGTCCTGATGTTGAGTATCTGTACAAGCCCGACCGGAACAATCTGTCGGGCAGAGCAAACGCTTTGATCGCTCAATAGCGATTCTTTTCGGCGCTAAATCTTATTATCAAGGAGTAATTGAAATTACCCGCGTCTACGTTGATATGGTGGCTGATCTATTCCACTACGGTCATATGAATTTTTTACGTCAAGCAAGCTCGCATGGCGATTTCCTATTGGTTGGTATCCACGCCGATGAAACGGTTGAAAGCTACAAACGCACACCGATTCTCACGATGAAAGAACGGATTGCCTCAGTTGAAGGTTGCAGATACGTCGATGAAGTAGTGCCGAATGCACCGCTCGAGATTACTCGTGAGTGGATCGAAAAGCACAATATCGACTTGATTATGCACGGTGACGATGTCTCCTCCGAAACTCGTAATACGTGGTACTCCGTGCCGATCGAGATGGGCATTTATCAATCAGTTGGCTACACTGAAGGCATTTCGACTACTGAGCTTATCTCGAGAATTAAGTCAACTGAAATCGGATAGGAATCAACGGAAAAATTGATTCGTTAACGTTCGTGACTCGAAGAAAGAATTAAACCTCAAATGAAAGTCGTCGGACGGTACGGTGATGGTCTTCTCGAAGCGGTGCCTGTGGAGGTTAATCGACTTGAGAGCCTCGGCTACGACGTACTGACCACTGGTGAGCTGAAATATGAGGCGACTACCCGCTGGACTTTGGCTGCCCACGCCAGCACACGAGCCGAAATTGGTATGTCGGTAATGATTGCGTTCCCGCGGAGTCCGTTCGTCACCGCACAGATGGCTTGGGAATTGCAGCGAATGACTGGTGGTCGTATTTCGATTGGCTTAGGGTCCCAAGTCAAAGGTCACAACGAACGCAGATTTAGCACCGGAGAATGGGTTGCGCCAGCTGCTCGAATGGAAGACTACGTCCTGATGATGCGGGCGGTCTGGAAAACGTTTCAAACGGGAAGTCTGTCTCCGTTTGTCGGCGAGCACTATCAGTTCACTTTATGCCCACCCGCTTTCAACCCGGGGCCTATCGATGCACCGTTCCCGAAAATATTTCTGGCGGCTGTAAACCCTGCAATGACCCGAGTCGCTGGTCGTGTCGCTGATGGTCTGTTGCCACATTCATTCACCACCGAAAAGTACGTTCGTGATGTGACTTTGCCGAACTTGACTTTAGGGGCGGAAACAGCCGATAGGGATGTTAGTGAAATCGAAATCGCGGCTGGAGGGATGATGGCTCTGGCAGAGACAGAGAGCGAGCTTGAACAGGAGCTACTGAAGCTCCGTGAGCGCGTTGCTTTTTATGGATCGACGCGAACGTACCAACGAGTATTTGAGGTTCATGGGGAGGAAGAGCTTGGTCGAAAACTACACGAGATGTCGGTTACAAATCGATGGAGCGAAATGGCAGATGCTGTGTCGCTAGCCGTGGTTCGGGATTTCGCAATGACGGGTACTTACGAAACAATGCCGGACGAGATTGAACGTCGCCAAGCTTTTGCTGATCGGGTATCGATCGATGCATCGATCGATCCAGCGAAAGACGACAAACTAAAAAATTTAATTTCTCGGGTGCAGAAGATCTAGAAGCCGATTTGGCTCCGTTGTTTATGGGCTAATCGAACTGACAAATGACTAGCTGCTAACAGTAGTCTAAATGGACCACATATTTCAAGGTTCGACGACTAACTCGCCCGAACTTGCCTATGGGGTAGCCGACCGGAATGATGGCGCACGGATCAACCAACTCCAGCAGACCTAAACTAGCGTCGTATTTTCGGGTGCAGGTAGAATTTTTCCAAGTGCTCACATAACGTCGCTCTGAATTGAATTCGTAATAAAAGACGCCCTGCCAGATCAACTGCACATAAATTCAACACTCCCTGTAGACTCTGCCGGTCTTTCGCAATCGATATCAGTTGGAGTTAGAGAATTGGCAGACAAACTTCGCGTTGGTGTTATTGGCAGTGGTGGGATGACACAAAACCATTCTTGGGGTTATCTAAACAGCGGCCAGTACAAAATTGTGGCACTGGCTGACCTGAGCCCGGAAGTTATGAACGAGTACGACGAAGTATTTGCTGATAATGACGATTACAAGGCAGAGCACTTCATTGACTTCCGAGAGATGCTTAAGGTTGCCAAGCCCGACGTAGTTTCGATTGGCGTGTGGCACAGCGGCCACGCTCCCATGACGGTCGCCGCCGCCGCAGCCGGCGGTGTAAAGGCTATTCTTTGTGAGAAGCCTATGGCCGATAGTCTGGGCGCCGCAGCTGACATGCTGATGGTTTGTGCACGTAACAACGTGAAGCTCGTCATAGGCCACCAGCGTCGATTCCTACCTGCCTATACCTTGGCAAAACAGTTGATCGAAGATGGTGAAATAGGCGATGTGCGACTCATTACCAGTGTTGCCGGTGACGGGCTTCCTAACTATGCCTCTCATCAGACCGATATGTTCCGGTATCTCCTTGGCGACGTTGAGTGCACGTGGGTGATGGGCAACGTTGAGCGAGAGACCGATCACTGGGAGCGTTCAACACAGATAGAGGATAAGGCTCTTGCTGTTTTCGGATTTGAGAACGATGCTCAGGCGATGATCGTTTCCGACCTGACGCCGGTTCGTTGGCAGGGCGCTCGTATCTACGGGTCTGAAGGAATGATCGAGATGTCCACTGACGATCTGCATCTGATGAACGGTAATTCGGGCGGCTGGGCACATCATAAGCCCGATGGCGAGTTCTTCAAGTACGGCGCAGACCGATTCGAGTGGGTCGAGGGCGGGGCGGGGCAGGCACGTGAGCTTGCCGACTGGGCTTCGGGTCGATCCGATTACCACCGGGGCAACGGCGAGAACGGTTACAAGGCACTGGAGATGGTTCACGCTGTGTACGAGTCGGCACGGCTGCACACGCAGGTGCAGATGCCGATGAAGACTATGGCGAATCCGCTTGACCTGATGATCGAAGACGGCCATTTGCCAGTTCGCTATCCGGGTCGGCACGACATTCGAGCAAGCCGACTCCGTGGAGAGAATCTAGCCGCCGACTCTGACAACAGCTAGATGGGTTCTTCTGTGAGTGGCCGCAGAATTCTGCTCAGTGACTGCTTATTAATTGCTGACAACCAGCAACTACAGATAACTACTACTCACGGCTACCATAGGAATCGATTACCGACCACCGCTGAGGGATCCGGTGATGGGGTGCGTAAGGTACTGATATCGAAAGAACGATGTCGTCGCTGGCGTTTTACGTGATGACGCCCCAGGTCCCTCGACTCCGATGATTTCGCTCGGGAAAACGGATTTTGGCGGTTGCCGAGATTTGAACCCAAAAGACTGCGGTCTCCCCAATGAGAAGGGTAATCTCACTACTAGCTAGGCCACTCGATCAGTTCTACTCGTACGTTGTCGGGAGCTGCTACCCAACAGAAGCGTGTGCCGTCGGGAAGTTCGTTTGGTCCATCAACTAGAGGAGCACCAACGGCAGCGAGTCGTTTTATCTCGGCATCTATATCGTCGACATCGAACCCGAAATGTTCTAGTCCAAGGTTCGGACCTGAATCGCTCTCAACAAGTGTTTGGCCGTCGAGCGGTCCCGAGATGTTGACGGGCACGTCGTTGGCTGATCGACACTTGATAAAGCGATCACCAGTTTCTCGAGTCGAATCGTCCACGATCGTGAATCCGAAGTTGGCGACCCACCAGTTGGCAGATTTTTCGGGATCGTTCGACTTCATGTGAATATGGTTCAGGTTGTACATTTTTTATCTCTAGAAGATCGATTGAATATTCTTAGCGGTTAAGGAATGAGCAGATACTAACGCCCATTCCGCAGCTCGACAAACGCGGCTACGCTCCAGCCAAAGCTGCCTGCAATGTCGCCCGGGCGTAGCCAACCGTGTAGGCGAAGCCGGTGTAGCCAGCCCCAAACCCATCGTGTGTGAACTCTTTGTCGTGGTCCATCACAGGCGGGTGTTCTGGATAGACAATTCGTGGGTAGTTCTGGCGTACAAGTTCTTTCATCACGGCGAGCATATCGACTTCACCCTCGTCCAAGAATACCTCGGTGTATTTCTCGCTCGGTATGTCTGTTATTACGTTGCGCCAGTGAACGTGGTTTATACGGTCGAGATCGCCAAAGTAGCGAGCCACTTCTACCGGATCGCCGCCCATTTCGCGAGTCACGCCGCAATCGAAAGTAATGCCGTTTGCTGGACTGTCAACAATGCTTGCCAACTTCTTCCAACCATCGATGCTGCCCATGATCTGCTCGGAGCCTCGACTAATCGGTGCTGGCGGATCGTTTGGGTGCAGTGCCATTCGAACGCCCGCCTCTTCGGCTGAAGGAATTACCGCCTTGAGGAAGTATGTGATGTTTTCCCACATCGCATCGGCGGTGTGAGCGCCCTCTTCAGGCAACGGCGGTAGGTCCTTGATCGACTGGTAGTCGAAGGCGTGGTACTCGGCCCCGCCTCGACCTTCCACATACGAGTAGCCTTCGATTATTCGGTGGGCGTACCAGTTGTATTCAACCACTGGAATGCCCAATCGACCGGCGCATTTAACCGACTCGATTACTTTCTCGATATCTTCGTCACGACCTGACCGACCGTAGATGGCGTTCGGAAAGCCAGTGATCATCTTGATGCCCAGTTTTATTCCGTGAGCAGCAACTGCTTTTACCTCGGCTCCGAGCGTTTCATCGGTCCACGGCAGCTGATTTTCTCGACCGAAGTTCGAGTTGGAACTTCCGGCACCACCGCTGGAGTGGACGTTGGTGACGCCAAGCTGGCGAACCCGCCGTAATGTCGAATCATCGAAATTGCTGACTGAAATTCCTATTTTGGGACCATTTGGTGTGTCGGTCATCGAACGTCTCCGTCGGGCTGAATTATTGGTAAGCGATTAGCTCCAGAGCTTTTTAATCGCTTCTAAGCAATCTTCGATCATCTGCTCAGCGGCACCCGCTTCGAAAGGAGCCGTTGGTCCGACTTCATAGCCACCTTCTGGGTACGCATACTCCATCGGAAGGTAGCCGTAGTAGCCGTTTGCATAGCCAGAGAACAGGGTCCAATCGGCTGGTGATCGTTCTTTTACAGCAGTTCCGATTTCGGCGAATGGCTCAACCGGAATTGCGACTAGAGCAGTGTTGCCGATTCGGATTACCTGAATCGGAATATCTCGCTTTTCGCCGCCCTGACCGAAAGTTTGCGTGTGGCGAAGTAGCAATGTTTCTCGCTTAGCCGGGAACGCTGCCTGTTTGATTTCGTCGACCGTTCCGCCATTTTTCCTCACGCTTTCCAGATTGGCTTGGATCGCATCGAAGTTAGCCTGTACCTCGGATTCGGCTGGCATCTCTTTGATCGGCAGTAATGCAGAGGATTCGATCAAACCAAGCGTGTCATCCGACTCCCCTGCCTGATTGAATGAATACATTCCAAGATCAGCCCCAGACTGCAAAATTTCTTCTAATTTTTCTTCGCGTGGAACTGGGTCTATGGTCAACCGCACACGTGCTGCCTCGATGCCTAGTTGCTTACCGAGTTTGCGATACACAGATATATCGCCGGTGAATCCGTCGATAGGTCCTTGATTCCCAGCTGCTCCCTGAAGAAAAAGACATGTGCCGCCAACGATACTCTCGACCGTTTCGCGAACCGGTCCGGGGTAGTCGGGGGTAATTAGCTTGTTATCAGGTCCCATAATCGTTGGATGACAGGCGTAGTTCACAAGCGTTGCAACCGGGTTGCCATCAAGATCGTCGAGGGCTGTAACCAAAACTTCATGGTCGACGAATCCGTCAGGGTTACGACCTGTGAACACTTTGCCTTCCTGGCTGACAGGGCGACGGTTGATATTGATTTCGCAGTGTCCTTTTCCGGAATCTGACCGTACAGGAACTATTTTCGATATCGCCTCTTCTACTGCCTTGGCAGACGCTGGAGCCAACGAATGGAGCCACGGCTCGACCATTTCGGCACCCTCGACGATCCATGAAAGACCTTCGATAGGACCAGAGTGAGTATGGGTGTACGACACCCTCTGGCTTACGGCTGGGATTCCGCTGGCTTCAGTGACAGCTTTACGGATGCGGATATCGTACTCACCGACGAGTATACAAGTGTCGATGTCTAGAATAGCGATGCGTTCACTAGGGTTTGTGTTGCCGTCCGGCTCGATCACCAAAGCGGTGATCGAGAGCGGCATATCGACCCCTTCGGCTCCCTCATGTGATTGCGCTCCCCAGCCGGCGTGGGCTATTCCTATCGGCGGCGTGATGTCGACTCTGGCGGTACCGGCTGCGAGCATTGTTTTCTCCGTGACTCGTTTGGTAATTGTAAAAATGATCCAGACGTGTGGGCTGTAAATAAGACAAATACAACACGCTGTTTAGATCGATATTTTGGTCAAGCTAATGCCAAAGGCGATTTGTTAATCCCAGGCTGGAGGAGCGATGCTTTCGATGTTTGTTTTCACATCGATAACAGCTGGCTTTCCAGAAATTAAAGCTTGATCGAGCGCACCTTCGAAATCTCCCGGGTTCTTAACCGTGATTCCGAAGCCACCCATCTGTTCTGCCATCGCTGCAAAGTCTGTGTCGGTCAGATGCCACAGTTCGTTTGCACCCGGCAGGTCACCACCGTAATTGCGAACATTCAAGCCGCGCTCTTGGTTTAGAGAGTGGTTGTTGTTTACGACTGTGATCGTGTTCAGTCCGTATCGAACGGCGGTGTCTAGTTCCATGAAGTGGTACCACAGTGCTCCGTCACCAGCGAACGTTATTACAGGACGATCTGGGGCTGCAGCCTTGGCACCAATTGCGGCAGGGAACGCCCAGCCGAGCGAGCCAGCGCAACGAATGAACGACTGGTCGGGACTTGTTAGATCGATCATGGTGCCGGTCCAGATGCCTGAGTGGCCGGTGTCGGCAACAAGAATCGCATCGCTCGGCATATGATCAGTTAGCTCCTGCGAAAGTCGCTCGGTGCGCATTGGTATATCGTCGGACTTCCAAAGAGGATCGACGCTCGTTTTCCACTCGGAAACTAACTGCTGCACACGGTTGATCCACTTAGTGCGACCACTTTCGTCGCTCGCAGTTCCGACTTCTCCGCTGGCGTTCAGCATCTTCTGTAGTCCAGCCTGAATATCGGATTGAAGTCCGACTTCGATGGGGAAAGAGCGACCTAGCTCAGAAGCATCGATATCCATCTGGATGATTCGAGTACCACCCCGTGGGAGCTTCCAATCGTTGGTTATCTGACCACCAGTGTGACTTCCAATGAAGAATACGAGGTCGGCTTCTGCGACCGTCTGGTTCGCACAAGCACGTGAATATGATCCAGGCACGCCGACAGCGAGCGGGTGGTCGGCAGGAAACGTTTCTTTGGCGTTGAGTGACGTGGCGACGGGAATGTTCAGGCGTTCAGCGAGTTCGATGAGTTGCTTGCCACCATTTGAAGTCTTCACGCCACCGCCAGCGATTATCAATGGCCTACTGGCGCTTGCTAGCGCGCTTAGGGCGGCATTGATTGATCCTGAGTCTGGCTCAGGCCGGAACGGAGGAAGGCTCGCGAATTGGCTCTCGATAATCACTTCCATATCAGCGCTATTCTTGGTGATATCTCCACCGGCAATACCGGCAAGATCTAAGTGCGTCGGACCAGGAGTACCGGTAGTTGCTTCTCGTATCGCCTGCCGCAAGTACATCGGAAGTTGGTTGGTTCTGTCGACGCGTGCGCTGTACTTGGTGTTTGCAGAGAATGGGGCACCGTGATCGACTTCCTGATAAGCGTGGCGATCTTGCTGCTCTTGAACGAGCCGCCCGGTTAGAGCTATGACAGGAGAACTTGCGAGGTAGGCGTCCTGGAGACCTGCCGCTAGGTTCGTAGCACCGACCGACTGCGCTCCACAAAATCCGACTGCACCCTTTACTCGGGCGTAGCCGTCGGCCATGTAGGCGGCTGGCTTTTCACTGTGAGCCATGACTCGGGTAATCCCAAGCTGTTCCATACGAACCATCGAATCATCGACGATCACAGGCATAAAGAAGAAGTGGGTTACACCGTATCCGTGCATTGTTTCGGCAAGAAATTCGCCGCCAGTCATTTCCGTCATTGGGTCAAACAGCTTTCAATTTATTAATTGCGAAAGTAAATCTCAAAACTTCCACGAATTTTACAGAAGCAGAGGACTAGATGGACTCATGAACGCGAACTCGTGAACATTTGTGCATAGGCGCTTCTGGACCAATGAAACGATTTTCTGTTCGCATACGTGTCAGTAATGGCAGGATAGTAGTCTCTCCGGTTCGGAAATTATGCTTTCGATAATAATTGTTTAGGTGCGGGTCTTGGATTACCGGCGAAAATGGCTGCGATTCCGCACAGTGGTGGAAGCAGCATATAGGCGTATAGCCCTAGTGTGTACGATCCTGTTTGATCGATGGATAAGGCGAGGGGTAATGGCCCCAGAGCCGCTGAAGCCATCATTCCAAAGTTGGCTACTCCTTTGATGCTTCCTAAGTGTTTGCGACCAAAATAGGCAGGCCAAACGACCTGATTAAGATTCATCAAAAACCCCTGGTTAAGTCCGAGAACCACTCCGTACGCATATGCCTGCCAAAGCTGGTCGGTACGCAGCAACATGATCATCGCTAAAACCAGCCCAAGTTGGCCTGCCGCTATTAGATACCGCACAGGCAATCGGCTCGCAAAATAACCGGAGATGAACTGCCCGGCTATTGCAGACGGTGCCATTATCCCGAACACTCCGGCCGCAGCACCGATGCTGAGCCCCTTCGAAGTCATGATCGAAACTTGCTGAAATGCCACGCCTGTTCCAACTAAGGACTGCGCCGAACCAGCGAAAACTAGCAACCACATCATGCGTGACCGTATCGCTTGCTTGACGGTCCAATTGTGTTCGACAACGTCGGATTTCTTCTTCGATTTGGCAGATTCTTTTTCAAATTCGTCTGTGTCGCCATCAGGCTTTAGCCCAATTGATTCCGGACTTGATCTGATGAACACGATAGCCGGCATGATCAACAACACCCAACCGGTTATAGCAATCGCTACCCAGGCAGTTCGCCAGCCGAATTCTTCTATTAACGTCGCTCCGTAGAATGGGTAGATACCGCTGGCGATCGCACCGCCGAGAGCCATGAGTGCCAGGGCCATAGGGCGTTTTCGTACGAACCATACGCTGACCATCGTCGCGGGGATCAAGCTCAATGCGCCCTGACCCATCGTTCGCATGATGGCGAAACCGACCAACAGTTGCCAAGCAGAATTTACCTGCGACAGCCACATTGCGCCAAGTCCGAGACACACCACCGCGAACACCATCATTCGGCGAGGTCCATATTTGTCGAGGCTGCGACCGATGAAAATTATCATCCCTGCTGCAGTGAGCGAGCCAAACAAATACAGAGTCGATACGGAGGTCGACGAAAGTGATAAATCGTCGATAAACGAATTTTGAAATACCGAGAAAGTGAACGTTTGTCCCGGCCCTGAAGCAAAGCTGCCCAAAGCAGCAATTACAAGCACAATCCAACCGTAGTAGAAGGGAGTTCGAGCTACACGGGGCAATGAAACAGAAGGAGCGTCAGTAGTTGGAGTCACGACAAAAAGTGTACTTGGTGTCGTTTGAAATCAAAGGGACATATCGACACGGAATTAGACTCAATTACTTGTTCTGATGAGGGTAGATCCTAACATTGATAGTTGAACGTATATCCAACACACAATAGGCGCTAACCAATTGAATATCCGAGATAACATTTAACATGCCATATAGTTCTCGACATTTTGCTATTAGCAGTTCAAAGTTAATCTCTGATGTTAATTCAAATGTGTGCACATATAACTGTATTTGCAAGTCCATCTGGGAGCAATGATGAGAGTTTCTGTTGAAGGAATCGCAAGTTTTAGCGGACGGCGTCCTTGGTGGGTCGTAGCTGGATGGGTCGTTGTATTGGTAGCGGCTGGCGTATTGGCGAGTACTATGCTTGAAAGCGCCCTCGATGGTGGACAAGGTCCGACACAGACTCTTGAGTACCAGATCGCTCAAGATTTGGTTAATGAGCGCTTTGGAGAACTTGATGGCAGTGGTTCGCAAGATGTCGATGAGACAGGACCGCCAAATTCCTCAGAATTCATATTAATTCTCTCTGATGACGCCAATCCTGGTGACGCAGACTTCGACCAAAAAGTTGTGGAGTTTGGTGAAGCCCTCTCAGCCGCAGAAGCTCAAGACGAAGTCGAAATCATGATAGGTAGTTTTAGTGATTACGAAGGCATGATTTCAGAAGATGGCACGACATTGCTTACTTCGGTTGATGTCATTAAAGGCACCGCTACCGATTTTAGTACGTTTCTACATGTTGCTGAGGAATTCTCGGTAGATGGATACCATGTTTACTTCATTGGGGACGAAAGCATTCAACACGTGTTCGGTGAATTAGCTGAGAGCGATTTGGTGACCGGTGAGACTATAGGAATTGCCGTTGCCATCATCATTCTGGCACTTGTATTCGGAGCCGTTGTAGCTGCGTTTATCCCGATTATTCTTGCTATTGCTGCGATCTTCACCGGTATGGGAGTTGTCGCAATCGTTGGTCAGTTCATTGAACTTAACGAGTTCGTACCGAATATCTTGTCGATGATGGGCCTCGCCGTCGGTATCGACTACGCGCTATTCATCCTCTCTCGATTCAAAGAAGAACGTGAACGAGGTCTTGAAAAGGCGAAGGCTATCGAGGTCGCTGGAGGATCTGCCGGTCGAGCAGTGGTATTTAGTGGGCTTACGGTTGTATTAGCTCTGCTCGGAATGCTCATAATTCCAGTCCGCGAGTTTCAGGCATTTGGAGCAGGTGCGATCATCGTTGTGTTTGTCGCCGTAATCGTAGCTGTCACGCTTCTTCCAGCAATAATCGGAATTCTTGGGGACAAGGTATACAGCGTCCGTGCACCTCTTCCACTGACCGGTGGTCTGTTTGTAATCGGGACCATGATTTTGACCGTAACCGTCGGATTCAGCCCTGACATAATCTGGGTTTCTGTTGGAGTGATGCTGATTCTGGTCGTACTAACGATCGTCAGGAAAATCACCGGTAATAAATGGTCGCTTGGTTTGGGCGGCGAAGAGAGTAATGATCCAGATGCAGAAACTGGTTTCTGGAACACGATAACTGTGGCTGTAATGCGTCGACCATGGATTAGTTTGATCGCTGCATCGATAATTCTGCTGATTCTTGGTTCATATTACTTAGAACTTGAAAAGGGCACTAGTGGAATTTCCGTTTTGCCTGATGAAATTCCTGCTAAGCAGGGGTTCCAAACACTCGATGAAAAATTTGGATTCGGATCAGATGCTCCTGCTCTTGTGGTAATCGAAGGTGATGTTGGGTCGGACGCTTTCGTTACGGCCCTTACAACACTCGAACAATCAATCATCGACGACAATGGATTGCAGGCCCCACAGGTACGAATTGAGCCAAGCGTAAATCTTGCTAGTTTCACCTCTAATATTCCCGGTGATCCACAAAACCAATCTGCATTGAACACGATTCGCCGTATAAGGGCAGATCTAATCCCAGATGCATTTATTGGAGTGCCTGAAGGCTCTTATACGGCATACGTTGGGGGAAGCTCGGCGGAAGTAGTCGATTCGGTCAAGGTTACTGATGACTATCTTCCAATTGTGTTTGCTTCGGTGCTTAGCCTGAGTTTCATCCTTCTCTTATTCGCTTTTAGATCGCTAGTAATCTCAATTGCTTCGATCGTTATGAACTTGTTGTCGGTTGCGGCTGCCTACGGACTCGTTGTGCTGGTCTTCCAGAAGGGTTTCCTAATTGATGTGTTCGGATTTGAACAGGTCGATCAGATTGAATTCTGGTTGCCGTTGTTTATGTTCAGCATCCTGTTCGGTCTTTCAATGGACTATCACGTGTTTATGCTTAGCCGAATCAAAGAGCGTTATGACGAAACTGGACTCGCCGCGGAGTCGGTTAAATTCGGTCTACGGCGAACGGCAAGCATTATCACTGGTGCTGCGCTAATAATGGTGGCAGTATTCGGTGGATTTGCACTCGGTGATATAGCGTTCTTCCAGTCCATGGGATTCGGTCTGGGAGCCGCAGTATTGCTTGATGCGACTATCGTTAGATCATTGCTTGTTCCGAGCGTGATGCGAATATTAGGTAAACGGGCTTGGTACTTCCCAGCCTGGCTTGAGTGGCTTCCTAACATATCGATTGAGGGAACTCCAAATGAGACCACTGCTGCAACCTCAGAAACTAGTTCTGGTTAGAATGCAGTAGAGCACTCACTGAGCAAAATATGAACCGCTGGCGGTCATTTAATTGGCTACAGGCGGTTTGTGTTGAATCAGACGAAACGTTACCCGCATAACTATAAATATGACCTACGCATAGGGTTATCCGAAGTTATCGATAACGTGGCCGGCGACATACTCAGCGTCTTCTCCTACCCCAATGAACTGGGCGGATTTCGATCCGTACATCCACTGTAGACCCATGAAGTACAAACCGGGATACTCGGTTACTCCACGCTGTTGAATCGGGTAGTTGTACTCGCCGGTAATCGGCAGTTTGATCCAGTCGAAGTTATATTTAAATCCGGTCGACCAGATGATCACCGTGATTCCTGACTCAGCAAGATCTAGCTCGCTCGGAGCATCACCTTTTGGCCAGCCTGCTATGTTTGGAGGATCAGCTATGTCGTCCAACGGAACTTGCATTCCGTGCTTCTCAACGTAATCGTCGACGTTTTGCTTCCACTTAATCGGATGATCGTCAACAGATTTTAAAATCTTCTCTAGATCGGTGTTTAGCGAAATAATGTCGCCTCTACCGCCAGTGACTGGACCAACCAGCGTCACGCCGGTTTTTGCCATTTGGCGCAGGTAAATATTGTGTCCACCTCGAGCGCCACTAGTGTGGGACGAGGAGTTGTAACGTGCATCGTCTACCGACTCGACATCCTCGACTGTCTTGTCGAACCCTCCCATTATGTAATTCCACCACGACGAGTCTCGACCTCTATATCGACGTGGGCGGCGACCAGCGTTTCCAACCGATAACCACACCGTCTTCCCCGCGCCGTGTAGCTCCTCTGCGATCTGAGCGCCAGACTGACCCGATCCAACAACCAACACGGCGCCATCGTTAAGCGAATCTGGATTTTTGTAGTCGGCTGAATGCATTTGAGTGAACGAATCGCTGATCTGCTCAGTGAAGTTAGGCAGCTTCGGAATCCCAAACGCTCCGGTCGCAACCACCACGCATCGAGCTTCGATTACATCTCCACTACCTAAATGCAATTTGTAGCCGTCAGAAAATTGTTCCAATGATTCAACTTTGACTCCGGTCCGCACGGGCGATTCGAAATGGGCGGCGTAGTCCTGAAGATATTGAATCGTTTCGAGCTTCGAAAGATAGCCTTCGGGTTCCGTACCAACGTAGTGGAATCCGGGAAGCCGGACTGCCCAGTTTGGGTTTACAAGATAAAAGCCGTCCCACCGCTCGACATCCCAAGTATTGCCGACGTTGCCTCGTTCGAGAACGATGTGATCGATGTTTTGCTGCTTGAGGAAGTAGCTCGTCGATAGCCCGGCAGGTCCGGCTCCGATGATCACGATGTTATGCGATTCAGTTGAGTTCGACGGCAAGTACTGTGCATCCTTAACTTTGTGATACTCGGGTTGGCGCAGAAAGCCCAAATATGTTGTCCCCCATGACGGAAGAGACGAGGATATTCGTTACTGGCGATTTTCGCCGCGCTTATCTCATAAATTTTGTGTGAATAAGACACCGAGGTCGCCCGCAATGACTTGTGAACGATTAGATTCACTGTGAAACTTGGGGGAAATTAGTGTGAGTTAGTTCCCGCCATCAATACCAGAAACGTGAATCGGAAAAGAATCTTCCATGAAAATTACTAAAGTCACCCCATGGCTACTTCTCGCTACCGCCGCATACAACTTCGGTCGACAGGGTGAGTACATCTTTGTGGAAGTGCAGACCGACGAAGGAATCACTGGTTGGGGTGAAGTCACAACGACTCATCCAGTGGCGAACCGGGCTGTTTGCGCAGTGCTTCAGCAGGTCAATCCATTACTCGTCGGTGAAAACCCGTTCCACATCGAAATGCTCTGGAACAAGATCTTTAGGCGTTTCACTTACATGGGCTCCCGTGGCGCAGCGACAAACGCGATCAGCGGAATCGATATCGCGCTTTGGGATATTCGCGGTAAGGCGATGAATCAGCCGATATTCGAACTACTAGGTGGCCCAGTTCGAGAAACGGTTGCGCTTTACACACACCCAGACCCAAACATTGGTCCCGACGAGGCAAAGCGCCAGGCCAAAGAAATCGCCGATTCGGGTCATGAGGGAATGAAGTTCGATCCTTACCCGCATATGGAGGAAGAGAACAATGGTTACCTGAATGGCGGAATGACGTACAAGGGTGAGGCTGAGGCGAACGAAATCACAGCCGCTATTCGTGAAGGTGCTGGTCCTGAGATGGAACTTATGATCGACGCTCACGGTCGATTCGATGTACCAACAACCGTGCGACTTGCTCGCAGTGTTGCACCGTCAAACATTCACTGGTGGGAAGAACCAGTTCCTGTCGAAAGCACGCAGGCTCTCAAGAACGTTCGCGACCAAATCGACCTACCTATTTCGGTTGGTGAACGTCTTCACACTCGTTGGGAATTCACAGCGATTCTTGAACAGCACCTTGCCGACTTCCTAGAACCAGACGTTACTTGGACAGGGGGAATATCTGAACTAAAGAAAATATCGACCATGGCAGAGGCGTACTACGTTCCGATTGCACCTCACGACGCGAGCGGACCGATCAATGTGCTCGCCGGTGCACACGTGATGATGACCGTGCCGAACTTCTACAAACTCGAAACTGCTCGTCACCGTCTGGTCGCATACGACAACTTCATCCAAACCCCGCTTGACGTTCGACAAGGTCAACTGCACCTACCGGATGCCCCGGGGTTGGGCATCGAGATGAACATGGACTTCATGCGAGCCAATTCGGATGAACAGTTCTGTGGCGAGTAGATTTTTCTGTGGCTATCACCCGATCTTCATGTAAAGTCCGGTGTAGATTTGCCAGCTCCAAGTCATCACGACAGGAATTTCTCCGTATGAAGATCAGGTCAGTCAAAGCCATTGAGGTTGATGTAACCCCGCATGCAACTACTAGGCCACGCGTCCCGAAAATTGAAACCAACGGGTTTGTGAGCCCAATGCAGCGGTATCCCGAGCTGAAGCGCAGCGACTGGGACAACAGTTGGAAACGCACAGCGTGTGTTGTGACTGCTGAAGATGGCACCTGGGGATTCGGTCTCACGCTTCACAGCGGTGTCACCGTGCCGCTGATCAACGACCATATTGGTCCGGTGATCGAGGGCGAGAACTGTATGGCGACCGAACGTGTATGGGATCTCATGCAGAAGGCGACTGCCCCTTACGGAACGGCCGGAGTTTCGAGCTTTGCGATTAGCGCGGTCGACAATGCGCTTTGGGATCTCAAAGGGAAGCTCCTGAACAAGCCGGTTTACGAAATCATTGGTGGCCCTCAGAAAGAGAAAATCTTCTGCTACGCCAGTAACACCGATCTTTCTTACGGTACTGAGAACTCCATTGATTGGTTCTTGGAACTTGGCTTCAAAGCCGTGAAGTTGTTCCTGCGTGAAGGACCCGATGCCGGACTTGCCGGACTAAATCGAACGGAAGAACTTGTTGCGAAGACTCGTGAACAAGTGGGCCCTGACGTCGAGATCGCAGTCGATTGCTGGATGTCAATGAATACCGACTACATGGTGAGACTCGCCGAGCAGCTCAGGCCTTATCGTATCAAATGGCTTGAGGATTACATGCTGCCTGAAGATCTGGACAGCTACTTCAATCTTCGCCAACGAATACCGTTCCAGACACTCGCTACAGGCGAACACTGGTACTCGATCCACCCATTCGCACTGGCTGCAAGTCATGGGCTGATCGACATATTTCAGCCGGATTTGCAATGGGTTGGTGGACTGACAGCTGGAATTAAAATCTGCCATCTGGCCGAGGCTCACGGCCTGACGGTTATTCCACACGCCAGCACAAATTATCCATATGGACAGCACCTCGCTTACGCCATGTCATCGGTCATGTGGGCCGAGCGGTCTGAAGGAGTCGCACCTCCCGGTGTACCGCTGGAGGAGTTGGTAGTTTTGCCCGGAACCCCAGTGATCAAAGACGGTTTTCTAACACCGTCTAATGCACCTGGGTTTGGATTCGAATTTGATCTTGATTGGATCGAACAGCGGGCCACATAAATCCCGTTTTGTCGATCAGAAAAATATTCGATTGCACTACACAGGTATCTCAGGTGTAGCATGAATCTCGTGTCAATTCTTGTGTGCATATCTGACCAGAACGTCGCTACTTGAGCGCCTCTGCGAATACTCCCACTCCATCTGCTGACCACACCAACGCTCGAGCCGCCAATAAATGGGTTGCCTTTACGGCGATCGGCATAGCGTTCTTCACGATGGTCGCGAGCATGGGCATGGTGTTTATCGCCCTATCGCAAATCGCTGATACTTTCGGAGTAACACTTCGCTCGGTATCTTGGATCGTAATCGTTCAAGGTTTGACCATTAGTGCGTTCATGCTGCCGATGGGGCGTTTCGCCGACATTGTTGGCCGTAAGAAAATTCACCTGATTGGATTAATCTTATTCGCAAGTGGATCGGTATTTACAGCTTTGGCTCCGAGCTTCGGGCTGCTGATTCTCGCTCGAATTGTGACCGCCGTCGGAAATTCGATGGGCCAGTCGGTTGGTACTGCAATGGTACTGTCGGTATTTCCTGCGCGTGAACGTGGCAAGGCGATCGGTGCGCAGACCACTTCAGTTGCTATCGGTGGAGCTATCGGACCGGTTATTGCAGGTCTATGGTTGCAGTTTTTCTCATGGGAGTCACTGTTCTTGATGCTGACAATCCCGATTGGGATAGCGTTTATCACCGGCTACTTTATCCTCGATGAAAAGATCGTTAGTCAGCAGCGATCTGGTGCAAAGCCGAACTATGATTGGTTGGGCGCAATCGTTTCCGGGGTGATGATTATCATCGTCGTAATCCTCATCAATAATCCGTTCGATGTCGCGATATTGTCTCCGCTGATTCTTGGGGGAATAGTTTCGGCTGTACTGCTGTTAGCGTTCTTTATTCGATGGGAGCTTAAATCCTCCTCTCCGATGCTCGACCTTAGAATGTTCAAGAACATCATGTTCTCTATGGCGATTGCGACTAGGTTTTTGGGGTTCTTGGGCACGACAACTGTCAGATTCTTGATGCCGATTTACCTAATTAGCCTCCGCAACATCGAAGAAGCTGCGGCCGGAGGAATCTTGTTCCTCACATCTTTGGGAATGGCGGCAGCGGCGAGTTCGTCGGGTCGGATGGGTGACAAGATTGGAGAGCGGCCATTTACTGTCGTTGGCTTCGCTATGCTCGTCGCAACTGCAGTTGCGTTCATGGTGTTTACCAGTGAAACTTCGTTCTGGATGGTTAGCGTCGTATTGTTGCTGAACGGAATTGCGATGGGACTCTGGGGGGTGCCGAACAACAGCACGATTCTTGGTAGCGTTTCAAAAGAATCGTTCGGTGTTGTCGGGGCACTAACGAACCTGACCAGGAACGTCGGAAACGTGGCAGGTCAGGCGATTGCGTCGGCCGTCGTTGTGGGCGTAATGGTCGCTGACGGCTTCGATATTCCGCTTAGCGACATCACCGGTAACAAGGCCGCTAGCGATTCGTTCATGGACGGCTGGAAGTACGCCTATATGCTGGTAACAGTCTTCTCGCTCATGGGGCTAGCTTTGGCGATCGTGACGAAGCCAACGAAGAACGTCGAATCCGACGAGTAAACCTTGTTGCTGCTAACTTGCCGGTTCGGTCAACTCTTGCAGCTGATTCACATCAACTTCATTCAACGTGGTAGTCCGGCCACTCGGCCACTCGACTGTTACATCCACAGAATTAGCTGACCCAACACCAAAATGAACGTCGAGCGAACTCATTGATAAGAAGCTAGAAGAACCGAGTACTTCATTAGTCTGAGTTACGGTCTCTCCGCTGTCGGATGCGTAGCTCACGGTGATCTTAGCGCCAATCGAATCGGCGTTCGATCCTGTGCCGTCGATAGCCATTCGCCCTCGAAGACTGAACGACACCCAGTGGTTATCGCCACCACTGTTCATCCAGACGAATATTGGGCCGCTAGCTACCGCTCGTTCGCCGTCAGAATCGAACGTTTCACCGTTCGAGTTGGTTCCAATCACATCGATAAATCCATCGCCGTTCAAATCGCCAATTGCAACTCCCTTGCCATTCTCATGAAACTCGGTACCAAGTCGTTGTTTCCATGCGTTGAAATCATCTTCGTCAGGATCAAGAACTGAGTAGTCGACCGCCAATGAATCAATTATTCGAGCCTCAGCCGTGATGTCGGTGAACGCTCCGTTGCCATCATTTTGAAGCAATCGTCCGAACGCCGGTGCGAAATCGCCCTGTGGGCCTTCTCCCCGAGCTGCAAGCGAACCTAACCAGTACAGATCTTGGTCGGCATCGTTGTCCATATCGAAAAACGCGGTACCGAATCCAAATTCATAGGCTTCGAGTCCGTTGATCTCGGTTTCAAGTGAGGTAGTGAAATCTTCATCCAGAGAATTCGGAGGCACTATCTTGCTTGCGGCTACCGGAGTCTCACCAGTCACGATTACGAACGCACCCGGTCGGTTGGCATCAGTACCTTCGTTGACCCGGTTTTCGATCAGAGCGTGGAAGCATGTACCTGTGTCGGTCGAATGGTAGTAGGCGCAGTCTGCCGAGGGGATATTGGGCCAAGGTCGTTCAAGCGGTTGGTAACCCATGTTGGTGACAAATATGTCGAGATCGTTGTCGCCATCGTAATCGCCTAGTGCGAACCCCATCCATTGCCCCATTTGGTCAATGCCAAGAAGCTCTTCGATGGGCGTAAATGTAATTCCTGCCGGGTTTGAATCGTTTCGATAAACCTTAAGCCGATCGCCATCATCACCAACCCACAAATCGAGATCGCCATCAGAGTCATGATCGAACATCAACGTGGCCCATGTTTGACCCGCAGGATCGCCAACGATGTTTCTTTTTTCATCGACTTGGCTGATGTCGAAACCTTCTATCGAAGTGTTGTCAGGGGCAGGGAACGTGACCGGATTACCAGCGATATCGCGCATTCTAATTGGCGGAGATATTAGTCCTGATTCGACTGTTTCATCCGAGAAAGTGAGATCGCCGTTGTTGTGGAAGAACGTATTGAAATGACCGTGATGTCGAGACGTGTCGAAGCGAACGAAATCTTGATCGGCGCGATTGCCGATGTACAGGTCGAGCCAGCCATCGTTGTCGATGTCGCCACATGCGATGCTTGCCGCTGATCGGGAGTTCACATCTTGGCCGAAAGCGGCCGATGTTATGTCGGTAAAAGTACCGTCGCCATTGTTATGGAATAGATTGTCTTGAACCGCCACAGCGAGGGATGGATTTCCAGAGAGCGACCGGTAGTCGAGATTGTCGCCGATTCTTCCATGGGCGCCTACGTACAAGTCCTGATAGCCATCGTTGTCGAAGTCACATGCAGCGACAGCCGTTGAGTTGTGGGTTGATGATGCCACACCGGCGTCGCTGGCGACTTCTGTGAATACGTTATTGCCATCGTTTCGGAACAGCTTATTTGGGCCACCACGGGTGATTTGGAACACAGCATTCGTTTCAGCAGAAGTCACATAAAAATCAAGATCACCATCGCGGTCGTAGTCGAAAATAGCAACTCCGGGATATCTATTCTCGATCAAGGCTTCTGTACCGAGTAAAGGAGCGATGTTCTGGAACGGGGCGAACTCGTCGGCTGCCGGTACACCGTCGAACACAGCTGGGTACGCTTCGATATTTACTGGATCAGCGCCAGAAGCGATGAAAAGTTCTTCAACAGTTCTTTGCTCAGTCGCTTTCGCAACCCGATCCCTTAAACCAGCGTTTTCCCAGAAATAGTGTCCGCCGATGAGCACCAGAATTCCCCCCAACGCTCCCACAGCCCAAGTCGCACCAGCGAAGGTCAACAGAGCTTTACGAGGCATTAATTTCGAGAGACCCCAGAAGGTCACTGGCCCAGCTGCAGCCGCACTGAAAAGCAAAGTGGCAGCAGGGGCAGTTCCCATTCCGAGCAGTAGGAGCAAGGCTACCAGCGGAATTTCAAATAGGAGAGGAACGTTGATCAGAACTCCGAAAGTGGCAGCTAATAAAATTCCACGTATGTCGTTGCCTAAATAGGTGGCGACCACCTCAGGACTCAGCCACTGTATAGCTAGTCCGCTGGCAAACCCGGCGAGAATCATGATTGGCGAAAGTCGAATTGCGTATCCGATACTCGCCTTCGCCCAATGTCTGAACGCCGGTGCAATAACTTCAACCCAGGTAGCGACTTTCACGGGTTCTTCATACGTATCGGGAATGTCGATCTGCTTTACTCGGCTACGTCGAATGCTGAACACCACTATCGGCCCGATAACCAGAGCACCTACGACTGCCAGGACCAATCGACTAAAGCCTAGAACTGGGCTGAATACAAAGAAAACCATCGCCAACGCAGGAATATTTAGGGTGGTCGAACCCTGCACCATCGCGATGGCACCTTCGATACTCGCTCGTTTATGGAATGCCGACGACACTGGGACGATGCAGGCCGAGCAGAGATTCATCACTCCGCCTGTGATAGTTCCTTGCACTGTGCGCCTGAACACACCGGCAGTCGGTAGACCCTTATTGAGAGATTTTGAAAAGAGGAAGGCTTCAGCGAGCCCAGCGGTTAGGAACGCGAATGTCATACCGACAGTTACGAGTCGAAGGTATGTGATAGAGAACTTGATCCACCGAGTAGTGAAGCTAACGCCCGGATCGCGCTCTATGCAGAAACCCTGAAAACACTGGCTGGTGGGCGATTGAACGGCATCAAGGTCTTCACCAACAATGCCGATCTTTGGAAGCCGATTGAACGCAAGGAACGTGCTCAAGATGATCGCTAAGAGGATCAGACCGACTAAGAGTCGCTTTCGATCGGCGCTGGCAAACATTATTTGCGGAACCTATCCCGCAAACGCGACGCGAAATCGGATTCACCTTCGGGAGCAGGAATGAACACCCATAACGCTAATAAAATAGCTCCAACCACAGTCGGTAATGTTGCTTCCAGCCACCATTCAGGCATTATTTTCCATGTCTCCAGTATTTCACGTAGATCGATTGTGTCTGATCGTCAGGCTGCGATCAAATGTCTGACAAACAACAATAACCCGAAAAACTAAGCGAACCTTCAGGTTAGAGGTGGTCTTGTTCTGTTACGACGTGTGGGGCGAGACTGTAAACACGACAAGCCACATGGAATCGCACGGTATACCGAACCGAATTAAAGTTTTGGAATCAACGGTTAACAAGTTATCGTCGACTCACTCGTTTGAAAAGCGCAGCGAGATCGATGTCAAAGGAATCGGTGTGCGGACGACTTATTTCATGAACCCACGATTACCTGAAGCCGAAATCGGTGTTGTGGTAGAGACGACTGCGACCGAAGTCGAATATTCTTGGACACCGTCACTGGTAATCCCGATACCCTTTGATCACAAAATGACTCTTACACCGATTTGTCTTTTGGAAAATTGGTTCGATTCACATTCCGATTCTTCAAATCATCCGTTAGGCTTTCGCCATTGAGATGACCACTTGCCTAATGGCAACTTCAAAGAGGAATGAAATCGAATGCCTGATACGCGACCGAACGTGATCGTTTACCTGACCGACGATCAGGGTTATGGCGACTTGTCGTGCATGGGTGCGACTGATTTCAAGACCCCGACGCTCGACCGAATGGCAAAGGACGGAGTTAGGTTCACCAACTGGTATTCAAATAGCCCAGTTTGTTCACCTTCGCGAGCGGCACTTCTATCAGGCCGTTACCCCGGTAATGCCGGCGTGCGATCGATCCTGAGAGGTCACCGAACCGCCAGCGGCCTACCACAAAGCACGCCAACACTGGCGACGATGCTCAAGAAGGAGGGCTACCAAACCGCCCTCACTGGCAAGTGGCATTTGGGACTTGCTGAAGAATCACGACCGGGTGTACATGGATTTGAGAAAACATTCGGATTCATGGCTGGCTGTATCGACTTCTATTCACATATCTTCTATTGGGGTGCGAATCGACCAGGCCCCAGCATGAACCCAACGCACGATCTGTGGGAGAACAATGAGGAAATTTGGCGCAATGGCGAGTACTTCACTGAGTTGATCGCAAAGAAGGCAATCGAGTACATCAGAGAGATGGCCAAATCCAATAAACCATTCTTCCTCTATGTACCTTTCAATGCTCCTCACTATCCGATGCACGCTCCTCAGGAATACATGGATCGCTTCGCCGATCTGCCGTGGGACCGTCAGGTGATGGCCGCCATGATTAGTGCCGTTGATGACGCAATTGCCAAGATTAAAGACGAACTAGAACGACTAAATCTGACAGAAAACACGTTGTCGGTTTTCACATCTGACAACGGCCCTTCTCGTGAATCGCGCAACTGGCTCGATGGTTCTCAAGACCCTTACTACGGTGGAACTTCGGGCGGTCTAAAAGGTCACAAGTTCAGCTTGTTCGATGGTGGTGTGAAAGAACCAGCAATCATGCACTGGCCGGCCCGAATTCCCGAAGGGCAGGTGATCGACCAATCATGCGCATCGATGGACATCGTTCCTACGGTGCTTGATGCGATCGGTGTAGACGCTTCGCAATATGAAATCGACGGAACCAGTCTTCTGTCTCATGTGGTTGACGGTGATGATCTTGAAGAACGAGCTATCTTCTGGGAGATGGACGCTCAGACAGCGGTTCGTAAAGGCAAATGGAAATTAGTTCTGAACGGTCAACTCGTCGAATCCGGCGATCCAGTTGTCGAAGTGCATCTTTCTGATGTCGAATCCGATCCATCTGAATCGGTGAATCTTGTCGATTCAGAGCCGGAGATTGCTGCCGAGTTGAAGAAGCTCGCAGAAGACTGGCGCGCCGGTATCGTAAAACGCTGGGAAGAGCAATATGCGGATTCAGACCACGAATATGTTGCTCACGGAATGGTTTAGAGCGTACCGGTAGTCCGAATTCGCTCTGAACGAACTTACCTAAGCAGAACTCACAGGAACTTGAAATGGTTTACGACAAAGCTGGAATTAGTGATTCGATCAAAGGTCAAGGACATTGGGCAGAAACTGATGAGACACCGACCTTAACGCTGTTTCTGAACGATCTTGAAGATCGTTCGCTCCGCCGTCTGAAACAGCTGGGAGTCGTTGGTGTTAGCACTGCCAGTTTAGACATAGGTGGTCTCGAAACTTGGACCGATGCCGATCTTAAGCGAAATATTGATCGAGTTGCGGAGGCAGATCTTGAGCTTCGTAACATCATGTTTGATCCCTCCGAGCGAGTGAAGTTCGGTGAGCCCGGTCGCGATGAAGACATTGAAACTATCATCAAAGCGATCCAAATCGCTGGTAGGCAGGGCCTACCGGTGATGGAGTACAACTTCTATGCCCATCGAATCGTCGAGGGCTACAAAGTTGTGCCGGGTCGAGGTGGCTCAGGGTTGATGGATTTCAATAACGACCGCATAAAGGATCTGCCACCGCTACAAGGGCAGACAGCACATTCGATCGACAAAATGTGGGATAACGTCACTTACTTCCTCAAAGCGGTCATACCGGCGGCCGAAGAGGCGAACGTACGACTAGCACTGCATCCGAACGACCCACCTGCGCCTATAAGTCGCGGAAGTGGGCAGATCATGGGCTCGGTTGAAGGATGGAAGCGTTTGGCCGACATTGTGCCAAGCCCTTACAACGGCATTACGTTCGATTGCGGGGTCACTCGAGAGCTAGGGCATGATCCTGTCGATGTTTGTCGATACTTTGGTGAGCGCGATCAAATCAACCATGTTCACTTTCGGAATGTTGTTACCCGTACACCGCAGCTCGACTACACAGAGGTGTGGATCGATGAAGGGCAAGTGGATATGTTCGCGGTGATGAGCGAACTTGTCAGGCAAAAATATCCGCGATTGATTTATCCGGAGCACCCGCCAGAGAACGACTCAGACACCGAGTTTCCGTTCAATGGCATTTCAGCTACTACATACACCGGGTTCGCTTACACAGTCGGCTACGCCCGAGCGATGATGCAGGCGGCGTTGGCTACTCAAGCATCAGGAAAATAGGAAGCAGTAAATGGTTTCAGAAGCCCCGATGAATCTTCGACTCTCGCGTCACGCCGACGTTATGGCGCGACACGGCGAAGGTGAACGATGGGCGGAGATTTTGATCGAAGACGGTCGAAATCGATCCGTTTGGATTTCAGGACCTCCGGGAACACCGCCTGATCCACATATCCATCCCGATTTCAACGAATTTTGGGTAGCGTTGGATGGTCGAACCCAGTGGCAAATAGGGCAGTACGAGCCTGTGCTTTCGGAGTGGGGTGACATCATCATGGCTCCCGCCGGATTCGCCCACGATATACAGCCTAAAGAAGGTGTTCAGGCGATTCGGCTCGGTATCACTCACCCGAATTCGAACCACGACATCAAGGGCGTTGCTCCGTGTCGGCTGATTCCGGTCGAAGAGGGACAGGCGAATCCGAATCTGATTCATACCAAATTGAAGGATTTCATATCTCGAAACGGAACGACGTCCAGCTGGGTCGAAGAGGCAGTTTCCGACAATCGAAACTACGCGACGTACTCCCACGAACTAGCTGCGACGTCGTCTGATCCAATGTTCCACACTGATGAAAATCGCTGGTGGGTAGTGCTTCAAGGCAAGATTGAATGGTCGATTGACGGCGAAGATTCTGTCGTAGCTGAAGCAGGCGATGTCGTGTTCGTCGAGCAAGGAAAGAACTACTCGATTTCGACCATCAGTAATGATCCATCGATTCGGATAACTATCGCAGCGCCAGTGGTCTGATAACTCAGCCAACCGTGCGTGTCCGAAGTCAGTAAACTCAGTGCGCAAATAGCAAAAACGTGTCAGAGGAATCTGTCCCGAACCCTTGACGTTCATCGAAATACTGACAGACACTGAAAACGCTACTAATTATCAGTTTCTGAAAATGCCGCCCGAAAAATCCAACGGTAGCCGGCCGCTCAATTTAAAGTAGCGGTTACTTTTCCATCAGTCGGTCGATGTCGGCCTGAAGTTGCTCTAAATACTGCTGATACGAGGTCTGTTGGTAGTTGAGCGCAGCATTCCCACCTTGTTCTGAGTACCAAGCGAAGTGACCCGTCTCAGACTGAAATATCGCATCGGTGGGATCGACCTCGATCATCATGAAGTAGTCGGCGACGTATTTGGCACCAGTCGTTCGCCAACTTGCGCCACCACTGACGTTCACGATTCGGCTTGAGTCGTCCAATTCGGCAGTTACACCCGCAACGATAGCGTTTACGGCGTCGTCTCTGTGAACAAATTCGATCTTCTGGTCGGGCAAAAATGGCCAAGCGGCTGGCGGTTCTTGGAATATCGGAATCGACACCCCCGATATTCGTAGTACACACGAATCCAAGTCTGAATCGATTACGATTTGCTCCGATTCTGCCTTTGTTTTTGCGTAATTGTCATCTGGCGCGTAAGTCTGTGATGTCGTGATTTCGGCATCACTCATCTGCGTTCCGTAGACGCTTACTGAAGAACTGAAAACGAGTCGTGCTTTTGGCGCGTTACTCTTGATAGCATCGACGATAATCTGCGTTCCGCCGACGTTAACTCGCTGAGTCAATTCGATCAACTCATTGGCGACAGGGGGGAGAATTGCAGCGAGGTGGACAACGGCATCAACACCTTCAACCGCTGCCTGAACGTCTTCGACAGAAGTGAGATCGCCCGGAAATGCAACCACGCCTTGCGGTAAGTCAGCAAAATTCGCAGTCGCCAGATCGAACGCCTTTACGGCGTGACCATCTAAGGCGAGTCGAGCGCAAACCTGCCGGCCCATACTACCGGCTCCGCCCGTTACTAGTACGGTCGGCATTATGTGAGCACAGTCCCCGGTGCATCAGCTTTATCTTCGATCTGATCTACTAACGAAGAGACGGCTGCTACGTTTGCTTCCGATCCGTCAGTGCTCAGCGCGATTCCGGCTTTCTTTACCTTGTTCGCCAGTGGTACACCGGCGAGCGACGTAAAGAAGAATTTTTCTCGTTGAGCCGAAAGTCTATCTGCCAATTCGTTCTGGCCAGCACCCGTAAGAAGGGCGATAGCCTCGTCGAGCATGTCCTGTGCTCTTGCCATATTTTGTAGTTTCTCTTTCGTTACTAATTAGAGTTGAATTGGTTTTTTAGTGATCGTGGGTCGTCGAGTGCGAGCGGGTCCCTTCTTCGCCTGGGTGCCACTGATTCTCCGGAGCGCCGTGACCGTTTGGCCCGTGGCTTGTGCCATCACCGTGATATGCCGCGTGGGAGTGTGTTCCCACTGTTGGTCCGTCGTGCGGCTTCACTGCTTCGATATCGACTTCAGGCAATCTGTCGTAGCCCTGACCATCGTGTCGATCGAATGGGAACGGCTGGAACTTTTCGAACATTCTGGCGAAACGTTTTCGCGTAGGACGTTCGTCAAATGGGAAGCGGAACTTCTCTCTGCCAACAGGTTCGACATGATGCAGTTCGTAGTCACGAGTACCTAATCCGTTTACGACCGCCGTATTGATCGTCGTCTGCTCTGAGAGTCCTTCAATCGCTGCTCCTGCCAGATCAAACTTACGTTCACCGGCTGCTTCGACGCCCATTTCTTCGCTTAGTGACCCGGGGATACCAGGAGATTCAGTTACAGCATCGACACATGCTTGATCGATTGCGACAGGATCGGTGCTGGCGAATACGCCGAGGTTTGGAACGATCGGCATATCTGAGAATCCGGCACAGTCGCATTTCGGCGAAACGTCGATCGCCAGAGTTACGAATCCCACTTTCGGTACGGTCTTGACAACGCCCAAAGCTGCGTCTGCTATTGCGATATCGGTGGCGTCGAACAGCATTTGGTTCGGCTCGAAAATACCACGGGGGTTCATTACGCCCAAACAGCCGAGACATGTCATGCACTTGTCTCGATCCCAAGCAATCGTGTTGTCTTCACGAATCTTGAAAAGACCGATTGGGCAAGCGTCTTCGATAAGCTCCCACTCGACATCTTTTTCTTTGTCGACCACGAAGCTTTCGTCGAACTTCACAGCGGCTCCAACGCCGTATTTTGGGTGACCACCCATATGTACGTTGAACTTACCTCGCTTCGACTGAGCGCCGATGCCTAGGTTTTTCAAGGCGCCGCCAATTACACCCATTCCGTGACCCTTGAAATGGGTCAGGGTGATCAATACATCGGCTGCAGCGATCGCCTGAGCTACGTATGCCTCTTTGAGCAAGTAACCCTCTGGAATATCCACTCGGTAGTCGCTTGTGCCGACAAAGCCGTCGGCGACGATGAATGGACATCCTAGTACTGCCGAAGAGTAGCCGTTTCGTTCAGCGGTCTGAAGAAGATCAAGCTCGGTTGCCCGTGTCGAGAACGGGCTGTAAGTGAGCGTCGTTGTGTCGCAAACGAACGGGCGCCCTCCGAGCTCTTTCACGCGATCTGCGATTGCTCTGGCGTACACCGGACGCAAATAAGCGCTCGAGTTCCACTCGCCGCAGTGAAGCTTGATCGCAACTACGTCTCCGGAGGAAACGAGCTTGTCGAGACCCGCAGCGTCGAATACTGTCGTCGTTTTTGCGATCAAACTTGTATCTGCTGAATCGCTTCGGGCGTCCATGAAGTAAACATCGGATGACATAGCTGACTCCTGCACACGGGGTAAGTCTTGATTAGTAAAAGACCTCATGCGGCGGAAATATAGCGCATAAAACGTCGTTTGCGCGCTATTTGGTTACGAACTATCTAAACCTTTCGAACTTACAGTTGTGCGTTACACTGGCGAGTCATCTGGAGTCGTACTTAGTCATTCGCAATTACTGCGCTGTCAATTCAGGAGAAACACATGGAATACGAGGTTGAGAAGCTCGCAACTGAGAACGCAGTGGTAGGTGAGGGCCCCGTCTGGGACGCTCAATCTCAGACTCTTTACTGGATAGATATCCAGGGCGGAAAGATCTGGAACTACGATCCAGCGAATGGTGAAAACAAGCTACTCCACACCGGTTATAACGTTGCTGGCGCCACCCGTAATAAGCAAGGTGGGCTCGCAGTGGGCACTTGGGAAGGTGTTCAGCTTTGGAATTCTGACGATGACTACACATGGCTTTTTAAGGGCGATGTCGAAGGTCGACCGATTAAGCTGAACGATGTCACTGTAGGACCCGATGGAAGCATGTACGGAGGCAGCGGTCACCTCGACTCGTGCACGCTGTTCCGGTTCAATACAGATGGCTCGGCGGAGATCATCGATGACGGTCTCGATCTTTGTAATGGCATGGGTTTTTCTCCTGATCTCAAGACGTTCTATTCGACCGATTCGCCGAAACACGAGATCTACAAGTGGGATCACAACCCAACCACAGGATCGATCACCAACAAACATGTATTCACCACTACCCCAAGCGACTGGGGTATTCCCGACGGCATGACAGTCGATGCTGAAGGATTCGTGTGGTCCGCGATTTGGTACGGTGGAATGGTCGTTCGGTTCGATCCCGACGGCAAAGAGGAACGGCGAGTCGAACTGCCCGCTGCCCAGACTTCCTCGGCAATGTTCGGTGGCAAAGATCTGAACGAGCTTTATGTGACAACCGCTGCGTTCGGGACGGGCGATCCTACACCGACTGGTTGGGAACCGGCCGGATTCGACATGTCGACTTATCGCGGTGGTGATTTGTATCGGGTGAAGCTAGATATTCAAGGTAAGCCTGAGTTTATTACCGACTACTCAGTACCGAGTTAATTTTCTCGATGCTTGGGGCGACACAGGCGAGTCGAACGACAGGTTTATGACGTATTAGTAGCAATGCTGCCTTGCTGGGCTCGATTTTGTTCGGTTTAGTTGCTGGGTTTGTCGAAGTAATTGACGACTGGCTACGTCGACTCAGGATTTATCTCCAAGATTGGTAACGGCTCGGATTGAACCTGCTGTTCGCTCTAAAACTGTTCGGAATCGTGCTGGTGACGGCGCTCATTTCGATCGGACTGGTTTCGGCGTGTGGTGGGGCGAGTGATTCGGACTTGGACGATGATCTTACTGGCATTGAAGACGAACTCCAATCAGCGGGTCAGTCGAGTGCCGAGGTGTTACCTCCCACGGCGACTGCGACGCCGCCAAGTAACGAATTCGCCATTGTGGGGCAACCCGAGCGATTCCTATTGGAAGATCGATCTCTAGTAGGTATCGGAGACTGGGTTAATTCTGGACCTCTTGATCTAGATCAACTGGCTGACGAGAACAAGGTCGTACTACTGGATTTTTGGACGTATACGTGCGTGAACTGTGTGCGAACGTTCCCGTATCTCAACGCCTGGCACGAGGCTTATGCGGATAATGGGCTCGTAATAATTGGTATTCACTCGCCAGAGTTTGAGTTCGAGAAATCACTGGCAAATGTTCAAGTTGCCGCCGACCGATATGGCATTGAGTATCCAATTGCACTCGACAGCGACAAAGAGACGTGGGATAAGTATGGGAACCACTTTTGGCCGTCAAAATACTTGATCTCAAACACGGGTGAAGTAGTACTCAGGCACTTTGGTGAAGGTGGGTACGACGAATTTGATTTGGCCATACGATCAGCTCTCGAACAGGCTGGAAACGAAGTGACAGCCATAGCGAGAGTCGAAGTGGCTTCCCCCGATCGATCAAATTCTGCTCACACTGTCACCAGAGAGCTCTATGGTGGGTATTCAAACAACTACCTGCCGGATGGTCTCTATGTTGGTCAGGACGCCTATTACGCTGTTCCTGATACTGTGGTCGACTACGCTGATGACGGTACTCGCCGTCATGGGCAGTTCTTCCTCAACGGCAGCTGGACGAATCGAGAGTCATCACTCGTAGCGGGGCCGACATCAATTGATTCGCCATCTCATGTTGCCTTCGATTTCTTTGCAACTTCTGTGAATGCAGTGCTGGGAGCGCCCGGCGAGTCACAGCAAGTTATTGTCGAGATAGACCGCGCTCCTGTGTCAATCAATGAAGCCGGGCCCGATATAAGCTGGGATTCGAACGGGAACAGTGTCGTGTTAGTGAGTGATGCCCGGCTTTACCAGATCATTGAATTACCAGAATTCGGTAAACACGAACTCAAGTTAAAAACAAACTCCGAAGGTCTGGCTTTTTACACCGTGACCTTCGGGGTCAATGAGTTCGGTCCTTAGAAAGAACTTGCTACATGCAAGTTAGATCGACATATCTGCAGGAACAGCCTTGATCGTCTCAGACTCAGTCTGGAACGTGCTCGTGATGTCCGGGTTCTCCATTACACCCTTTTCCTCGTGCAAGAAGCATCGTGTCATCTGATGTTCGTTGATGAGGTACTGCTCAGGAACCGTAGTTCGGCAGTTATCCATTACAGCAGAGCAGCGATCCGCAAATCGGCAACCAGCAATCTCGGTGTCAGAGGTGTCCCAGTTTTGCTGAGGTGGCTCTGAACCCCATCGGTTCTTCGGGTCTGGCTGAGGAATCGATTCGATCAACAGCTGTGTGTAAGGGTGCTGCGGGTTCGGTATTACCTCGTCTACAGTTCCTGCTTCAACAACTGCACCTCTGTACATAATCATCAGGTTGTCACTGATCTGGTAAGCGGTCGTTAAGTCGTGTGTGACGTAAACAACCGAAATACCTAGATCGCGATTAAGTCGTCGAATCGAGTCGAGAATTGTTGCTCGAAGCGATGCGTCGACCATCGAAACAGGCTCGTCTGCAAGGATTACACGTGGCTTCAGCAGAAGTGCACGAGCGACCATGATTCGCTGACGCTGCCCACCACTTAATTGGTGAGGGAAACGTCCGAGGGTCTCTCCGGGGAGAAGACCTACCATCTCGAGCGCGTCTTCGATCATTCGCTTCTTCTCTCTGTCAGAAGAGGCAAGCTTGAAGTTTTTGATCGGTGCGTCGAGAACATGGTCGACTTTGTAGAACGGGTTGTAAGACTCGAACGGATCTTGAAAGATTGGTTGAATCTCGCGACGGAAGTTTCGTCGTTCACGGTTCGTTAGTTTCGTGAAGTCTTTGCCACGATAAAGCATCCGTCCGTCGGTTGGCACGTGACTTCCAAGTAACAATCGAGAAAGCGTGGTTTTTCCACTACCACTTTCACCGGCAACAGTTGTGATAGACGCTTCATCTTCATCGATGGAAAGCGACACATCATCAACAGCCACAGTTATTTGACCCTTTCCAAACATGCCGTCGTTTCCGAAGGTTTTCGTTACGTGGTCGAGTTCGAGGAATGTGCTCATGATTTCGCCTCATCTCCGTATAGGTGGCAAGCCGTTTCTCTTCTGCCACCAAGATCTTGCGTCTGAGGAGTTACTTCGTTGCACTTCTCGAAACGTGAAGGACAGCGATCTGCGAAAGCACAGCCAACGGGCAAGTCGATCAACTGCGGTGGAAGTCCGGGAATCCCTAAGAATTCTCTCTTCTCTTGCAAAGACGGCAGACTACGAATTAGTAGCTTGGTGTAAGGGTGTTTGGGGTCACTAAACACTTCTTCAACTGGGCCAACCTCAACAAGCTTGCCTGCGTACATAACACCGATAGTGTCGGCGAACTGGGCAACGAGACCCATATCGTGACCCACTAGCATGATCGATGCATCCAAGCCTTCTTGCAGCCGACCAAGCGTCTGCATGATCTGGCGCTGTACAACAACGTCGAGGGCAGAAGTTGGCTCGTCGGCAACAATCAGCCTAGGGCGCAACGAAATACCTATTGCCATCGCCACACGCTGCTTCATTCCCCCAGATAGTTCGTGGGGGAATAAACGGGCAACGCCAGGGCGAAGTCCGACTCTTGTTAGAAGATCTCGAACCGTTTCGTCGAGCTCGTCTTTCGTTGGCGATTCATCGTCATCTCCAAGGTGATCGAGAATTCCATCAATAATCTGCCGTTCGATCCGCATCACAGGGTTAAGCGAGTTCATAGCACCCTGCGGAACTAGGGCAAGCTCCGACAGTCGCGTCTTACGCATTTCCTCATCAGATAGCGTCGTCAGGTCACGCCCGTTCAGAGTCGCACTGCCTTTGGCAATATGACCTGGCGGTCGAGTCAGTCGCATCAGGCCCATAGCAAGAGTTGTCTTGCCTGAACCTGATTCGCCAACCAGTGCGAACCTTTCACCCTGCTTCAACGTGAATGTGACATCGTCACACGCTTTCACAGTTCCGGAATCTGTCTCGTAATATACTGAGAATCCATCGACTACAAGGGCATCGACGTCGGAAATCCGAGCGCCAGTCCTGTACGTCTGTATTGCTTGTTCGGTGCTCAAACGCGTTTCCTCAATCGTGGGTTGGACCATTCATCCAATCCTGATGAAATCAAGAACAGGCTCACGAATACGATCACGATTGCAGCCAGCGGCGGAAGCCACCACCACCACATACCGAGTGTGATTGATGAGAACTGAATGTTCCAGTAAATCGTCATACCAAGAGTTGGCTCACTGAAGTTCCCTAGTCCGATGGCCTCTAAGCCGATCGAAGCAAGAATCGCTCCAGCAACAGAACCAACCAAACTCGCAGTGATATACGGGATCAGGTTTGGCATCATCTCTTTGAAAATAATGCCCATACCGCTCGTGCCAGAAAGGCGAGACAACTCTACGTAAGTTTGCTCACGCATGACCAACACTTGCGCTCTGATCGTACGAGCAGGGAATACCCAACTCGTAAGGCCAATGGCAATGCCGATCTCATCGATAGAGAGCTCCCTTCCGATGTTGATCCTTACTAGGATCAAAATGAGCAGAGCTGGCATCGCTAGACCCACGTCAACTACAGAACGAATCGTAGCGTCGACAAATCCTCGGTAGTAAGCAGCTAAGAACGCGGCAACCGAGCCTAATCCGATAGCCACAGCACCAGCAATTAGCCCGACGCGGAGCGTGAGAGGCGTACCAAGAATGGCAACTGCCAATAAATCACGTCCCTGAGTATCTGTACCGAACGGGAAGGCCGCAGTTGTGCCATCACGGAGTTCGTGAGAGGCCGTCGGTGCTAGTCGAGTAGGCGCAGAAAGCGGTCGGAATTGTTCGGTGTCCCAAACAAGATGACCAACACCGACCAAGAAAAGCATGCCGAAGAGCATGCTAAGACCAACAATGAGTGAAGGGTTACGCAGGGCGTACTTCTTGATAGGCGTAAGTCGTTCGTCGTTGAACTGACTCCACCCACCGCTTTCATCCCGAACTAGTTCATCCGGTGTTGTAACTGATTCAGTCATTAAGACTTCCTCACCTTGATCCGAGGATCAAGTAACGGGTAAAAAACATCGAGCAGGAATGTGGCCCCTGCGATACCAAGAATAATTATGATGACGATTCCGCGAATAACGAAGAAGTCAGACAATCGAATCGCCTGGAACAAAATGTCGCCAATACCTGGGTACGAGAAAACTCGTTCCACCAACACTTGGCCTGTAACGATGGTTCCAAGCACAAGTGCCAGACCTGTTACCTGTGGCAGCAGCGCATTTCGCACTGCGTATCGCATGAAGATTCGCGAACCTTTCAATCCTTTGGCATCGGCCTGAATCATGTAGTCCTCTCCCTGAGTGTTGATCATCATGCCTCGCATGCCGATGGCCCAAAAGCCAATCGCTGAGAAGATGATGGCGAACGCAGGCAAGATTGCGTGCCTGAGTACGTCGATGACGAACTCGAAAGTTAGGGTCGGTACCGTCGCCGGTGAATAACCACCAAACAAAGGTAACCAGCCTAATTGGAACGCGATCACGAAAATCAGAATCATTGCAAGAAGATACTGAGGAATGGCTGAAAGGGTTAGCAGCGGCATAAATACGTACTGCAACCAACCCGGTTTTCTAGGCCAGCCGAGCACCGCTCCCGCGAGCGTCCCTAACACGAAGGCCAAAACCGTTACCGTTCCCATTAGCCCCAAGGTCCACATCAGGGACTCAAATACGATATCGTTGACGGTTCGTGGGAAGAAGGCGATCGAGACTCCGAGATCGAGCTTCGCAAGGTCCTTAAGGAAGTTGATGTACTGAGTCCATAGCGGTTGGTCGAGACCAAACCGTTTTTGATAGCTCTTCGCCATCGCATCGAGACCCGTTTGCATCGCTCCACCACGTTGGGCTTCAAGCAATAACTTTTCTTTAACGGGATCCTGGCCTGAAAGACGAGGGATGATGAAAATCACCGTACTCGCCAACCAGACTACAAATAGGAAGAACAGGAAACGCTTCACCACGAAATGGCCGAGAACACCCGAAATAATTCGGATGATCGACGTACCAGTCGACAGGGAAGAATTATCTACGGCCTGTGTTTGTTCTGTCACGGGCTCAAACTCGATTCAGTAGTATCTAAAGTAGTAGATGAATCTCACGCAATTTAGTGATTACCTAAATATCGGAATTCGTAGCGTCCAACGATAACAAGTGTTTACGTTCATGGCTATCTTCGTTTTCTTATTTTTCGAACATTCACCATCAATTGCGTTTCTGAGTTTCAAATGGTTGGTTATTCGCCGATAGATAAAAGAACTGCCGATTAAGCATGAAAATATTGTTTCCGTATGTTGACTGACATGTCAGATTCAGATATAAATTCTTGCCACAGATAAACGTCGTCGCTTGACGGCATGTCTGATTTC
>JABHBJ010000004.1 GCA_018673955.1 Chloroflexota bacterium | reverse complement strand
CAGAATCGGAAGAGTAAGAGTGGTCGTTTCTTCGGGCTGGAAAACGAACTCATCAACCAAAGACCTTGAAGCCGATTTACGAGCTTCCGTAGACGGCGAAGTTCGGTTCGATGCAATATCAAAGCAGATGTATTCCACTGATGCTTCGCTGTATCAGATGGAGCCGATTGGGGTTGTGATTCCTCGCAATGCGGGTGATGTGCAAGCCGTTCTTGAAATCGCTGACAAGAACGGCGTGTCGGTGCTACCTCGTGGTGGCGGAACCGGACTTTCGGGACAAACGGTAAATCACGCCATCGTACTCGATTTCTCGAAGTACATGTTTCATGTCCAGGAGATCAACAAAGAAGAACAGTGGGTTCGAACACAACCCGGCGTCACTATCGATGATCTCAACCGTCAGCTGCAATCATCGGGGCTTTTCTTCACGTCCGACCCAAGCACGTCTTCCCGAGCCAACATCGGTGGAGCCATGGGCAATAACTCTTGCGGCGCTCACTCGATCGTCTATGGAAAGACTGTTGACCAAGTTATCGCCCAGAACGTTGTTTTATCCGATGGCTCACAGGTTGTACTGGAACAGCTTTCTTCGGGGATGCTCGACGCCAAGCTGAAGTCGGGATCACTCGAAGGTGAAATCTACCGAGAGCTCAATTCGATCGCCACTAACGCGGCGGACGCAGTTGAGGCACGATTCCCAAAAATTCTTCGACGCGTCGGTGGCTACAACCTTGATTTGATCCAGAATAAAGCTGCTCTGAACCTCGCGAAGCTCACAGTGGGATCTGAAGGCACACTTGTAGCTGTAACCGAAGCAAAACTGAATCTTGAACCGATTCCGAAGTTCAAAGGACTTTCGGTCCTTCATTTCACTGATATCTCATCAGCAATGGAAGCCACTGTTGCGACGCTAGAGCAAAACCCAGCCGCTGTTGAGCACATGGGCGAGATGATTATTTCGCAGGCACGTAAATCACTCGGATTCGCACGAAATCTAACTTTCCTCGAAGGTGATCCGACCGACATTCTCGTTGTCGAAATGACTGGCGATTCAGAAGCCGAGGTCAACTCGAAACTCGACAAACTCGATGAGCGCATGAAGACCGGTGGGCGACCGTATGCCACCACCCGTCTCATGACTGCTGCACAGCAGGGTCAGGTGTGGGCGATGCGGCAAGCGGGTCTCGGTCTAATGATGAATATTCCTGGCGATGCCAAGCCTCTTCCATTCGTTGAAGACACCGCGGTCTCGCCCGAAAAATTACCTGAATACGTAAAACGCTTCGATGAAATCGTTCGCTCCAACGGTACTGAAGCGGGATACTACGGGCACGCCTCAGTCGGCTGCCTTCACATTCGCCCAGTCGTGAATCTCAAGAACAAAGAAGGCATCGAGCGTATGGCTCGTATCGCCGACGAGGTATCCGATCTGGTCCTCGAATTCGGTGGTTCCCTCAGCGGCGAGCACGGCGATGGCATCGTACGTGGCGCTTTCGCCGACAAGATGTTCGGCACAGAGCTGGTCCAGCACTTCCGAAACGTGAAGAAGGCGTTTGATCCTAAGCGGGTGATGAACCCCAATAAGATCTTCGATACACCCGCTCTCACAGACAATCTCCGTTATGGGGAGAAGTACAAGCCTATCGCCCCGCCAGTTCGACTCGATTGGTCGACTGAGGGCGGTTTCATAGCAGCGGTTGAAAAGTGCAATGGTGTTGGCGCCTGTCGAAAGGTAAACGCCGGTGCAATGTGCCCTTCCTACATGGCTACTCGGGAAGAAAAGCATACGACGCGTGGCCGTGCCAACGCTCTGCGTGCTGCTCTCACGGGTGCACTACCGACAGATAATTTCGCTTCAAAAGACCTACTGGAAGTTCTCGATCTTTGTCTTGAGTGCAAGTCGTGCAAATCCGAATGCCCGTCGAACGTCGATATGGCGAAGATCAAGTACGAATATCTTTACCAACACTACAAGACGAACAGGGCTCCTCTTCGAACTAAGCTTGTCGCCGATATTCACAAGATGAACTCATTAGCCGCTCCATTAGCGCCGCTTGCCAACGCAATTAATCGTTCGGCGCCGGTTAAGTTTCTGCTTGAAAAGACGGTTGGGTTCGACAGAAACCGACCTATGCCGAAGGTTACGCGTAACACCTTCGAAAAATGGTTCGATGCGCGTAAGTCTGAAGCACCAAATCCGCGTGGGAAGATTGTTCTTTTCCACGATACGTTTATGAACTTCAATCACCCGACTATCGGAATATCCGCCACTCGGGTTCTCGAAGCGCTCGGGTACGAAGTCGTTTTGCTCAAAGATCGCAAGTGCTGCGGTCGACCGATGATTTCTAAAGGAATGCTTGATCAAGCTGGTGAAAACGCTCGATATAACGTCGGTCTTCTTCACCCATACGTGGCTGAAGGCGTAAACATCGTCGGCTGCGAAGCGAGCTGCATATCGGCCATGACCGACGATTGGCCCGACCTGCTTGGCGGAGATGTCAAAGCGAAAGAGATTGCTGCTTCAGTAGTTACGATCGAAGATGTCATCTTGGAAACATCTGGCGACGGCGGACAACAGATCAAATGGTCGGATGCTCAGAAAGAAGTGAAGTTTTTCGGTCACTGCCACCAACGGGCGCTCACAGGCACTTCGAGTTCGGTCACCGCGTTAAATATGCCCCCAGGTTTTGAGGCAACTGAAATATCTGCCGGTTGCTGCGGAATGGCAGGGTCGTTCGGGTATGAGAAGAGCCACATTGAAGTCGCAACGGCTGCCGGTGAAGATAGATTGTTTCCTGCAATTCGAGAAGCGAACGCCAACACCGAGATTGCGACAAACGGTATTTCGTGTCGAGAACAGATAGGGTTCAACACCCCTAGAGAATCTCGCCACGTCGTCGAAATTCTTGCCGATGCCCTTTTCGACTAATCGACCTGCAAATCCGCCACGCTACGATTAGATCGCAACTAGAACATATCCGCCGATCGCTGCGATGACAACCGAGTCTGCCGTTACTATGCGTTACACTTCCGTCATCTGACAAATGGGAGTGTAATTCGACCAGACGTGTGTAAGGTTTTGGTCGAGCAAGTACGGAGTAAACCAGTGGCAACGATAAATGGAACGTCTGCAAAGCTAACCGAACCGTTGTTCGGATCGGCCGAAAACGCACGAATGACAGGAACGGGCCCGGCGATATGGCTTGCTGGTGACCCCGAAGATCTTCCTGAATGGCTCGATGCAGGAGCCGCAGGAATCGTTACCAACACGGTCGTGCTAAACGACATGGTGAAGAAGTATGGACAGATCACCGAGGTAACAAAAAGATACCTCGATATCACGGATAAGCCAGTTGTAATAGAAATCGATGGGCACTCAACCCAAGAGCTGCTCGACGTTGGTGAAGTATTCACCAAAATGTCCGATCAGATCGTCTTGAAAATCCCTGCAACAACCTATGCACTTGGTGCTTTTTCAGAACTGAAGAAGGCCGGTGTGCCGACATTCTGCACAACGGTATTTACGTTGAATCAGGCTGCAGCAGTTGCACAGGCCGGTGTGACTCACGTACTCCCATTCTGTGAGCCCTTCAATGATGTTGGTGGCGACCCAACAAAGCTGATTCGGGACTGTCGTGAGATGTTCGATGGGTGGGCAGATAGGCCGTTTATCACAGCTGCTCTTGTGCGATCTATCGAGACTGCAGACGCGGCTCTTCGTGATGGAGTCGACGGAATTATCGTGTTCTGGCCTGTGTTCCGAGACATGATGAATAACCACTTGACCAACGAATGGAATAATACCTTTTTAGGCGAGTGGGATTCGATGAACGATGCAGGTCTGCTGAAAGACCTTCCTGTTCAGTCGCACTAGAAAAGTTTCGCATAGCGTCAGTTCGTATCGTCGGGTCAGAAAAACCCCTTCAGCGAAACTACCCACAGAGGTTTGGCAATTACGCTCTGAGGGCGGACCAATGGCCGACACGCTCGATGTTGATCCGGCAGGGGAAGAACACGGGTGTAGCATTTCACACTGGTGAACAGAATCTAGTTGATGTTCATCACTCGACGCAGCCTTTGGGAGGGGCCGAACGCTGGATAGTGAGAGGTGATCCTGTTTGTGGACTCATCTCAAGGACGAAGCTTGTACTTTTGACTACAAGTGCGCCAGTGCTAGTAAGTCCTGTGGCTCCACCATGGGAACTTCGTGGAAACTACCTAGTGGTATCCGGGAAACTCGGTGATTAGCAACATCTATCGAGCACCAGTAAAGACGCAGTATGTAGTGGACATCTGTGCTCATATCAAGTTCATGCCCGGTAGTTCAAACCATAATTGACGAGACGGCAAGGCTGATTTGGATTGCATGTGGAAGCAAGAGCTAGGAAACAGCTGACTGAACAAATTTACGATACGTGTACTGGTATGCTCCCACGCCAAAAGTTCGAGTGGGGTTAAGTACAAGCGACCATTAGAGGGTTCGGGTTTCGCTAGCTACGAAGGATCTCGTTCAGACGCTCAGCGATGATGATCTCTTCGCCATCTTGAACATTGACCATAACGATGTTGATCTCTTTTTTATTGCCACCACCACCAACAAATATGCCGGGGTCGCCATTCTCAAGCAGTGCTTTAATCTCACTGGTTGACGGTCCAGAGAAGTCGTTATCGAAGTACAGCACAGGTTGTGGGCCCTGCCGTTTCGCTCGATCGTCTTCGATCTCAACTCTCATTCCAGGTATACCCTTCAGGCGTTCCGATACGTATTCGGCTTTCGACTGCCAACCTTCCCACTCATCGCCTTCGTCTGAATCGGTGAATAGTTGTAATGCTGTGACTAGACCAATGATGGTCTCTTTAGAAACCTTCATTGGTCGGCCAATAGCGGCAATGGCTGAATCGAGGTTTAACGAATTCATCACGACAGCTTCCATTAGATCTGCCTTACCGCCGAGTACGCCAGCAGACTGAGGTCCGCCAATTCCCTTACCGCCGCTAAACGCGACCATGTCGGCACCCATCTTGTGGAATTTTGAGAGATTTGAACGAGGTGGTACTTCGGCAGCTGCATCGACGATCACAGGTACACCATGTTCGTGCGCTACCCGAATCGTCTCTTCAAGTCCAATACCTTGCGGAAGGAAAGGAGCGATAACGTACGCGATGCACGCGGTGTTTTCGTTGATAGCTTCTTCAAGATCGGCTGCTGTTACAGAATCCACCGAGCCATATTCAACCAAAGTCGCTCCCGCAGTTACGAACGCCTTGTCGTAGCGATTTCGCTGACCTTTGAACAATATGACTTCATTCTTCATGCCCGTAGTATCAGGAAGTTGCTCAGCGTTCTCTTCGCTCTGACCAGTCATACAAGCAGCAACCATCAACACCTGTGCCGCCGAGCATCCAGCAGTGACCAATCCCCGTTCAGCTCCGCACGACAGAGCTACGACTTCTCCAGCAGCGAGGTTTAACTTCTTGACATCTACAAACGAGCTAGCAGCGTCGTCCATAGCCTGCAAAACTTCGGGACGCATGATCGATCCACCGAGAGCGGTCACCCAACTCTGAGCGTTGATGATAGGAGCAATACCGAGCTTCTTATACACCTCGGGCCAAACACGATCGGTCATTCGGATACTCCAGTTCGTTATCTAAGAACGCCAAAATGGTTGCAAGCAAGTTTGTACTTGCCGAACGCGGCGGAATTCTACAGACAATTTTCGGAGTTCGCGTCGAAATATAGAGCCTATGCTCCGAGAATCTCAATCGCACGTTCACGAAGCTGACCACAACCAGCGTTGATGTCGATGCCTTTTTCCATACGCACCGTCGACGGAATTCCGTACTGCTTTAGGCCACCTTGGAAGTCCTTCGCAGCTGTAAGGTCAGTGCGTTCGAACGGTCCTTCTTTGGTCGGATTCACAGGAATCAGGTTTACATGACAGTGCAGACCATTGAGAAGCCGCCCTAGTTTCTGGGCTTGCTCCACTGAATCGTTCTGCTCTTTCAGCAGCACGTACTCGAAGAAAATCCGCCGGCCAGTGGCATCGGCGTATTTGTGACATGCCCGAATCAATTCCTCAACGGGATACCGTTTGTTGACCGGCATAGTCTGCGATCTAGTCGCATTGTCTGGAGCATGAAGCGAAATAGCCAGGTTGATCTGAAGTTCTTCTTCTGCCAACTGGAGAATCTGGGGAACCAAACCAACAGTCGAAACAGTGATATGCCGAGCACCGATATTAAGCCCTTGACCATCATTGAGCACTCGTATCGCAGCAATAACGTTCCTGTAGTTGGCAAGCGGTTCGCCCATACCCATGAAAACTACGTTGGTAACGCCCTGAATATCGCCTTTGCTTCGTTTTCCTTCGGCCATCTGGGCTTCATCTTCGGCACGAGCGACACGTTGCATCTCGATCACCTGAGCGACAATTTCACCTACGGTGAGGTTGCGACGGAAACCCTGTTGTCCAGTTGCACAGAACGTACAACCAAGCGCACAGCCTGCCTGAGTCGATATACAAGCAGTTTTACGATTTCGACGGTGCCCGTCAGTCTCGTATCTCATCAAAACGGTTTCGATCAGTTCTCCGTCGTGGAGCTTGTACAACGCCTTACTGGTCGTTTTGTCGGCCGAAGTAAGAAACATCGCCTGTTCAAGCGCCGAGAACGTATAAGTCTCTTTCAACTTTTCTCTGAAAGTTTTGCTCAGAGTCGACATCTCATCGAAGCTACCCAAAGTTTCGTGGTAAATCGACCGCCAAACCTGATCGGCGCGGAATTTCTTTTCGCCCATTTCGATCAAAGTCGAAGTCAGACGATCACGTGAAAGATCGAGAATTGATGGGAGCATGGCTGAGGCGATAGAAGCCTTTTTAACCGTCGGCTCTGGCGACGTGGACGAGGGAGTTGTCATCGGGAAGATATATCTAAGAGGAGGTAAACGTTAAGTTTAGCAACGGACAGCGCTAATTGGCGCATGACATCGTAACCTACGCTGCCCAAACTCGGGGCCGACTTCAAATCGACCTTCACTAACCGAATCAAATGAAGAAGACAGCATTTAAAAATCGGCTATGGTGAATCTAATCGCCTGAGTCGGATCGTTGCTTACGCTGGACCCAATTCGGTTGGACGATCGCAGATGTCGTGATCGATGACTTATCAAACGATACCATCGATATCCTTTCATTCTGTTAACGTTACGCCACTACCATTCAATCTCAAGGTAAATAACGTAATTTGACCAGGCTCATTAGTGGAGTGACCAATGGCTCTCAATGAAACCGACCTTCTATCTCAGGCAGGATCGGTAGAAAATATTCTGAGATTCGACGACATCGAACCAGTCCTCGAATCGAACGATCTATCGGTAGCTTACGGCGATCAAACTGCCGTCAGCGGCGTATCGCTTCAGGTACCAAAGAACAGTGTCGTATCACTGATCGGTCCATCCGGCTGTGGGAAGAGCACGCTGCTCCGCTGTTTCAATCGTATGAACGATCTAATTCCGAGCGCGTCGGTTAAAGGCACCGTTAACTTCGCTGGCCAAAACATTTACGATCCTGAAGTCGACCCGACCGAAATTCGATTTCGCATCGGGATGGTATTCCAACGCCCAAACCCGTTCCCAAAAAGCATCTATGAAAACGTGGCGTTCGGGGCGCGAATCAACGGTATAACCGATGATCTCGACGAATTAGTCGAAACTTCACTTCGTCGAGCAGCTGTGTGGGATGAAGTGAAAGACCGGCTAAACGATAGCGGGCTCAGTGTTTCGGGTGGCCAGCAACAACGAATATGCATCGCAAGAGCACTCGCTGTAAATCCTGAGATCGTTCTCATGGACGAACCAGCCTCAGCTCTCGATCCAATATCAACACAGGCTATTGAACAGTTAATTCAAGAACTCTCCAACGAAGTCACTATCATCATCGTCACCCACAATATGCAGCAGGCGACTCGGATTTCCGACTACGCCGCCGTGATGATGGCTGGCGAAGAGCGAATTGGACGGATGATTGAATATGGGACGAACGATCAAGTGTTCGGGAACCCGAAAGACGAACGGACCGAAGCGTACGTAACGGGCCGAATCGGATAATCCCGAATTCCGTCATTACTGCTCATCAAAGGTATACAGTAGCGATCATGAACGAACAACAGGGCAATATTTTATCTATCGGTCGGCAAGAGTTCGATCGAGAACTCGGCAGGCTTGAAGCTGAGCTAATTTTGATGAGTGGACTCGTCGAAAAGGCGATTTTCGATGCTCTTCAGGCTCTGAAAAATCGTGATATCGATAGGTCACAGAAGGTCATCAACGAAGACGATCACATCGACCAGACTGAACTTGAGATCGAACGATACTGCATCGAGCTGATACGGCGAGAGTCACCCATGGCTGGCGACTTACGACGCATAGTTGCGAGTTTGCAAATCGCCGGTGAACTTGAGCGAATTGGCGACTATGCCGAGGGCATCGCAAAAATCAGTATCAACATGGGCAGCCAGCCGCCGCTCAAGGAACTGATCGACATTCCGCGTATGGGCGATAAGGCAGTCAGCATGCTGAAACGATCGCTTGAATCGTTCATCAGCCGAGATGAAGATGTCGTTCGAACCATCGTCGTAGAACTTGAATCGGAAGATGATGAAGTGGACGATCTGTACACCAAGGTCCAAGGCGACCTCATGGAACTTGTAAAGAGTGATCCCGATAACGCAGAGCGCGCTACATACTTAATGTGGGTAGCTCACAACGTTGAGCGAGTCGCCGACAGGGCTATGAACATTGCCGAGCGTTCGCTCTTCCAGGCTACTGGTCAGTTGGTTAGCGGATCGACGATGATTGACACGAACCCAGAGTAAGCTACGCCCACCAGCCTCTGATATTTCGCCTGACTATCCGAATAAAGCCGCGCCAGCTATCGACACAAATGACGTGTCTTCCTCATCTGCCTGGCACTGCTGGTAACCGTTCCAAGTACCAATCGTTGTATCTGCAGCCCACATGGTCATGTAGATCGGTGAAAAACCACAGATCCTATTGCGATCGTTATTGTTCCTGATCGCTTCGAAGAATCTTCGTCGGCTGCCGCTCACAATTGCCTTCAACAGAACTTCATCCTCTGTCTTTACACGTCGTCGATCCTCCGAATCTTTGGGCATCAACTCATCTTGCCCAAAGGCAGGACCAACGTGTGAGAGATCGGCTGCGGCAATGAACATAGTCCGGCGTTCACCTGCTACTGACTGAAGTAACCGAATAACTCGGCGGATCTCTGGGTGATCGTCAATGTTTGGGCTATCGGCTTCCAGCAATCCGCCGAACGCCCCGCAAAGAATTGGCAGCATTTTTGCGTCCGAACTACCTATAGCCCGATGGAGCCAGACTGTCGCAAGCTCTATCGAATGCTCATTTGCATGGTTGAACTCGTCGGCAAACGGGTGATCGTCGACCGTGCTATCGAAAGACAAAATACGTGATATCTCATCAACCAATTCAGTGTCGGTTTCCAGCACGCCTAAAGGGGTTCGGTAATTCTGATTGGTGAGCGTTAGTCTGGGACCTTCACCATTGTGATCGGTACCGAATACGACAAACAGTTCAACATCCTGAAGTTGATCGCGCACCTGTTCCCAGATCATTCCATAACTATCGCCGCCGCGTTCAAAATCGATATGTGGTGACACAATCCCTTTGAGTTCGACATCAACATCAAAAGGCAGATCATCGTCTGCCATCGAATCGTCGTTCATGTACGGAAATGCGAAGCCATCGAGATAGCCTCGGAGATCAGCTGTATCTGATGGATAAGCTAGGTCAGCCAGAGCAGGCGCTCGCTCTGGAGCACTCCGGTACTCGTGGAGACGTTTCTCGATTTCAGTCAAATACTTTCCGTTCGAAAGCAACAACATGTCGTCGAGTCGATTCATCAGTTCCTCGAGGGTTTTTCGTGGAACAGACGGCGCACCTCCTCTAATCGCAGCTTCCGTGATTTCGTTCAGCGTGTTCATACCGTCGACACCCTGAAGATACACGCCCAACGGAGCAGGAACCAACATCGACCGATCATTGAGTCGGCGAAGGTCCTTTAACAAGAAGTAGTCGTTCCCCTCATGGGTGACGCGACTTACATCTAGCGGTCGTAACTTTGGTCGATCGGGAAGATTTGATTCCGAGGTCATTCAGATAGTCTATCTGGAGATTACCGTCGAATATTTCGAACCGAAATTATCGAAGCAGTCGAATTAGTTAACCCTGAACCGGCGGGAGCTTCCGACCAAGAGTTTAGGAAACGGCGTTCGCTCACGAAAAAGTGAACGCTCTGTAAGTTCGCTAAGCGAAATGATCGGCCCATCATCTTCTTGAGTCGCTGGTACGGGAGCTGCACCACCCCGCTGCACGATTCGATGAACTGTTCGAGTACTAATGCCGAATCGCTCGGAAATTTTAGCTACCGAAACATGCTCCTCACGTAGTCGGAAGATTTCATCATCACGAGTTCGACGGCTCTCGCGCTGCAACCAGCCCGGATCGTCGTACTTACATAACGCCAAAGGGCAATCTAAGCAGCTAGCCGCCGCTTCACAGCCATCATCTTTGTATCGCGTGTTTTCTGGCAATGTGTCAGATCGAACAGGAGGCAAAATATCTGTGTAACCGAAGCTCAGTGGGTTTGAAGAACCAACTGTCATGACCATAAAAAAAGTCTCCGAATTGACCGAAAATGAAGCGGCCGGAAATGATTAACTGGAAAGAACTTAAACAGCCGCTGAAGCGGACCACTTGAATTGACGTGAAAAATGGATACCGCCGGATCGACCCGACAGGTTTTTTGTTCGTTCTCTCTTGAATACCGAACCTGCGTACTCAGCGCCCCGACTACTCGGCACACCGAACATCACAGTGGTCATTCCAATAGAAGCAACTCTCGGACTCACTCGTTGGTCGTACCAAGAAGAGCTGATTTTGTGCGCAGCCGCTATCTCTATAAGCGTGTCGGGCGACGGACTGCGGTCCATCACTGGCATATCGACACTGACAAACAGGTGCCTGGCGCTACCCACACGAATAGATCGAGGTCCGTCCGGACGCCAGTCTTCGCTTGCTCCAGAACCTTGAAAACTCTTCACAAGAGCGAGCATTGCGGGGTACGTATCGTCTTGAAACGAAGGAGAAACCGTGGCTGAAACAGAACCCTCGTTCCGGTTCATGAATAGCAACAGCATTCGAAGCCGAGTCGAAAATTCCTGCACGCTTTCACCATTGGCGAGATCGACAGTGATGATCTTCGATTCATTGGTTTCACTGCGATCAGTTACGCTTTGAACGATCTGTGCAAGTGCGATATTGAGATCATCACTTACGGCAACAGCCTTCGAACCAGTCGATAAAGAAACGGGTGAAACCACTCCGGGCCGAATCGAAACAGCGACACCCAGATCTACTTCTGGTGAAATTATTGCCATAGCTGCTGGAATCATCTTGCCCTCTCCGACTTGTTTTTGGCCGCCTTGCCAGAACTACTGTTCTATTATCGAACATCTGTTCTAATTAAGTCAAGTGATGTGGGCGTTAGGTTTCATCGTCGTCGGACGACTCAGTCACACAGCGCAATCTTGCCCTCTAGCTCCCCCTATCCGGTGGAGGACCGTTAGCTCCGGGCGAATGACCGGTGAAGGGTTGATATTCCTTAAAACCTTTATTGACCATGAACACATTCGGAACTACTTTGAGTCGTGCGCCGAGCAACGGTCTCGCCGGATCTCGGTCAACGACCCGCAATTCAGGATTACAACTTTCACATGAACGCAGAAATCGTCTCTATCGGCTCGGAACTTCTGCTCGGTCAGATCGTCGACACGAACGCATCTTGGATTGCGCAGAGACTCGCCGAAAGCGGTGTGAACCTGTTCTACAAAACGACCGTCGGAGATAACCTCGACCGCATGATCGACACCCTCGACCGAGCACTCGATCGATCCGACGTTGTAATCACGGGCGGCGGTATTGGGCCGACTCAAGACGACCTTACCCGAGAGGTAATCGCAAAAGTGACAGGACGCGAAGTTGTCACTGACCCCGAGTCGCTTGAAGAACTTCGAGAGCGATTCCAGAAGCGCGGGTTCATCCTCACAAAGAACAACGAACGCCAGGCTCAAATCCCGAGCGGAGCCATCGTGGTGAAAAATCCGAATGGCACTGCCCCCGCTTTCATAGTCGAAACCGAACGAGGCGTAACGATCAGCCTTCCAGGCGTACCGTTCGAAATGAAATGGCTCGTTGAGAACGAGGTGATTCCTTACCTCCGCGAAAAATACAACCTCACTCAGATGATCCACTACCGAGTGCTGAAAGTAGCTGATATCGGAGAAAGTGCAGTCGATGAACGTATTGGTCACCTAATCGCCGATTCGAAAAACCCTACTGTTGGAGTGCTCGCCCACCCTGGCCAAGTAGACGTTCGAATCGCTGCTCTCTCTGAAAATATCGACGCCGCAAACGCTCTAATCGACACAGTTGACGTCGAAGTACGCAAATTATTGGGCGACAACATATTTGCTGTAGACGACGCTACGATCGAATCAGTAGTTGGTGAACTTCTCGTGACCAAGAACGCCACTGTCGCAACTTGTGAAGATCTCAGTGGTGGGTCGATCGCATCAGCGGTTCAAAAAGCAGCTGATTCTGCGTTTTTGCAGAGTTCGATCGTAAATTCAAACGAGGCTTTGGAAAAGATAGCTCAATCCGGCGGCGAAACCCCTCCGTTTGCCGACGGTGCCGAGCGAGCAGCAGCTCTTGCACGATCAATTAGAAAAACTACTGGAGCCACCTATGGAATCGCCGTCCACGGAACCGAAGAAGGCGATAAGCGAACCGAAAACCTAGGCAAAGGCGAAACATACATCGTAGTGTCAGGCCCCGATGGAGAACGAACCCGTCACGTCCGTTCCGCCGGGCGAGGTGAACCCGACAGACAACGCGCTGCAATGGGTGCGTTGAGCTTGTTCAGGCGTGAATTGCTCGGCTTGCCCGAGTAACCTCGCAGAGACTCCCCACCGAACTCACAGGGAATTGTAAGGAAACATAGGTAAAAAGGACTCAACTAAGGAAACACGGCGGTAACGATTCAGATTTAAACTAAAAGTAGTTGTGGCACGGCACCGTATATTCGCCCGCCTGTGTTTTTGCACTTAGTGGGATGGAGAACCCCGAGATGTTTCACCAAAAGTCAGTGACATTCCTAGCAATAGCAGCATTGATGGCTGTTGTGATCGCATGTAGCAGTAGTCCCAAACCGACTGCTGCTCCCGTACCGCCTACCGCAACTCGTGTTCCGACAGCGACAGTCACACCCGTGCCTGTCGCCCCGATAGAGATCGACCCAATCGTCAATCCGGTTGGTTTTCTTAGAACATTGCCTGCCGATGAAGCGACATGTGCAATCGATGCTGTTGGCGGTAGAGATCGTATGATCGCCCTGATGTCATCGAGCCTCGGAGGCGAACGCCTAACCGTCGCAGAGGCCAACGCTCTCGATAACTGCTTTAGTGAAGATACCGTCAATGCCATATTCATAGGTCAACTATCTCGGGAAGCCGGGGGACTAAGCGACGACACTATCGTCTGCATCGGCGAACAGATCGGTGGAATGTCGGCAGCAGGACTCTTCCTCGAAGAGCCAGCGGCAGATGTCATCATCAGTTCTCTCAAGGGAGTTTTCTGCCTTGCTAACGACGAACGAGCCCGCATTCTTGCGAGCGAAGCTGCCTATGGATTCAGTGAATTAGGTGGAATCGACGCACTCGAGTGCGTTGTAAACGGTGCCGGACCTACCGGTCTTACCGATTTGGCTGGCCTTTATTCTGCTGAAGAATATGACTCTTCTGCTCTCGGCGAGCTGTTCCCAATAATGATCGAATGTGGTGCGATAGACGATTCAGAGTTCGAAGAGCTTGGTGTATCTGGTGGTCAAGTCGGCTGTGTTCTCGGAGAACTTGGTGAAGACGGCATGGCACTGCTCGACCCGACAGCGGGAGAACCTGACCTGTCGGACTTGGGTGCGCTGCTCGGTACACTTTCTAACTGCGGAATCGAAATTGATGATCTGATGGGAGCATCGGAATTGCCGATCAACCAGGGTGATCTGATTGACCCTGTGGTCGACTCAACGGTTGAACTCGAACTGCCTGACGACCTCGAAGACGTCGAGCTCCCGTTCGCGGAAGAGCAGATCATCTGCCTTACGGCGGAGCTAGGCGAAGACCAAATCGCCAACTTGCTCGCAGGTGGAGCGCCCGATCTCAGCCTCTTCTCGGCACTATCGAAGTGCGAAGTAGACCTGAGCGTGCTGCTAGGCGGATAAAAAGCTCACACTCGTCGTAGTGCGGATTAATTCGGGTAAGTCGAAAAGATTCGCGTTACGATGATGGGCATGGATGCCGACAGCAATATAGCTATCACCAATCGCATGGTGATAGCACTCACCCTGCCTGTTTGCTTTGCGCCGATAAAGCTTCCGATCATCCCGGTGGCTCCCATTACAGCGAGCATCGATACGTCAAAATTCATGTTCACGGCATGCCCTAGGAATCCAAATACTCCGGCGAGAACGCTAATAGCGTTGTTTGTGCCCACTGCGTAACGAGGTTCCATACGGAGCACGTTGATCAAAACTGGAATTCGCAAAAACGCTAGAACAAGACCGGATGCTCCGGAGAGAATGCCGATTACCAAACCGATCACGCCGTACAAAGTCTGAGACCGAAACTTCAGCGACACTCCGTGCGATGTGGCATCGACGGAACTTGTGACGCCATCCGCCACAGCACTACGTGCGGCACGGCGGGCGGTGCGCCATTGCAAAAATGTTGTAACCGCGGAAATTGCCTGAATAACACCGATACCTGTGAGCAAAACCCACACTCGAACGCTATCGGCGAATAATCCACCCAGCAACGCCCCTATAATCGTCGGCAGTCCTATTACGAGCACTACAGGACCGATAACTCTGCCTTCACGCCAGTGCGGCCACGATGCGGCGGTGCCATTGAGTATCGATACTCCAAGATTCGTTCCCGCTGCTACGAGTGGATTGAATCCCATCAGCAACAACACGGGATACCTAATGGCGCCCAGAGCAAGCCCAACCATCCCTGCGAAAATTCCGAGTGCGAAGGTGAATATGCCAAGGACAATAAGCTGACCGAGCGATGCATCTAGCGAAAACATATCAATCATCTAGAAATGCAAGCACCTTGTCGGCGAACGACAGAATTAATGTTTGGGTGAGCGGAAAACGATCGAGTGTAGTCCCAAATAAAATTCGTATTCAATACCCAAATCGACTCTTTTCGGCTCTTACTCTCTGACGAATCCAAATGTTTAATAACGCGCCTCCACTCCTTACCGATGCTAAACTTCCAGACTATTCAGCCCCCTCTTGTGCGAACACGTTAAACCACTGAGCAATTCACGACCGGCAGAGGAACAGACAACGATGAAAAGCAGAGCCGCAATTCATGTCGGACACGGCAAGGAACTTGTAGTCGACGAGGTCAACATTCCCGACCCCAAGCCCGATCAGGTCGTGGTGAAGCTTTATTCAAGCGGTGTCTGCCACTCTCAGTTGCACCAGATGCACAATCCTGAAGGTCCAACCCCTGCACTGCTCGGGCACGAAGGCTTCGGAGTCGTGACTCAAATTGGTTCTGACATTACTCACCTCAAAGAGGGCGATGCAGCGGTCGTAACGTGGGTCCCACGCGATCCGATTCAAGGTCGCTGGAAAGCTCCTTCTGCTGGGGTTACGTGGCAGGAAGAGCCACTTGAAGGCGCCACTTACACGTGGGGTGAAGATGCGATCGTCTGGGGCGGATACGCGGTCAAAGTAGCCGATGACGCTCCCCGCGACCTTTCTTCGATCGTCGGTTGCGCAATTCTCACTGGAGCCGGAGCTGTTACGCACACAGCGAAAGTTCGCCCCGAAGAATCAGTTGCTGTATTCGGGGTCGGCGGAGTCGGTCTATCAGCAATTCAAATGGCGGCGGTGCTTCAGGCATACCCGATCATCGCGGTTGATATCGACGATGAAAAGCTTGAATTTGCGAAACAGTTCGGTGCGACTCACACAGTGAACTCGGCGAAGGTCGACCCCGTAGCAACAATTATCGAGATGACGAACGGCGGAGTCGATTACGCATTCGACGCTATCGGTCTAAAAATTACGAACGAACAGATTTTGCCTGTTACCCGAAGCGGTGGTTCAGGTGCCGACAATATCGGCGGAATGGCTGTTCTCATCGGCATGCCCGGACCCGAAATGACTGTTTGGCCGGGACACTTTATGTTCCACCAGCGGCAGTATCGCGGATCGCTCGGTGCAACTTACCCTGACAAAGATTTCGACATGTACTTGCGACTCTACAAAGAGGGTAAGTTCCCGCTCGATAAAATGGTGACCAAGCGATACAGCCTCGACCAGATCAACGAAGCATGCGAAGACCTACAAAGCGGCAAAATACTTGGTCGCGCAATCCTCGAGTACTAAGAGAACCCTATAAAAATTGCAGTACAGAAAACTTGGCGACACCGGCGTAGACGTTTCACTTCTGAGCTATGGTACCGGTGGTCCGTCTCAGTTTGGCCAAAAAACAGGCGTTGATGATGCAGGTCGAGCAACTCTCGTAAGCAGAGCGCTTGAACTTGGCGTGAACCTTTTCGACACAGCTGAAGCCTATGATGGAGCGGAAGTGCTACTCGAAAAGGCCTTGAGGGGTCACGTCAGAGATTCGTACCTGATCGCTACTAAATGGTCGTATCGACTGGCAGATGGGCCAGTTACGGACCCCGATGTGATCGTGAAGTCGCTTGAACAAAGCCTCGATCGCCTACAGACAGACTATGTAGATATTTTCCAGATTCACGGAATGCTTCGGCATCAGTACGACGAGCTTGCTGAAGGCTACATCGAAGTTATGCAGAAGCTACAACAGCAGGGTAAGACTCGCTTTCTAGGTATCACGCAAATGCTGACTATTGACACAAAGAACGAATCGATGTCGACGGCTATGGATCGCCACCCTCACGTTTGGGATTCCGTGATGTTCAAGTACGGCATTATGAACCAGTGGCCGGCAAAACGTTCGTTTCCGCTCGCTAAATCGTCAAAGACTGGAATTCTGAACATGGCACCGGTTCGACTAACTCTCACTCAACCAGAAAAGCTAAAAGAGCGCATGACAGAGTGGGGCAATAACGATGGCAATAACGCTCTCGACTGGCTCTCAGGCGGTGATTCATCAGAGTTGATTCGGAAGGGATACCAGTTCGCTGCCGAACCGCCAGAGGTAACAACAGTTATCTCTGGAACATCGAGTATTACACACCTTGAATCGAACATTACAGCACTAGATGGAACGTTAACCGATGAAGAGTTTACAAAGCTTAAATCTTCATACGGTGACTCAGCGTCCCCTGACTAAATTGCCTGCTTGAAACAACTTCTGATAGCTGTCAATACCTGCTCTATATCCGCTTGTAGAACTGTCAGGGCACCGAACTCCAACGAAATCTAAATACCCATCTCGGTATCGATTTCATCTTGGAATGCCGAAGACTTACCCTCGACGACGTCATCGACAGTTACCGGCAATCCGCTCATACCCGACTCTAACAAAGCATATGCCAGCGCCAGAGCATACATACCTTCCCTGGGACCAACTTCAGGCTGCATACCCGACTCAGCCGCGTGAACCATATCGAGATACTCGTACGCAAGAATTTTCGAATCAATCTGACGAAAGTCCATGTCATACGAGCTGATTCGACGAGCGCCATTCCACAAAATCGAAATCGTATCGTCCAGCTCAAAATCGGGAACCAGTTCTAGCAACGCATCTCCGGTGATTTCAGTTCCGTCGTTCCTAGCGATGCGAGGTGACTCACCTGATCGACTTCGGGGTCGATACATCGTGCCGGTACTTCCAGAAATTGTGGATACTCCCAATGACTGACCGTGCGACGTGTCGGTCATCATCAGCTGTCCAATTGCTCCCGACTTGAAGCGAATCACTCCAAACGCCGTATCGATAGCAGTTTGTTCGACAATATCGCCGTCTTCGTAGCCGACCTCTTTTCGATGATCGTACATCTCGGCAAGTAATGGTGCCAACTCACTCATTGGGCCTAAAGTACGCTGCGACTCATTGATCGCAGTTTCTGCAAAGACAGTGTTCGCACCACCCATCAGATACAGAAGCATGTCGGCGTTGTGCACACCCGCATCAAGTGGTGCGCCGCCTGCCTGTTCCTTCTTGGCACGCCATACGGTGCTGTGCATAACCGCACCATCGGAGCTGTTCACTCCGATATCAAGTGCGAAATAGGGTGTACCAATCGCGCCTGAATCTATCAAAGCTTTGGTAAGTCTATTCATCGGGTCACGGCGGTAGTTCTCGGCAACGGCAAGGACTTTACCTGTCGATTCCGATACTTCCTGCATCTGACGACAAGCCTTAAGCGTTAAACCCATTGGCTTTTCCGTGATGACGTGAAGACCGGCGTTCATCGCTTTGATGGCGAATATATGGTGCATTGGCGTACTTGTGACTATCGCCACTCCGTCGAGGTCAGCTTTCGACAGCATGTCGTCAAAGTCAGTGTAGACATCTGGAGTGGCATCGGTCGCTTCACCGATTTCACCTGCAACAGTAGCCGCAACATCGTGGTGTACATCGCACACAGCTGCCATTTCAACAATGTCGAAATATTTGCGAAGTTCGATGTATCCGTGGGCATGTCGACGACCCATTCCGCCACAGCCAACCAGTGCAATCTTGAAACTCATACTCTAATTTCTCTTTATTCTAGGCATCAGAGTTACGGCAGCATGTCGACCAATGGCTGGATATTTTTGGGTTCGCCTTTAAAATCTATTCCCATATCATGAACGATCTCGACAATCTTGTCGTTGAAAGGAGTCGGCACACCAAGTTTTTTACCCATGTCCGACACGAGCCCATTAAGGTAGTCGATTTCGTTGCGTCGACCTTTTCGTACATCCTGACCGAACGATGGTACACCGCCGACTCCGCCTCTTTTACCTGCCTCGATAAATGCGGCCTCGACCTCTTCAATATTACGTCCCTCAGCAGCATCAACAATCGACTCCGCAGGAAGTTCGAGAACAGAAAACAGTTTGATGCCTTGAGCAAAAGCAACACGCGCAACTTCTGCACCCAACTGAATTCCTATTCGCAAAGGCTCAAGTTCCGAGCGCACTTCAGTAGTGCCATATCCGCTCACGCCCGACAGTGCGTTTGCCATGCAGTTGACCATGAGCTTCGACCAGCGAGCACCCCACAGGTCATCAGTAAATTCGGCGTCTGCGACCGCACTCATAACTTCAACAAGCTGTCGAGCCCTTTGAGTGTCAGATCCATCGTGTTCGGCGATTTTGAAGCCCAGCGGATAGTTATCCGTACGTATGCCGCGGCCAGGCTCCCACGCAGCAGCGCCGATCGTGATGATGCAGCCGAGCGATCGTTCAACTCCGGCAATGGCCGCCATTCGTTCGTCATTTATTCCGTTCTGGAAATCGACAAACACTCCGTGGTCCGGATCGACATATCTGAGCATGAGCGTTGTCGCCCACTCGGTGTCGTATGACTTCACTGCGATGAACGCTGCGTCAAACGGCACAGTCTCGTGCTGAAGCTCATGAATATGAATCGCCTTCGGGTGGGTGAGGTGCTCGTCGTCTTGAGTTTCGACAATCAAGCCGTCGGCTTTGATCTTCTCGACATGCTCCCACCACTGGTCGATCAGTGTGATGTCATGTCCCGCCTTCGACAGCAGCCCACCGACAACGCTACCAATTCCACCTGCACCCATAATCCCAATACGCATTAAATTTCGACTCCAAATCTTTCACGCCGTAAAAATTAAATCGCCACCAAAAATTAATATCTGGAGGCGAAGTGTATGCGTTTATCAGATGATTTTGTTGGTTCTCAGAGCCGGAATATCACTGACCGCTTAATATGGCGATTGCTGATCCTATGATGGTGACGAACTGTAAGCCTATGAGTGTCATCGTCGAGCGAAGATCGCTTTCGGTCCGACGCAATTTACGATCGTGCTCTTACTGGACTACTTACCTCCGAAGCAAAGGTGACCTGCCTCTATCAAACGTATCCAGTTGAAAAATCAGATACTGTATCAATTGAAGGAAGTAGGGTCAGTTCAGTTCGTGATCAAAATCCGCTCGAATAAACAATTTCACAGTCAAGGTAAGCCAAGTTTCAGATTTACGCCGCATTGCCCGCAGAATCGAGCATCATCACAATTACGCAAGCCACAACTGAAGCAAAACATGATTTGGGCTACAAGGTTTTTTAAACCATCATGACTTTTTTGATCGTCAAGTTCTGATGAATCAGCTTGACCGATAAGAGTTTGGGCACGCTGCCAAATATTTATCCCACAGTGGCCGCAAAATCGAGCATCTTCGACGTTATGTAAACCACAACTAATGCATTCCATAACGATTCACTGCTTCTCTAGACATCTGCTTTTTCGGTGAAAAAACCGCGTACTCGAGACTGGTAACGCTGATACAGCATTCCAGCAGAAAGCAGGAGGGTTCCAAGGACTATATAGGCCGAAACACGGTAAAACTGCTCAAGGTTAAAAGTGTCATAAAGAAACAGCTTAATCACACCCAAAGACATCAACCCAAGTCCACAAACTCGAATAAAAGAAGATCTCGCAATCACTCCAGCAATTATCAACAGAGTTGAATACCCTGCCCATAAAACAGTGATAGACAAAGATTTCCATTGATCTGCCGTATCAGCAGATGAGACCTGTGATTCGATGAATCGACCAACCTCGATGGAAAGCATCCAAATTGACAGAAAGTTACTAGATGCCAACAAGAATATTTGCGTCACATCATACGAACTGACTCTGTAAAGCCAACGGTAATTTCGATCCAGATCTTCCTGGGTGACAATCCACTTTGGAATCACAAGCAAACGGAGCGAAAAACCATTTCGGTATTTCGTATACAAGAACAGGCTTACGTAGAGGACGAAAATGAACCATAACGACGTCAGCGGTCTTACTGCATAACGTGAATCGATTGGGTCTACAGAAAGCAAGCTTCCAAGAGCAAAAATAAACAAAACTAGAGACAGAAACTTCAATTCATTGCTTTTCAGATATACGGAAAGCCAGAGCATAAATGCAGCGTTGGTGGACATCCCGATTATTAATGTATACCCATCAAATTGCATCGGAACAAAGACCGAAATACAAACCAGTCCAATCCCGCCGAGCATCATTCCCATAACGGGCTGACTACGGTTGGTGCGGAACGCTAAATAGGCAATCAACAAATGTACGATACCTAATCCAAGTGTCGGTATCGCCTGCCAATTTTCGAAGTTTCTAACCTCGTGATCTAAAATTCCATAGTAAGAAATAACCACGTACAAAAGCGCGTTAGACACCATCGGAGAAATATCCAACGCTCTTGGTGACAAACGCCGGATCAGATGAAACCCTGTTGATGACACAAACAACACGATAAACAAAAGTGTCAATGTGAAAATTGTAAATCCTGTGGACAGGTTTCGATCTTCATATTCGCCGAACCACAAAGCAAATCCCGCATAAGATCCGATTACTGATACTAATTTAAACCATTTCCAGTTTTTAAATATGGCTACTCCTATAACGCCAAGGTTTATCACCAGCAAATAGATAATCAGAAAATACTTTTGCCCTGCAAAAAGCTTGTCCACTTGGAAATCCGGTTCTGTTACTCCTGCATATAAAAATGGCGCTAATAGCCCGCCCGCAACTCCCAATAAAGCTAATGGCTGGGAATTTCTTTTAAACGCCAGACCCACAGATATCAAACTGACTAACAACAACAAACCTACCGCCAGCCAAACCCCCACTGCCCCACGCGCAAGTTCCGCCAGTAAAGATGAATAAAGGAGGGCTATTCCTCCTCCACTCAGTGCATGTGCATAGATCGGGTAACGAGACCAGAGCAGCTCACCAAGCACTAATAAACTTATGCCAGAAATCACTCCCGCAAGTACAAGTACTTCTTGGGTGAGCATATTTTCATCTAGGGCCAACTTCATTAAGAAACTTATGCCGAAGAAAATTGCAACTACACCAATTCTGACCAACCAATTACTGCCAAAAAGGTTTTCCAGACGATTCAATTTAATGCGCGACGGCAAAGGAATATTTTGGGATGTGCCATTACCGTTATTTCCCGATGACAAATCCAGATCTGCAACTGTGTCATTTTGCAGAATTTCAGGAACGACCCCAACAGGTACATCAGCGAGTTGCTCGGATTCAACACTCGCAACAAATCGTTCAGAAAGGCGAATCCCGCAATAAATGCAAAAAGAATTAGTGCTGAGATTCCGCCTGCTACATTCCGGACAAATTATGTGCTGCACCAAAACCCCGTCTCATTTTTCCAAGGTAGCACCAATTTAGGATTCTATTGATTGGAATCTACGCCCATATTTATTATCACCTTGATCACTTGGGCGTGTTGCCCAATACAGAAGAAGCAAAACAGGGATGAATAAGAGCCAGAAGAAGAGCACTGCAAATAGTATCCACCAGCCAGTTTTGTTGATGTCATGTAAGCGGCGAACTCCGATTGCAATGTTTGGAATGAGTAAAACCAATCCAACAAATGGAATCAATCCTGCAATAAATGAGAACAAAATCCACCACCAGTATTCTGACCTACTGGAACGACCGGAAAAGTCAAAATATCTTTGGAATCCTAAAGCTATTCCTCCAGCAAGACTAACCATCGATGTGAATCCTCCTGAGAAAAACGTCAACAAAGTATCTACAGTAATTTATTTTAAACTTTGCACCTATCAGTGACACAACATAGTGATCTAACCCAAAAAGTAGTCGAGAGTAAATGTTAGAAACTCTGGTTTTAAAGAGGGTAGAGATGACGAGAAAAAGACACAGTACTGAGCAGATCTAACGCAAGCTCCGAGAAAATGAAAAGACGAATGTATGGAGTAGCCGTACGCTCCGCTAGATATGCGAATTACTTATATGGTAATCGAAGCCTAAGAAAACTCCAGTCAGTACTATCACACTCTACTTGCCACCATTCGCTTTCCAGGCCCTAAACCGCTCTTTCGTCTCGGCTGAAATCGGGTAGTACGTTCCTGGTGGCACCTGCTCCTCGTCAATGAGACCGATCACGAACTCCTCGGCCTCTTCCTGCTCCTCGATCCAGTCGATCACTTCCTCGGCTCGATCCGCCGGCACCACAACCACACCATCGTCGTCACCAATAATCACATCTCCTGGCATAACCAGGACGCCACCAACGTTAATTGGTTGACCTTCTTCGAACGATTCCAAAAACGGCAAATTACCCGCTGGCGATCGATTCTTAGCGAAGACTGCAAGATCGTATTCGTCAGAAATCATCTGCAAATCGCGAATAGCCCCGTCGGTCACAATACCCTGCGCCTTGTTGTGCCACAGCTGACGAGTCTTCATATTGCCAAGAATGCACGAATACTCATCGAACGTGTGAGCCTCAGCTACCAGAACGTCGTTCGGCCCACACTTGCCCATCGCCAAGTACTCAGGCGATCCTCCGCCTTTACGGGTCTGCTTCAACAAATCTGGGCGTGCCGGAACAAACCGCAACGTCTGTGCTCTGCCCACCAGTGTTTTACCCGGCGTATAAGCCTTCACCCCCCTCATAAGACACAGCTGATAGTTCGCTGAAGCAAACCACTCCTGACCATCAGGAGGAGCCAACCGCCACACTGCGCTATAGGCGGTAGCGGAAGTAACTTTCCTGAATCGATCAAGGATTTCGTCTGATACGTAGGTAGGCATAAGCTGTACTGGTCCGGTTCACTGGATGAGTTCACGATTTACGATTCGGAAGTATAAGCCTGAAAGAACGGCTAAGCCCTCACTAAACAATCTGAATGCTACGATCCTTAGGTCACAAACGATCATTGAATTTCGGGAAAGCCGCTCATGCATCAACATATCGCAGCCAACGATCCACGCCTCTCCTGGGCGGGCGTTATATCTACCGAAGTGTCCAACAAGTGGGTCATGCCATGGCGCATTCATCACCAAGAACGAGAGCTATACCATAGCGAGTTAGCTCTTCGCGCAGCGATGGCCGCCGGCGTACGCGTAACGTTTCAAAGTGACACGACCACCATCGAAGGCGCATGTAATATGTTCGAAGATCGAGGTCAAATTGACCTAGTAGTCGATGACAAATTAGTAGCGTCGGTCAGCCTTGCAAACCAGTCGTCGTTCCGATTCGGAAATCTTGGTTTCGGAGCCAAAAACATCGAATTATGGCTTCCACAGTTTGGTGAAACCCGACTCATTGATCTCAAAATCGATGTTGAGTCGGAAATACTAGCGAAACCTAGTTCTACCGCCAAAAAGTGGATCACCTACGGAAGCTCGATTACGCAATGCAAAACCGCAGATTCACCAACCAAAACATGGCCAGGAATCGTCGCTCGAACCCGTGGATATGATCTGTGGTGTCTCGGTTTCGGCGGTCAATGCCATCTCGATCCAATGATCGCCCGGGTGATCAGAGATAGCGAAGCAGACCTCATATCTATGTGCCTAGGCATCAACATATATGGCTCGGGATCGCTCAATCAGCGAACGTTCTACCCAGGCATATTGGGCTTCGTTAAGATCGTGCGCGAAAAACACCCAACAACACCAATAGTCCTTATTTCACCAATCTACTCACCAAGAAGAGAAACCGAACTCAACGACGTTGGTTTCTCGCTTAGGCATATGCGACACGAAGTAAAACGTGCATATGGCACCTTGAAAGCGCACGGCGACGAGAATATCACTTACGTAAACGGCCTCGATGTTTTCGGCTCCGACAAGGCCCATCTACTGCCGGACGACCTCCACCCCAACAACGAAGGCTACGGAATCATGGCAAGCAACCTACTAAGGCTTCTCCCAAGGATCTAACCACAACGTCGCTGCACTAAAAGGAACCCGTCAACGTCGGTAAGTCGTGCGGATGATCAATGTTGTTGATGCTGCGCCAAATGCGCCATTGCTTCATCCCATAGGATTTGTACAAGTTCAAGTACTTCGGCACATCACCACAGTACCACCGCCCATATTCAGGCAATTCCGTGGTTAAAAACACCACACACAAACACAATCAATTCGAGCACTCCGGCCAATAAACCATTCACGAAAATACGGACTAATCATCTGTTGAAGCACTAACGTCAGTCGGGTGCAGTGTCTGATCTCGAATCTGAGCATCGCCCAGCATAGTTCGTCTGAATGTGCGGTCCATCTGTGAATGTATCTTCATCGCCAAAGTAGCTGTTAAGGCAACACTTAGCGTCATCACAAGTGCAGAAAGTGGCGACGCTAAATCGGCGATGGACATAATTTGCAGCAATTGCATTACAAGCCATACACCTATGACCATCATAAGAATGCTCACAGATACCACGCTGATAGCCTCAGCAGCGCTCAAGCGATTCGTCATATTGAAACGAATAAACGCCCGGCGTGCAAAAACAGTGCCGAGATCCGACAACAAGCGCCAAATTACGATTGCAGATGGCACGGCGAGCGTAACAACAGCAGCGATCACAGCTGCACTGACCAAGTCTTCAGAAATACCAATATCTACAGCCAAACTCGTTCCCGCGTTCGATATCAACATACCAGAAACTATTACCAGTCCAATGATTCCGAAACTCACTGCGGCCGATCGCACACCCTGAACGAAATTATGCGGGGCAGGTTTTGCCGGAGCCATCGAGCGACGAGCAGTAGCTATCTTCGTTGAAAATGACGATGCTTCAGTCTTTACTCTGGAAGGCATCAATCGAGCAACTAACGATCCAATTACGCGATGTGAATTAAACACCAGCGGATACAAAAACGATGACATCACGGTGCTGATCGTGACGACCGGATATAACTGGGATCCAATGGCGGCATGTTCACTACCCGATCGAGCGATCGCAAGAGAAAATTCCCCCAACTGCGGCATCCCCGTGCCCACTCGTAAGGCAGTGTCCCCATCATGACCAGTCAGGAATGTTCCTACCATTGAAGCCAATATTTTACCGACTAATAACACCCCAGTGACGATCAGTGCTGTGCCTAAGTATTCAGGTACGTCAGCCATGTTCACAAGCATGCCGATCGAAACGAAAAATAATGCGGCGAACACATCTCGAACAGGGGAAATAAGTCGAGCGATCTGCTCTCTATGTCGAGTATCACCAAGTACGGTCCCAATTAGAAATGCCCCAGCTCCAGCCGACAAGCCCATCTCACGGGCAAGAAGACCCACTCCGAAACACATTCCCAAACTACCAATCAAAAGCGTTTCACGAGATTTCAAATAGTCCAATAAATCCATCAACCGAGGAGCAAGAAGTGTCCCGAACACCAAAGCTCCAACTGCAAATACGGCCATCTTGATTACGATAGGCCAAACCTGAACTGCTCCACTTGATTCTTGATTTGCGTAGCCCGAGAAAACAGCGAGAAGAACTACAGCGACGAAGTCTTCGACCACAAGAATTCCGACTATCAACTGCCCACGCAGTGACATCAGCTGCCCGTTTTCTCTGAGCATCTGAACCAACACTGCCGAACTAGAAAAAGCCAACGCAGCACCGAGATAAACCGATGTTGTAGATGTCCATCCAAGCGCTCTACCCAAGTAATACCCGAGTGAAATCATCGCCGCTATCTCGACGGCGCCTATGAGCACTACTCGGAATCCGATTTTCCGAATTCGCTCCCAGCCGAACTCCACTCCAATAGCGAACAACAATACGACAAGCCCAACTTCGGCTACGAGTGAAACGGTCTCGGTATCAGATACAAATCTCCCTCCAAGTGCGAACGGACCAACGAGCATACCCGCGAGGAGATAGCCGAGTATCGGTGGCTGCCGAATCAAACGGAAAAGTATCAAGGCCGTTGCTGCTGCGACCATGATTAACGCGAAATCTCTTACAAAGTCTCCTGAATGCACATCTTCATAGTAGAAAAATACCTCACAAATTTCGACAATACTGAGAACAGGGTTTCGAGAGTTGTGCAATCTCAACAAGGACAATGCCGTGAAGAAGTTGTTGATACGTATTCAACTAACATCTTTAAACCAAGGTTCCACACGACAAATAGTGAGTAACAACAAATCAAAATGATCGCCCAAAATTGCCCGATTTCTGCCAAATACTCGAGGTCAATCGTTATGATTCGACACATAACTTTTCTCGAAATAACCCGCTAGGAGATCAACCATGAAGGTTTTAGTAACAGGCTCATCAGGACTAATAGGATCAATGCTGGTCAACGCCCTGTCAGATAATTTCGAGATTTCTGCTCTTGACGCACGAAGATCTGACCACGCACCTGATGTACCAACCCTAATTGCCGACGGCTCGGACTACGACACCATGTCGAAGGCCTTTGCCGGTGTCGACGCGGTGATTCACCTGGCAGCCAAAGCTCCTGTCGAAACGCCTTGGCCCGATGTTCTGAAAAACAACATTTCAGCTACTCACAACGTGTACGAAGCAGCTCGACAAAACGGGGTGAAACGAGTGGTGTTCGCCAGTTCAAATCATGCTGTTGGTAATTTTGAAATGGACGAGCCATACAGCAAAATTCGAGTTGGCGATTATAAAGGACTCACGCCAGGTGGTTTCAAGATGATCGATCACAATGTGCCAGTCAGGCCCGACTCCGATTACGGTGTTAGTAAGGCATTTGGAGAGGCGACGGGCCGTTACTACCACGAGCACTTCGGACTTGAGGTCGCTTGCTTACGGATTGGCACAGTGAACCCGCAAAACAGTCCCAAAGGCCCTCAGGCTCGACCCGAAGGATCGGTTCGAACGCTGGCGACATGGCTGAGTCACCGTGATCTCGCACAACTGGTAACACAATGCATCACTCAACCACTAGGGTTCGAGATTTTCTATGGAGTTTCCGACAACACTTGGCGCTTCTGGGATACCGATCACGCCAAGAAAACAGTCGGATACTCGCCACTAGACAACGGCGAAGACTACCGATAGAACGATTTTTAGGCACGTCTCGATGATAAGGGACTAGAGATTAAGAATTGATCTAGCCTTGATTGTCGGATTTCGGCTCTTTGTCCCTGCCATCGATAATCGGACCATCTGTGTTTACTCGAGGGTCTGGTCGATTCTCGCCCTTGCCGTCAATTCGTGGACCGTCAGTATTCACGCGACGTCGTGCGTGACGTTCTCCACCACCGTCACGCTTTGGACCACGAGAATCGCTGCCTCGGCCATCACGTCTTCGTCCGCTTGAGTAACCACCACCGCGATCGTCACGACTTGGGCCACGAGAATCCCCGCCTCGGTCGTCACGTCTTGGTCCGCTTGAGTAACCCCCACCGCGATCGTCACGACGTGGGCCACGAGAATCCCCGCCT
>JABHBJ010000005.1 GCA_018673955.1 Chloroflexota bacterium | reverse complement strand
TTTATGAAGGCTGGGTGAGCCGCTGATCTAGCCTCGGATATTCCGCCCACCTGTCATTGCGAGGAACGAAGAATGAGAGACGTGGCAATCAACGACGTTGAGCAACGCTACTGTCGACTGTAGGCAACTTACACACTTAGAAAACAACGATATGCCCCCGCTCAATGTCGGAGGATAGTCAGTAGCGTTGCTTAGAAGAATGATTGCCGCGTCACCTCAGGGCAGGTTCCTCGTAATGTAAGACCAGCGCATAAGCATTAGCTATAGAGCTGGAATTCGTTGATCGGCCAGTAAACCGACCATGCTCGACCCACAAGCGCATCGCCGGAAACAAAACCCCAGTTTCGAGAATCTACCGATACGCGGCGGTTGTCTCCCATCACGAAATACTCTCCGTCTGGCACCTGCACCGGGTAGTCGTCATGTCGACGAGCGGTCGAAACATCGACCCAGGCGGTCTTTTCACCGTTCACATAAACAGAACTACCATCGAGGTCGATCCAGTCGCCGGGTATGCCAATAATTCGTTTTACGAAATCGGTATTAGATCCGGTCGGTGGATGAAATACAACGATGTCACCTCGTTTCGGGCCTCCAAACAAGTAGTGGTCGTCCCCAAATAGGTTGAACGGTGACTGGGTGTAAATGAAACGATTGACCAGCAAGCGCTCATCTTGAATCAGCGTAGGCTCCATCGATGAACCTTCGATGAGGAAGCTCTGAGTCGTTGCTTGCAACGCGAGAAATATCACCACGGCCGTGATGATCGTCTCGCCAGTATCCCGAAGCACTGATCGCATTTGTGGCCTTTGTTGGGCGACCAAAAAAACAAGGTCACGCAAAATCGAAATCCCGAACTGTAAATCGCTCTATTGTGAATATAACAAGGTGATCACTAGTTGCACGTAATCACTAAGTAACGTTTTGAAGTTCATCTGCCGAATTATTGGGCGGTGAGTAGCATTGAGCGTGGCAAGCACGCGATCTAGTTTCAAAATGACCAGCTTCGACGAACAGCGACTAATACAACTAACCCGTGACGGTGACTACGACGCGTTCAATCGTTTAGTAGTCGAGTACCAAGACGCGGTGTTCGGTGTTGTTCTGCGCATGGTTCGAAATCGTGCGACTGCGGAAGATATTACGCAGGACACGTTCATCTCTGCATTCCGAAAGATTTCCTCATACCGAGGCGGGATATTCCGTGCCTGGCTTTTCCGCATAGCGAAGAACTCATCGCTGGACCACCTGAGGAAGATCGCTCGCCGCGGCGAAACTTCGATAGACGAAGACATCGTCTACTTCTCAGAAACAGTCAAAGACGACTCGCAAGATCCTGAAGCGGATGCGCTAAACGCCGAGTTGGCGCGTCTTATTGAACATTGCATGGGCGGCCTCTCCGACGATCATCGATTTGCCATGGTGATGATCGATGTTGAGGGCTACCAGTACGATGAGGCAGCCGACGCTATTGGCGTTTCGATTGGCACCGTGAAATCCCGTTTAAATCGTGCCAGAGCACGTATGCGCGACTGTGTTCAACAAGATAGGGAACTTTTACCAGTCTCAATGCGTCTATATGACAAGGAGAACTAAAACAGAGTGGTTCGCAAGTTTCTAAATCGAGTTATAAGTCGTAAAGATTTGAGCATCGACGCAATAAATGCGTTCGTTGAAGGCAACGCGTCGGCCGACGAGATTCAACTCGTTGAAAGACTTATACGTGATGATGCTTCGCTCGAAAGAGACCTCTCCACCCAACAGGCGTTACGGTCGGTACTTGGCAGAATCGAAAAGATCGAAGCCCCACGTTCATACGCGGTCACACCGGAAATGGTTGCAGCAGCTGAAGGACATGACTCATTGTTGTCACGAGTTGCTGAGTTATTTGCTCCGCAACGAAAGTTAGCGCTTGCCCCCGCTGCTATCGGAGTGATCGCTGCCGTTGGTGTTGCATTGCTGACAATTGGTGATGCGACCGGAATTGTCGATCAATCTAGTTCGAGTCAGGGTGAATCGTTCTCGACTGCCGAGATTTCGGAATCTGCAGATGGTGGAGCTTCGAGTCCTGGGGTAGCTGGTAGTCCAGGAAGCTCAGATTCCAGCGCTGACATGTTTACTACCGAAAAAGCATCTTCCTCAACAGCAGCTACCGCCGCGCCTTCAGCGGCAGCTGCACCGGAATTCGACAGCGCCGACGATTCGGTCGTAGCCGAATCGGCAGAAGCTCCGGTCGCTGGACTCGTAGGTCCGGATACGGATTCACAAGAACCAGAGCCGCCCAGCCTCATGATGGAAGCACCCACAAATGCTTTGATCCCGGACGTCGACGAAGCAGCGTCCGTTGCCGGATCATTGGATCAAGATTCATCACTTCAACAGGCACAGCGCGATTCGATATCGCCTGTGGATTCGAGCGAAGCTGAGCTAGCTTACGCAGAAGACACCGCGTTTGAACCGGCTTCTTCAAACGATGGCATCTCACTTCCCCTATGGCAGCTCCAAGCCGCTCTCGCCGCACTAGCAATCGCTGCCATCGGCGCATGGGCAGGTCTAAGACGAGCACGCGGCGGGTAACTTCGACTGAGGACTTTGGTTGGCGATTCTCCCCCAATATAGCCCCGAACCAACAACAGCCAGCCGTCGACTTCCCGAGTGCAACCGAGGGATCTGGGGCTGGGGCAGCGCTGGCTTCGGGAGTCGTTATCAACTGCCAAGCACGCCGCACCACCGAGGATCCCTCCACTTCGCTATCGCTACAGTCGGGATGTTGGGTGCGGTTCCTTCACTCGACACCGCTAACCAACCACCAATTCCAGCTCACAGTGATTCTCGGCATAACTCGATGGAACAAATCTCAACCACTCGTCGTCTCTACTTATAACAACGACAATTCAAACATGGATTGGTCAATAAATAGTTCAAAAGGTTTAGGACACACAAACGTGCCGCTGAACCACAAACAAGTAACTCGAAGGATTTAGTCATGAGTAACGTAAAGATCAGAAAGCCCGCAACATGGTTGCTCGTGGCTGCTCTCGCAGTGTTCTCACTCGCAGCAGTCGCATGCGCCGATACTGCTGCCGACGAAAAGGTAACAAATGAAGACACGCCAGCAATCGGAGCTCCTTCAGGTGTGGTTGGCAACGTTAGCTCGGGCGGTTCCCAAGGCACATCGTCCGGCAGCAACCAAGTAATCGCAGCTGGATACGACTCAGCTGCGATCGCTCCAATACCGATCGGTGCTCCGGTCGGATACGGGCAAGCTTTCAATTCTGCTATCGGCACGATCAATTCAGGAATCTGGGTAACCGGACAGGGAACTATCGAGATTCCAGCAGACGTCGCACAGGTTTCTATCGGTGTTGAGTCTCGTGAGACCACCGTTTCCGCAGCACGACAAAACGCTGCCGATGCTATGGAAAGTGTGATGGACGCCATCAAAGACAACGGCGTTTCAGAAGACGACATAGTGACTACGAACTTCAACATATACCCACAGACAATCTGGGTTGAAGTTTCAGACTCACTGGGCCGACACAGCGAGCCACGCATCACGGGTTACACCGTAAGCAACACCGTTCAGGTAACTGTTCGTGACATCGACAACCTGAGCCCTGTAGTCGACACCGCAGCTTCAGCTGGAGGCGACCTGATTCGAATCAACTCGATTCAGTTCACTGTCGACGACTCTTCTGCATACGGCGAAGTAATTCGCCAACACGCAGCCGCCGACGCTCTTGCTAAGGCAGACGTCTACGCTCGGGCAATGGGTGTGACTCTCGGACCTTTGGTTTACCTGACTGAAATTAGCAGCTCGGTTCCAATGGCCTACGGCGCACGTATGGCAGAAATGGCAGCGATGGACGGTGCGTTCAAGTCAACCCCGATTTCTTCGGGCGACGTGAACCTTTCAGTAACTGTTCAGGCAGTATTCGCGATCGGCGGATAAGCGCTCGACTAAACCAATAAAGGGCGGATTTCTCATCGAAGGGATCCGCCCTTTATTATTTAACTTGTGTTGAGTCGTGTCCGCAGTGTTCCGTCAGCGCATACAATCTCGTTATCGTCAGCGTTTAATGGCGATTCGCACAACTTGAAATTTACCGCAGCATTTACGAAGGAATTTCGCATGGTCCTGAGCGACCGATCGATAAGAGAAGCAGTCGAATCTGGGCAAATCGGCATCGAGCCATATTCCGACCGCGATGTACAGCCTGCGAGTGTCGATTTTCATCTTGCGAACACGATATTGGTGTTTCGAAACTCGACCCTGCCTTACATCGATCTGCGCAAGGAAGTTCCGAATCTAACTGATGAAGTAATCATCAAAGACGATGAACCGTTCATGCTGCACCCCGGCGAATTCGTGCTGGGCAGCACACTCGAAAAACTGACCCTCGCGAACGACCTAGTTGCTCGAATCGAAGGCAAAAGTTCGTTGGGGCGACTAGGTCTCATGATTCACTCGACTGCCGGATTTATCGATCCCGGATGGTCTGGCAATCTCACGCTCGAGCTTGCGACCGTCTCCCGATTGCCGATTACTCTTTACTTCGGAATGCGTATCGGTCAGATTTCGTTCCAGCAGATGACGACCGTAGTCGATCGTCCTTATGGTTCTAAAGAACTCAGCAGTCGATACCAAGGACAAGAGTCGCCAACGGCAAGCCGGTCGCATCTTGATTTTGACTCCCACATCAAGCGTTCTTAGATTCCCCTGAGAGGCTCAGTCATCGGTACTCCACTCGATAGAGCGCTAGATCTCGCCGAACAGGCAATGGGAGGCGTTGCGCCTCGCCCTGCGGTAGGTGCTGTAGTCGTTCAGGACGGCCAAATCATTGGCGAAGGAGCGACCGAGCCACGACCTGGTCGACACGCCGAGCCGATCGCACTTTCCGAGGCAGGTGAGCACGCAAAAGGAGCAACTCTCTACTGCTCGCTTGAGCCTCATGCGTTTCAAGGCGTGGCCCCGCCGTGCACTGCAGCAATCATTACGGCTGGTATCTCCAAGGTTGTTTCACCGCTTGAAGATCCGAACCCGAGTGTTTCAGGCAACGGATTTCGTCAGCTAAAGGCTGCAGGAATCGAAGTAGTTCGAGAGGCGACTGACGAACAGAACACGCGAGCTGAATTCCTAATCGAAGGCTTTCATCATCATCTGAAAACCCGACGTCCGCTGGTCACACTAAAACTGGCGACAAGTCTTGATGGCAAGATTGCAACTCGCACCGGCGAATCGCAGTGGATAACGAACGAAGGTTCACGAGCAAGCGTTCACGCGATGCGTCGTCAAACCGATGCTCTCATCACTGGTATCGGCACCGTAATAGCTGATAAGCCAAGGCTGACCGCACGAGATTCCGATGGAAATCCGACCGGTCGACCATTGCTGCGAGTAATCATCGACACACATGGGCGGATGCCTTCCGATGCGCCGCTAATCAACGAGCCGGGCGAAATTCTTTGGGTCGTTGGGCAAAACGTTGATGCAACATCACTCGCTCCTCATGTATCGATCCTGAAATCTGTTCTATCTGATTCGAAGATTGACTTAGCCGCCGTCTTGGATGAACTCGGTTCACGAGGGCTTCACAACGTGATGATCGAAGCAGGTGCCGGACTCGCCGGAGCGTTCGTCGAAAGTGGACTCGTCGATAAGGTCGCTGTGTTCATCGCACCAAAGATCATCGGCGGAAACGAAGCTCCCGGGCCGCTTGCTGGACTCGGAATATCAGCAATCAACGATGCTCTCGTCATGGAAAACATCACCCACACGGTGATCGACGGCGATATTCTTATCGAAGGCTTCGTTTCGAAGTCGAACTAACATGATCGACGAACCCGATTCACTCGAGCCGACAGTAGGCAAAATCAGGCAATGTTTTCAGGAATTATCGAAGAAGTAGGAACTGTCGAATCTTTCGACGGTGAAACCCTCGTCGTTCGAGCCAATCAAGTGCTCGACGATCTAAAAATTTCCGAGTCGATCATGGTTGCTGGCGCTTGCCTAACTGTAACCGCACTTTCCGAATCCGATTCCACGTTCACTGTCGAAACCGTTCCAGAAACGCTGGTGCGAACTAACTTCGGCGATCTGGAACCAGACAGCAAAGTCAACCTCGAACGCTCACTTCGATACGGCGACCGAGTTGGTGGGCACATGGTGCAAGGGCACGTCGATGGCGTTGGTAGGATTCGCTCTGTTATCGATGACGGTAATTCGAAAATTATCATCATCGAGGCTGCGAAGAATATAATTGAAAACGTAGTTGAGAAAGGCTTCATCACTGTTGATGGAACCAGCCTCACAGTTGTCGATCGCAATGCCGATAGTTTTAGCATAGCGATTATCCCGTTCACGTTCGATCACACGACAATGAACGAACGTCCAGAGGGTTCAAAAGTGAACCTCGAAGCAGATGTGACCGCTAAGTACGTTGCGAATCTGGTCGAGCCGTATCTGAATAATCTTCCCAAGTAGTAATCATCGTTGAATAAGTTTCCACAAAATATGACGATCAATCCGCACATTCCCGATTCGGTCGAAGCCCGCGCAATCGAGTCAGTTGAACGAGCGATCCAACAAATCAAAAAGGGTGGGATCGTGATCCTCGTCGATGACGAAGATCGTGAGAACGAAGGCGACATGGTGATGGCGGCTCAGGATGCCACACCTCAGAACATCACGGTGATGGCAAACGAGGCGCGAGGGCTGATTTGCACTCCGATGATCGGAGATGATCTTGATCGTCTTGGGCTCCCTATGCAAGTGCAGAACAACACGGCGGAGCACGGAACGGCGTTCACGGTAACTGTCGATTCGAAATTCGGAATTACCACAGGTATTTCATCTGCCGACAGGTCACACACGATTCAGTTGCTTGCCGACGAAGAATCGTCTGCTGCAAATTTCGTTCAGCCGGGTCACGTCTTCCCACTTCGCTATGAAGAAGGCGGAGTGCTGGTACGAGCTGGTCACACTGAAGGGTCAGTTGATCTTGTTCGATTGGCTGGTAAGCACCCTGCGGCCGTTATCTGCGAAATATTGAATGACGATGGCACGATGGCACGCCGACCTCAGCTGGAAGAAACAGCAAAGAAGCACGACTACCCTATCGTTACTATCGCCGACGTTATCGCCTATCGCATGAGCCATGAGAAGCTTGTCGAGCGTGGTGCGGAAGCCCGACTTCCAACAGCGCATGGCGTGTTCACGGCTGTCGCCTACAAGAGCTTCGTCGATCCTTCGGAACACATCGCTGTTTACATGGGCGAGATCGACGATTCCGAGCCGGTTTTGGTTCGGGTCGAATCGGAGTGTCTCACGGGTCACGTTTTTGGCAGCACTCGCTGCGACTGTGGCGATCAGGTGAACATGGCTCTGAAACTGATTGCAGCCGAGGGTCGTGGGGTCTTGGTGTATATGCGACAAGAAGGTCGAGGTATAGGGCTTTTGAACAAGCTCAAGGCCTACGAGCTTCAAGACCAAGGGCTAGATACTGTCGAAGCGAACTTGCGACTCGGATTTCCGATGGACTTACGTCGATACGGCGTGGGTGCTCAAATTTTGAATGATCTCGGAATTCGACGATTCAAGTTGCTTACGAACAATCCCAAGAAGGTCATCGGACTCGAAGGATTCGGGCTCGATATGGTTGAGCAGCTTCCATTGGAAGCACCGATCAACGACGAGAATCGGTTCTACATGCAGACGAAGGTCGATAAGATGGGACATGATCTTGAAGTCGATCCATCTGAATCAAGTGGAAAATCGAGTGACGAGGCCAACGACTAATGTCACCCCGGAAAATCGAACAAAACCTTGACGGAAAAGGCCTCGGAATCGCAGTCGTTTCGGCTCGATTCAACGGTTACATCACCGACCAAATGACAGCTTTGGTCGTAACTCGACTTACCGAGCTTGGTGTCGCTTCCGACGATATTGTGGTTACGCAGATTCCGGGCGCATTTGAACTGGGATTAACCGCTCGAAGACTTGCTGAGCGTGGCGATATCGACGCTGTGATCTGCATCGGAGCGGTTATTCGTGGCGATACAGATCACTACGAATTCGTAGCTCGTGCCGCTACAGAAGGTATCGCCCGAGCAGGTGACGATTCAGGCAAGCCGGTGATTTTCGGCGTGTTAACCACCGACAACACTGATGATGCCGTCGTACGAATCGGTCACGCCAGCGGCTACGCCGATGCAGCGGTCGAAATGGCAAACACCCTGCGCCAGATCCACGAACTGGCTTAGAGTCACTTCTCGCTTCGTGATTCCTCCGTGTACCTGCTAATCTTCAGGCATGTCTGGCGAGCCAAATACCTCTGATAAAGAACGAGTGATATTTCACGTCGACCTCGACGCGTTCTACGTCGAGGCCGAGCGTCAAAACGACCCGTCGTTAATCGGCAAACCTGTCGTAATTGGTGGGATTGGGCCTCGTGGAGTCGTAGCGACAGCTTCGTACGAAGCCCGGAAATTTGGGGTTCATTCTGCAATGGCGACCGCGGTGGCGCGCCGACTCTGTCCACAGGCGATTTACCTGCGCGGCAATCACGATCTGTACCGCACTGTTTCCAAAAAGTTCATGAACATTCTTCGAGAATATTCACCGAACGTCGTGCCTGTAAGCGTCGATGAGGCGTATTTGGACATGACGGGAACAGAACGACTTTACGGTGAAACAATCGATACAGCAGATCAGATTCGCAAAGCTGTGCGAGATCAACTAGGGCTTCCCGCTTCGATAGGAATTGGACCTAGCAAGCTCGTTGCAAAAGTTTCAACCGAGCACGCCAAGCCAGATGGCGTATTTCAAGTTCGTCTGCAAGAGGCAGAATCATTCTTCGCTCCGCAGCCAGTTCGCAATTTACCGGGAATTGGGCCGAAAACCGGTGCGACACTGGCGAAACTCGAGATATCGACCCTAGGACAACTCGCTGCCGCACCGGTTGGACCATTGCGGCGTGCACTAGGACCGAATCACGCTGATTACGTGCAACGACGGGCCAAAGGCATCGATAACGCTCCGCTGAAAGAACGAGTGAAAGCTAAGTCGATCAGTGCAGAAACTACGTTCGAGACTGATGTTTCACGTCACTCTGAGCTTGAAAAAGTTCTGAAGAGTCTGAGTGAACGGGTTGGCACGAGGCTGCGCAAATCGGGTCTACGAGCGAGGGGTGCCAGTATAAAATTACGATATGGCGATTTTTCTACGATCACACGACAGAGGACTTTCGTCGCGCCCGGCGATGGTGATCAGTTGATCTACGATACGGCTCATACGCTGTTGGTCACTGCTATGCGAGCGCGGGGTGACGCCATTCGTCTGCTTGGAGTATCGGTTACTGGTCTGGGCGAACAAGCGGCACAGCTTTCTCTTCTGGATCAGAATCCGATGTCTGATTCAGACACCAGTGAAGCTCTCGACACGATTCGTGAACGCTTCGGCAGCGAAGCGATAAGTTGGGGTTCGGTTTAGGTCGAAGGTAGTTTCCAAGAGCTAATAACCCACTTCCCGAGTGCAACCGAGGGATCTGGGGTCGGGATGATGGGTGGCAGTGGGCATCTAGTTCCTTCTCCCTAGGGGAGAAGGTTAGGTTGAGGGGGAACGCCAAGTGTTGAAGCCAACCGACAAGAGGCAACAGTAATTAACCAAAAACCGCCCCAAGAAAGAATCTTGAAGCGGTTGTTCAAATACCAACGACGAACCTCATCGCCCTACGGATTCGAAAGTAGACCAGCTTCTTTCGCTGCTGCCAGAACAATCGGTCGCTGCTCGTCGGTTAGATCCATCACAGGTGGAATCGGACGACCGCAGTCGATGCCGAGTCGCTCAGAAAGAATCATCTTGGTCACACCGGCAGGTGCACCAAACATTCGAACGATATCGACTATCTTCGCCGCGCCATCCTGCAATCGCTGAGCGGTTGCAAGATCGCCACGTTCCCATGCGCCGTGAAGTTCGGTGTAGTGCCACGGTGCAACCGACAATGGAGCGTCGACCGTGCCTACAGCTCCCATAGTTAGCGCCGGCAGCGGAATTGCTCCGTTTCCTGAGAAACACTTGAGTCCCATATCGGCGAACGCTCGGATGTTCCCGAAAGTGAAAGCTGAGTGTTTCAGACCGATCACTGAAGGAACCTGCTCAACTACTTTTTCCATGAGTTCAGGCGTGAACTCAACCTGAGTTAGCTGCGGAAGGTTGTAGACGAAGAACGGCAGTCCATCGGCAGCGTCCGCGACCCGCTTGTAATGGTCGATCGTCATCTGATCGTTGCCCTTGAAGAAGAAAGGTGGCACACAGCAAATAGCATCGTTGCCCGAATCTTTGGCAGCCTTTGCGCCCTTCACTGCGCTTTCGGTGCTGACTGCGCCGACGTGCATGATCGATAGACCTCTGCCAGAAATCGTTTCACCCGCGATGCGTGCGGTCGTCTCTCGTTGTTGATCGCTCATCACCGGACCTTCGCCCGTTGACCCAGCGACCCAGAAGCCGTCCACTCCATGAGCTAGGTTGTCTTCGAAAATCGCTCGAAGTGCCTCTTCGTTTATCCGTCCATCGGCATGAACAGGAGTTGGGTTTGCCGGGAACACGCCCTTCCACTCAAGACCTTTACCAGATGCTTTCGCCCGTTCAGCAGCAGTTGCAATCGTCGCCATTCATAAACCTCCAGAGGATTTACCCCTATTACGTGAAGGCGTCAGTCTAGCCCTTAATGTATCGACAATGTTGGCTAATTATCGGCTGAGATACCGAGCGAACAAGCTTGGTTTATATCCAAATATGAGGAAGTTCGCCAAAGTTCAGGAGATTCGCAGAATTTTAGCTTGCTTTTATTAGGCACAACAGAATCACCTTGCTACTATTAAATACTGTTCGCAGATGCCGATTCGTCTAGCGGTAAGACACCAGACTCTGAATCTGGTAACCCAGGTTCGATCCCTGGATCGGCAGCCACGTGGCCCCATCGTCTAGTGGCCCAGGACACGGCCCTCTCAAGGCTGAAACAGGGGTTCAAATCCCCTTGGGGCTACCATCAAGTAGCAAATTAAAGCGGCTGGTATATGTACTAGCCGCTTTTTTGTTAACTGCGAGATCGGTATTCGGCGCACAATTGCAGTCAGATGCCAGAAGAACGAATAGTTGATTACAACGATTCATGTCTTGATCTAAGGAGCGCGATTTGGTTCGTGGACACGGCGGGCACATGGGCGAGTCATTTGACGATGCTCCCAAACGCCCGATTGCACGAAAAACGCTGATTAGAGTAGCGAAGCTTTATCGTCCGCACCGGAACGCGCTCATTAGCGTTGCAATCCTCGTGATCATCTCGGCAACATTATTGGTTGCAACCCCGCTTTTGATTCGTCAGATCATCGACGATGCGATACCGAACGCCGATAAATCACAGCTCTTCTGGCTTACTGGCTGGATGATTGCCGTAGCGGCGGTGAGCGGAGCCATCACGTACGGCACGAACTTTCTAAATATGCGGACCGGACTAACGGTGATGGAAAGTCTCCGAATATCCGTATATTCGCATTTACAAAAACTTCCGCTTTCGTTCTTCACATCGACCCGAACGGGTGATCTTCAAACTCGTATTTCAAGCGATGTCGCCAGCACTCAGATGCTGCTCACCGACACGCTCGGAGTGATGCTCTCGAACAGCGTCGTGGTGATTTCGGCGATCACGGCGATGCTAATCATTTCGTGGGAGCTATCGATAATCGCTCTGATCTCGCTTCCGATGTTCACTTTCGCAATGATCAAAGTAGGTAAGCGACGACGCGAACTAACTCGCGAAACTCAAAGGTCGCTCTCGGATCTAACGTCACGAACCGGTGAGACTCTTTCTGTTTCTGGAGTAATGCTGTCGAAAACATTTGGGCGTGAAGCCGATCAACTGGAACAGTTCAAGCAGAACAATTCCGAACTGACCGTTCTTAGCCTAAGACAAGGAATGACCGGCCAGCGGTTCTCGGTCGTTATGCAGACGTTCTTCACGATCATTCCAGCGATTATCTGGTTGCTCGGTGGTTATCTGATAATCGATGCCCAAGATTCTGTTTCGCTCGGTGACATCGTTGCATTCACCGCCATTCAGGTGAGATTACTGTTCCCAATGGCCGGGATGTTCATGCGAGGTGTTCAGATATCGAGTTCTATTGCTCTGTTCGATCGAATCTTTGAGTATCTCGATATCGATCCGAAGATCAAAGACCCTGACAATCCCGTCCCTGTCGATCCAGCGAACTTCAATGGCGAGATCAAGTACAGCAGTGTTGGGTTCAAGTATTCCGAAATTGCGGTTGGTGATAAGAAAACGCCATCCAATGATGAGGCGGCACCATTCACGCTCGACGACATTAGTTTCTCTGTATCCAGCGGTGGGCTAACCGCTTTGGTCGGCCCCAGTGGAGCTGGAAAAACATCGATCGGTTACCTACTTGCGCGTTTATATGACGCCGACAGTGGGTCGGTGTCGATCGATGGAATTAATGTGAAGGACATGGCGCAGGCTGATCTGTCGAAACTGATCGGCGTTGTGTCCCAAGATTCGTTCATGTTCCACGCTACGATTCGAGAGAATCTTGTGTTCGGGAAATCGGAAGCAACCGAAGCAGAGATGATCGACGCGACAAAAGCGGCTCAGATTTTCGAGTTGATTGATGGCTTGCCCAATGGGTTCGAGACTGTGGTCGGAGAACGCGGTTATCGATTGTCGGGCGGAGAACGTCAGCGGCTGGCAATTGCTCGTGTGATTCTTGCCAACCCTCGTATTCTTCTTCTTGATGAAGCCACAAGTTCACTCGATACGCTTTCTGAAAGACTGATCCAACAGGCGCTAACCCGGCTCCGTCAGGGTCGTACCACCGTCGCGATCGCGCATCGTTTATCGACAGTTATCGCTGCAGATCAAATCTTGGTTATGGAGCAAGGCAAAATCTCCGACAGAGGCACGAACGAAGATTTGCTGGAACGATCATCGCTTTACAGGCAACTGTACGAAGAGCAGTTCACTGCGATTCCTTCGCTCTCGTAACGCGGTTCACGTCCATGGCGAATTTCCCGAGTGACGCCGGGGTAGCGTCAAACGAACATCGTCGCAAACCCACCATACCGCCGAGGATCCCTCCACTTCGCTGCGCTACGGTCGGGATGTTGGTAATTATTCGACCAGAATAGGTGTACATTCTCGGGGGTACGACAACCAACATCTAGAGAACGAGTCGATGGCATCCGGTAACACGCAAAAACAGCCCCTCAGGCCCGTAATGGCGCTCAGGCCGCCTAATGACATCATGTTCGAGGAATCGTTCTGGGACGAACTCGCTGACGCCGGTGTAAAAGAGATTGCGCTTCAGTGGCTTTGCCTACTAGACGATCAAGCACCCGAAGACGAAGGCAACGTCTATCCTCAGCTCGAAGATGGTCACCCTCGTGGCTTGGCGGCGATGGGTGGCGAACGGATAAATCGAGTGCCGACAGCAGCGTTCAACCCCACACCTGAATACTACGAAGGATTTTCTTGGCAACCGCCCACGATGCCCGATCATCTCGCAGGGCAATCGAAAAAATTGTCGACAGCTCTGGATATGGGGCGTTCGAAAGGCTTCACGATCTACGCAGTGGACGACAAGGGATATTTTCTTCACGGTGGATTCGGATCTGGAAAGCTCGATCTAACCAAACGCACGCCCAGCTTTATCGACCCAAGCATGCCTGCGATGACCGTTGCACGTGCACGCGACACCGCAAAGCACTTTCCGCAGGTCACAGGGCTGCTTCTCGACGGCCCTGATTTCAAGTGGGAGATTCAGCCCGGTCACCGTGACGATCTGTGGGTCGAGCCAATCGACACGCCGGAAAATCGAGCATTCGCCACAAATACCGGCATGGATTTCCAAAAGGTCCTCGACGGTCGCGAACACTTCAAAGAGTTCCTGCATGGATTCAATCCGGAATACGCTCGCCGGTTCATTTCAAAGGCCCACGGTGCACTGGCTAGTCACGATTGGTGGCGGGATCACCCCAAGTTCAGCGACTGGTACTCGTTCAAGCAAGCGGCGGTCGAATGGAGCGTGAGCAGCTCGTACCGTGGCGTGAAAGAGCACCTGCCTAACCTACAAGTCGGCAACTCATCTCGATTGCCGTTCGCCGAGCCGTTGACGGGTCACAACACGGTCAGGAAGCAGAAGTACATCGACTTCCAGCAGCCTAAGCAGTACTGGTGGTCGGGCGGTGTAGCCGGATTCCGAGGAACCATCGTGAACTGGGTCGATACGCTCGTGAATTGGAACGATGGGCTCGATATAGATTTGGCTTCGGAATTGTTCGGGGCAATGTTCGATTATCCGCTTGCTGCTTCGTATCCAATCAGCGATTACAACGGTGAAGCAACCGACGAGTGGTTCACGACCGCGATTCGTGATCAAACGGCGAAGATGATCGCAAACAGCGGTGGGCAAGAGCGCTATATACCGTGGGTTGGACTCGAACATTTTGGATCGAACTGGCTGACGGCGAGCGAACTCGATCGGATGCTAGCGGAGATGCAGTCGCAGGGAGCGATGCGTTATTGCTACTTCATATACAACTCGATGAAGCCCGAGATTTGGGACGTAATTCGCAAGTACGGTCAGCCTCAAAACGACTAAGCGAAAATATTCCATGCCTACATTTGCCCGCAGTATTCCACTATCGATCAAGATATCTCTTCCGAGCGGGTCGGTCGACGTGGTGGCTGAAGAACGCAACGACGTCAACGTTTCGGTCACTCCACTAGGCAGCAGTCGACAGGATAGGGAAGCCGCAGAAGCGACTACAGTTGTTCTCAACGGCGACGAACTGAAGATCGAGCCGACAAAGGGCAATAGCTATTTGAGAAGCAGCGTTCAACTCAAGATTGAAGTACAAACGCCGCTCGATAGTGATGTACGCATCAGCGTTGCGTCGGCGACGGTCAAATGCACTGGGCGATACGGAGCAGTCGTTGTTTACTCTGCGTCAGGCGACATGGAAATCGAGGACGCCGCTGGTGATGTGAAAATCCAGACCGCCAGCGGAAACGCCCAGATCAACAATGTTGGCAGCAAATTCAGCGTGAAGACCGCTTCGGGCGGCGTGAGGGCAAACGATGTTACTGGTTCAACAATTCTTAGATCGGCCAGCGGCGCCCTTGAAATCGCTCAGGCTCATGCCGATGTCCGTTCGAAGTCCGCATCTGGCGATCTAAAAATCGGTGTCGCCCGCCGTGGGGCGATATCGGCCAACAGTGCGTCTGGAAAGATCAGCATTGGAGTTAGTCCGAGCGCGAGAGTTCAGCTAGACCTAGATTCTAAATCCGGAACCATAGCAAACGATCTCGGCAGTTCAGGCGACCAATCGGAATCAGCAGATTTAAGGATTCGGGCTCGTACTGCGAGCGGAGATATCGACATCGTTCGTACTCGCTAAAATGCGCCAGTCTAGCCCTAGCTAACTGGCGGTCGCTTGTCGGCCCAGGGTCGAGCTTCCTCTAAGGCGGCTGAAGAGGCAAGCACGCTAACTTCATCTTTCATATCGCCCACGATTTGTAGTCCGATTGGCAACCCGTCCGACGAGAAGCCTGCCGGGGCTGATGCTCCGGGATTCCCGGTCATGTTGAACAGATAAGTGAACGGTGTGAATCCCCAGAGTCGGTGCGGAACCTGTTTGCCGCCGATAACGTCGGGCTCATCACCAATATCAAAAGCTGGAACCGCCAACGACGGTGAAAGCAGTAGATCGTACTTGCCGAAGTAATCGTTCACGTACTTTCGGTAAGCACCGATATTGCTAAAGATGTTCCACATACGTTCGGCAGAAAGAGTGTCGGCACGATCCATGTATTCACCGAAGTAGTCACTCATGTCTTCCCGGTGATTATCGAAATCTTCTCGTGCTGCGTCGAGGCCTTTTATCGTGAAATAGTCGAAGAACGTCCAGAAAACGTCTTCGTAGTCGGCGGGATTAAAGTCGACCGTTTCGACGATAGCACCCGCATCTTCGAACGTATTAGCCGCGCTTTCGGCGACTTTCACTACTTCAGGATCGACCGGGTTACCGCCCATGTCAGGCGTCCAGCCGATCTTCATTCCTTTGACACCTTTGGTTAGGGCCCCAACATAGTCGGGAACGTCGTCAGTGATCGTGTCGTACTCGCCGCGAGGATCGTATCCAGAGAAGATAGCCAGTGTTTCAGCGGCGTCTCGGACTGTGCGTGTTAGCGGCCCCGACGTGGCGTTGTTCATTATGTTGTGACCAGCGTTACGTGTCGTACTTCCTGCACGCGCTACCCTGCCCTGCGTTGCTTTGATTCCGTAAACACCGGCGAACGCAGCTGGAATTCTTATAGAACCTCCGCCATCGCCGCCCGGCGCAAAGCTCGTGAGACCGGAAGCCACAGCCGCCGATGCTCCACCTGAAGACCCGCCCGGCGTTTTGTCGGGGTTCCACGGATTTCGGGCTGGTGGGCCGAGTCGATTTTCCGTCGTTCCGGCGAAACCGTTTTCAGGAGTATTTGTCTTGCCTGTGATGATTCCACCAGCTGCTTTTACTCGAGAAAGCGGGATCGAATCAACTTCGGCAATGTTGTCTTTGTAAGTGAGTGAACCGTGCGTCCAAATAACGCCCTTCATCGGTTCGGTGTCCTTGTAAGGAACGGGAATTCCATGAAGTGGACCAAGCTCGTCACCACGCATTACCGCAGCCTCAGCTTCTCGAGCGGCCTCCATTGCCATGTCGGATATCCGTGTAATAAATATTCCGAGTTTCGGATCGAGTTCGTCGGCGCGTCTCAAATGAGATTCAGTGAGTTCGACCGGCGAAATCTCTTTCGATCCGATCATTTCCCGCAGTTTGTAAGTTGGTGTAAACCCGAGTTCTCGATCTGATGTCATAGTCTTCTATTTGCCCTTCATTGCTTCAATAAACAGTTCAGTTGGTTCGGCAGGAAGTGTTTCGGTTTCGGTGGTTCCTCGTGCGCCTAAATCGACAGCTAGTCGACTCATGTGGGCGTTATCGGGAGCTTCGATGAGGGTTGCGAAGTCGTATTGACCGAGCAGTGCGTATTGGGACACCACGCTGCAGTCTTGTTCTTCGATTTCCAGATTCACTTGAGTAATTCGATCGGGATTGTGCTTGATCCGATCACGTCCACGCTCGGTCAGTTTTGAAAGCATTAGGTAGTACGGCACGTTTGACTCCCCGTTAGGCGTTAGTTTTAGATGATGAGTCCTATCGCTGCTATTACGATTTCCACAGCCGGTTAAACTCGACGATTACTCCATTTTCGATCCGACGAATCGCGAAAGAGCTCGGGCTGTAGGGTCGGTTCGGACGTTTACGATGGCCGGAACTCCCGAAGCGAAAGCACGTTCAAACGCTGGCTTAAGATCTTTAGGATCCTCGACGAGTTCGCCATGACCACCAAGTGCCTCAGCAACCTTGTCGAATCGAGTAAATCCAAGCTCACGACCCGGCTTACGAATGCCTTCGACACGAGCCGTCCAACCTTCATTGTTTGATACGACGATGACGACCGGCAAGTTATGTCGAACTGCAGTGTCGAAGTCTTGAATATTCATTCCAAGCGATCCGTCACCGTGAAGGGCGACGACCTGCTTGTCTGGCTTGGCGATCTTGGCTCCGAGGGCATAAGGAAGTCCGACGCCCATGCAGCCTGAAGGTCCCGAATTTAGGCGATGACCGGGCATGTATGTTGGCATCGACTGGCGACCAAAGTGGAGAATCTCGTTGCCATCGACCGCCAGAATTGAATCTCGATCCATCACTTCTCGAAGCTCCTTGCAGAGTCGGAGCGGGTGAATCGGCTGTTGGTCGGAATTTTCTAGAGGCGCTACGCGTTCTCGGCGCGAAAGATCAGCTTCACGAAGTTTCTCGATCCACTTGGAATTCGCTTTCGATTCAAATCCGATGCGGTCGGCTTCATCGACAAACTGCTGAAGAACGGCCTTGGCGTCGCCTTCGATTCCAACATCGACAGAGCGGTTGTGCCCTAGTTCGGCTCCGTGAATATCGATCTGAATGATCTTCGACTCGGCTGCAATACGCTCCCCAAAGGTCATCATCCAGTTCATTCGGGTTCCGACAACCAGAACTACGTCTGCTCCTCTAAACGCTCCGGAACGAGCCGCTGGGAATGACATTTCGTGGTCGTCGGGGAGCAGACCTCGTGACATTGGCGAAGTGTAGAACGGAATGCCCATTCGTTCGACAAGTAGTCGAAGCTCGTCGTACGCCTGCGACCACCAGACTCCTCCGCCAGCAAACACCATTGGGTTGCTCGCTTCCGAAAGCATTTTCACGGCTTGCTTGATTAGATCAGGGTCACCGGCAGGTCGAGCTCGTCCAAGTGCTCGGGACGGTACGGCGGCATCAGATTCTTCGACCTTGCCGTAAAGAACATCTTCGTTGCAATCGACGTACACAGGACCGGGTCGACCCGTCGTCGCAATACGGAAAGCAGTAGAGATTTGTTCGGGGTAGCGTACAGGATCGGTGGGTCGCATCACGGCTTTGGATATCGGTTCGAAGATGCCAACTTGGTCGACTTCTTGGAATCCGCCACGGCCAAAGTCTTCGATCGGTCCAGCACCACCGAGAGTAATCATTGGTGCGCCGTCTACCCATGCCGTGTACTGGCCTGTCAGCAGGTTCAACGTACCGGGTCCAGACGCAGCAGTCGTGACACCGGGCTTGCCGGTGACACGGGCGTATCCGTGGGCTGCCATCGAAGCAGCTTGCTCGTGACGGAAGTCGATCGCCTTGATTCCAAGATCCTCGGAATGATTGATGATCTCGTAGTTGGGTCCGCCCATCAGATAGAAGAGGTGCTCAACGCCTTCTTCCTTCAGTGTGCGTGCCAGTAGGTAGCTGCCATCTACTTCCATATTGTTCTCAATAACTCCGCTTGTGTGGACGATCCAACTCCGTTGGATTAAATTGTTGATTCAGAATACGCCCGTCGACGCACTTCGTTATGGGATTTTAACGATTGAGGCGAGCTGTCTTTAGCCTATCGCCTTCTTCTAAAGGCGTGTCTCCAAGACGAGCGAGCACGCCTTTTGGCGAGGTTCCTGCAATCTTTGCTGCTTCAGCGATCAGGATAGCGCCGTCAACAAAATCGTCTTTCGAAATGAATTCTGGCTCTACACCCGCTTCGCCCCGGTTGTGCCATGCACCGAGAGGAAACGCCGTGCCAGTGACCTTGTATCCAAATGCTTTGAAAGCGGATGCCTCGCAGCCACCAGCACTCATGAGTTGCCGCTGTATCTTGAAATCAGGGTTTGCCGATTTGATTTTGTGAACCGCTTGCCCCAGATACGCCTCGGCTTCATAGTCGAACGTCGCCGCTCGATCGCCCGTACGGATCACGACTCCCTCGCAGATTTCAGCACCGGGAAGCACCGAGCTTGTTTCTACCGAAACGATGATCGTGTTTTTCGGAAGCAGTTCGCTCTCGGCAGCCAATCGAGCGCCCACTAGACCAGTTTCCTCAGCACGAGTGAATAGGCCGTAAACGTTGCCTTCGGTCGATGTGTTTACGATCGATTCGAGGGCAGCGAGGATTGCAGCGCAGCCAGCCAGATCGTCGGCAGCGCGCATTTTGATTAGGCCGTCTTCTAACGAGAAATCTGGTAAATCGGGAACGACCGGACGCGGGAGATCGCCGAGATTGGCTTCTCCATTCGAAAGTTCTGCGTACACGGTGTCAGTACCGAGCCACCCCGCAGCTTCGCGGGATTTAGGAAATTCGCCTTCCACCGGTTCGGCTCCAGCGACTGTGGCTTTTATACGCTCACCGTTCTTTCCGATTACCAAAACTCGGGTTCCTTCACGACCCGCTGCTATTCCGACTCCCCCGAGTGTTTTCAGCGTTAGCTTTGAGCCTTCTTGAGCAACAACTTCGTAGCCGGGATGATCGGTGTGAGCAACAAACGCTATTCCGGGTGCCGCAAGATCGTTGCCGTGTTTTGTTGCGAGAACGTTGCCCCACTCATCGATCGACACCTCTAATCCACCTCTTCTGGCATGTTCCGCCAGATAGTCGGCAGGTCCGTCTTCCCAATAGGAAGTAGCGGTGAACTCGCCGAGGTCAGAGAGAATTTCGATTGCGGCAGATTCGATCTGCCCAAAGTTGGAGTTAGTGCCAGAGTCAGAGCCGTTGGTCATGAAAGATAAACCGGAGAACGATGAAGTTTTGTTGAATCAGTACTTTGCTGCGAAAAGCATACGCGTTGAAACGTCGGTAAGCGTCACACTAATCGTCGCTCACGTTTTACAATGCCCGAGTTCGCAGCGACCAACCCTTTGAACATTCTGAATCGAGATCGAACTAATATGCCTGAAGTGCTCGTATTTTCTGGTCCCGCCCTCCCCTTGTTGGACATGGCGAACGAAATGAAACCAGACGGCTGGAATCTACACATTCGCACTGACGAATCGACTGATGAGGAAGTGGCGCAAGCGGCTGAAATCGCTGATTTCATTCTGGTGTTCGGTCACGGTGTTTCCGATAAAACCCTTCGACTCGCACAGAAAACAAAGCTCGTCCAACTCTGCTCTGCCGGTTTTGACGGCGTGAATCTTGGACTCGCCGGCGAGATGGGCATTCCTGTCGCAAACAACGGTGGAGCGAATGCTATCCCGGTCGCCGAGTTTGCGATTACGCTTACTCTTTCGACACTCCGACACCTGCCCATTTCCAATATGGATACGAAAGCTGGCGATTGGATGCAACCCGAAGTGGACGGACGTGATTCGCACGAACTATTCGGGGCAACGGTCGGAATCGTCGGCGCAGGAAAGATTGGTAGCAACGTCGCAGGAATGCTCCGTGGCTTCGATACGACGACGATCTACACTGACAAGATCCGAAGCGAAAAGGCGGAGGGATACGGGGCGACGAGAGTCGAACTCGATGAATTGCTAGAACGATCCGACATCGTCACGCTTCACACCCCTCTCGACAACAGCACTCGTGCTTTGATCAGCGAGCGTGAATTCAAGCTAATGAAGAAGACTGCTGTTCTGATAAATACTTGCCGAGGTCCGGTTGTGGACGAGATAGCATTGCAGCACGCGCTCGAAGACGGTGAAATATGGGGTGCCGGATTAGACGTGTTCGAGCAAGAACCCGTCGATCCGACCAATCCCCTGCTCACGATGGATAACGTTGTAGTTGCTCCGCATATTGCGGGTAAGAGTTACGAAAGTTATCCGAGAAGAGTACGATTTGCCTTCGACAATATGAAACGAGTTTGGGATGGCGACACCGCACAAAGCATCGTCAAACCCGAATAATGAAAAACTAATTCAACCAACCAGTAATACGAGAACGTACACAGTTTTATGAGCCCAGACGCTAAAGATATTCGAGTTCTATATTTGGGGCCTAAGAGCCGACCCGGCGTTCACTCGTCGGACATAGAGCAACAGAGCAAGGCAGCCAAAGAAATGGGCGCCGAGTTCGTTGTTTACGCCGGTGACAGCGATGGCGAGTTGATCGAAGCGTTGAAAGACGCCGATGTCGCCATGAGTCAAGGTCACGGCATCGACCCCAGCTTGTTCACTCACATGGGTAACAACGGGCGATGTAAGGGATTAGTTTCGTTCGGACACGGCTACGACGGCATGGACTTGAGCTCTGCCGTTGAAAACGGTGTAATTCTCGCCAACACTGCTTCGTTCGGTACCGAAGAAGTTAGTAACCAGACGATGATGCACTTCCTCGTTTGCTCACGAAAATTCGTACTCCACGACAAGCTGGTAAAGAACGGTACTTGGACTCGAGAACACCTTGCTCCTATGGGTCACATCGCTGGTCAGACGTTCGGCATCATCGGACTTGGAGACATCGGTCGAACGGTAGCTCGAAAAGCTCAGGCTTTCGGAATGAAAGTAATCGGCTACGATCCTTTCGTTTCCTCGTGGGATGCCAAGGAATACGGCGTCGAGATGGTTGGAACTCCTCAGGAAATCGCAAAGCGATCTGACTATGTTTCACCACACACCTATCTAACCCCAAAGACTCACCACATGGTTGGCGCTGAGTTCTTTGACCTAATGAAGCCAACTGCTTACCTCATCAACTGCTCACGTGGACCTGTGGTCGATGAGAAAGCACTGATCGAGGCACTCCAACAGGGCAAGATCGCTGGTGCCGGGCTCGACGTGTTCGAGCAGGAACCTGTCGACCCGAACAACGAATTGCTCAAGATGGACAACGTTTCTGTAACGAATCACTACGCTTCCTACAGTGAAGTAGCGTGGGGCAGAGCGAACACACAGCTCGGTGAAGAAGCCATGCGAGTGGCTCTCGGCTACTGGCCAATGTCGCTAATCAACCCAGACGTTCGAAGCACAGTCGAGCCACGCAACTGGGCTGTTAGCTGGGAGGTCATGCTCGCCGAGCAGGGCAAGTAACGGGCGTCTTTCACACGTTCTTCTTTATGAGTCGAAATTCAATGTTTCGACTCAGTTGATCTAATATTTTTTGGAGTAACTAACAATGGCAAAACAACGAGTTGTAGTACTGGGTGGAGACACCGACGATCCGCTGTATCACGAACGTGCCGAGATGGCCGATCTTGATGTCGAATTTGTTCAGGAAGCCCCCACTTCAGAGGGCGAGGCAATGGAAGCCGTTCGAGGCGCCGACGCGATCATGATGCGCGGTGGCTGGGGTTCAGAGCAGGTGATAAAAGCTGCTGACCAGGCACAGGTTCTAGCTGTGTACTCGCACGGTTTCAACCACATCGATGTGGACGCGGCGACCGACATGGGCATCATCGTGACAAACGGTGCAGGCATGTGTGCCGAAGAGGTATCGAACCAGGCCGTAACGATGACGCTGGCCCTCAACCGTCACACGGTGCAATCGACTCTCCAACTGCGAGAAGGACGATGGAACGCTGCAGAATTCGGGCCGACCGAGCCAATCGATGAGCAGACTCTTGGAATCGTCGGATTCGGAAACATCGGACGCCAGGTAGCTCGTAAGCTTGGTCAGGGATGGCGCATGGAAACGATCGTTTACGATCCATACATAGAGCCGTGGATAATCACTGAATATGGCGTTGAGCAGGTCTTCGAACTAAACGAATTGTTCAAGCGATCTGACTACGTCATTGTAGTGGTTCCATTGAACGCAGAAACGTTCCACATGATCGGCAAAGAGCAGTTTGATGTGATGAAGGAATCTGCGTACTACATCAACACTTGCCGTGGTTCCGTAAACGATGAGCCAGCGTTGATCGAAGCCCTGCAACAGGGCAAGATTCGTGGCGCTGGTCTCGATGTATTCGAACAAGAGCCGGTAGATCCGAACAATCCTCTTCTCCAAATGAAGAACGTAATCACCGCACCACACTCAGCGGGTCAATCGACTCGCTCAGGGTGGCTGGCGCGCCAGCGGGCTTCGCAGCAAGTTGCAGCGGTTCTACGTGGCGAATGGCCGAGCGCGGGGCAGAACCCAGAAGTCACTTCGAAGCTTGATTCGAAGACTCGGCAGCCGGGTTCTGCAGGACTTATTACCGGTGAAGGCGACTAGGCTGCTGGAATAAACGAAAATTTGAGTCGGCGGGGTTATGGCTCCGCCAACTTTGTTTAAGAAGAAATATGAACAACAAACTTCGTATCGCAACCCTCGGTATCCACCACGAGACGAACACGTTCGCCAGCAACCCAACGACCATGGACAGCTTCAAGGTTTCAGGGATGCAGACCTACGCTGTACAACGGGGTCAGCAGTACTACGACATGCACGAGTTGTCGCAGACTTCTATGGCGGGGTTCATACAGGCTTCCAAACGACTCGATTTCGAGCTTATCCCGCTGATATTTGCAGCCACAGACCCCGGTGGAACGATCAGCACAGAAGTGTTCGATACCCTCGGCGGTGAAGCGCTAAACATGCTTCGTGAGCAGGGTCCGTTCGATGGCGTTTTGCTGAATCAGATGGGGGCGGCCGTTTCAGAGGAGTATCCCGACATGGATGGCGAGTTGGCTCGGCGGGTAAGAGAAATCGTCGGGCCTGAAGTGCCGGTTGCCATGACGCTCGATCTCCACGCGAACGTTTCGCAGCAGATGGCAGACGAAACCGATGCGTTGGTCATCTACAAGACGAATCCGCACACTGACGCCGTCCCACGAGCGCACGATGCCTCCGATCTTGTCGTGCGCATGGCTCGCGAAAAATGGCGTCCTGCCAAGTGGCTCGAAATGCCTCCGATGGTCGTTGGAATTTTCCAACACGACACGCGTGACATGCCGATGAAGTCGGTCATCAACGATCTCGAAACGGTGCTTGCACAGCCCGGAATCGTTGGCGGTTCGATCGGTGAGGGATATCCATGGTCGGACGTTCACGAAAACGGACTCGCCTGCTACGTACTGCATGAGAGTTCGATAAACGAAGCAAAGAAGGCGGCACTGTGGATCGCTGATCGTGCATGGGCGAATCGAAAAGAGCTTTACGAACCGGTGGGGCCAACAGCTTCAAAAGCCGTTAAATATGCGCTTACGCAAGCAGCAGCAAAGCCCGAAGATTCAGGGCCTATCGTGTTGCTGGATGTTGGCGACAACATCGGAGCTGGCAGCTCGGGCGACAGCACGTTTTTGCTTGCTGAAGCTGTAAAGCAGGGTGCTTCCTCCTGGCTCCAGACAGTACGTGACACGGAAGCTATTTCTGCTTGTTTAGAAGCTGGTATCGGCAATAACGTAACCGTCGAAGTTGGTGGGAAGACCGACTCGCTTCACGGAGAGCCGGTTCGCCTAAGCGGGCGGGTTACCCGTATTTCGGATGGTCGCTTTGAAGATAGCGGTACGGTTCACGCTGGTTGGCGATTTTTCGACGGTGGAACGACGGTGGTGATCGAAACGGTTGAAGGTCCAACGGTTGCGTTGGTCACAACTCGTGTCGGGAATATGAGTCGAGAGCAGTTCTATTCGCTCGGCTACCGACCCGATGACTTCGATGTAGTGGTCGCCAAGGGAGTAGTTTCCCCTCTACCGGCGTACCAGCCAATAGCGAGCGAGTTGCTCACAGTAAACACACCGGGTGCTACCTCTGCTGACATGTCGAGCTTCGAGTACAAAAGAGTTCGCAAGTCGCTGTACCCGCTAGATATCAACGCTCAGTACGTTCACGACTAACAAAATATACGAATCGGAACTACTTGCCGTTTTCGATGATCTTAGCGACTGGTCCCCAACCGCTCAACCATGGTTCTTTATTGGCATATTCGAAGAGCGTTCGAACTTCATCGGCCGACATACTAGTCCGCCAATTTATATTCCGAGAGCCTTTGTCTTCGATCGTCAAACGAATTGCGTCATCTATTTCGATTCGGTACTCGATACCCCGATACAGATGCTCGGCTTTATCTTTGTCGACCCCGAGTTCGCGAACAGAGAACGTGTGCTTGGTTTCCTGATCCCACGCGAGGCGAAGTCGATTCAGACCCATTTGAAAATCGTTAGCTTTGTACCAGGTTTCCATATCAGCACGGCCGAAAATATAAGGCAAGCGATGATCGGGATCAGGAATTAGCCATTCATCTCGGCTGAGGCTGATTTTCAAACCGGTTACTGAGTCTCCGGTGTATCGCAGGCTGATTTGCTTGACTATGCCATCTTCAAACTGGGTAACGTCGATTGAGGTCTCGCCGAGCCCCCACTCCTGCTCTCGCCACACGCTAGACGCAACGCCGTCTTTGAGAATGATTTTGTGGCTCAGGGCTCGAAATTCGTCATGTTCAACCACGTGTCGAATATCGATAGAACCCGATTGCTCTCGTTGGAATTCGGTATTCCGAAGAGGGATCGTGGCGCGGTCGTAATAGGAATCAAACAGAGCTTCGACGGACATATTTTTACAGACTCGGATTTATCGACGTTGGGTAATTGGTTGATCGAGAACAAAACGACCCGAGCGATTTTACCCGCTAGTTCGCTCACACGGTTGTACGGTCGCCGGGGTCAAATCAGATTGCGGTACCAATCCTGGCCCTGCTTGAACAGATCGACTACTTCCTTACGTTGTGCGTCGGTATAGAAGCGCCCTTTGGTTTTCACCCAGTTGATTCCTTCACCGATTTGATCGGTGTAGAACTTCGCTGATTCAACGCTGGCTTCAGACTGCGCACCGGTTCCTCGTAAGTACACCGGACTGGTGTGCGCCCATATTGGCTGATTAAACGAATCTCTAGAACCTGAACCAAGTCGAGCACCTATCCAGCCATCGGATTCGATCACAAGCTCAGTCTCTAAATGCCCAACTGTTACGCCCGCCGGGAAGTCACGGAGCGCTATGACTTTTCCGTTCTGAACGATCTCGACTCGCTCGATGGCGTGGTGAGAATTCCAGTTGACGTGAATCGGGATCTTTGTTCCTTTTTCAAGTTCGATAGTGTCGCCGGGTTCCTGACCAGCGACCGACAAGAACAATGCAGGTCCGTTCGTGATGAATGTTTTGCCAGTACGAATTCCATCGAGCCACGATTCGTAAGCGAATCCGCCGTTGGTCTGAGAGTAAACGCGGTTGGCAGAACTAACGAACCAGTCAGAACCGGTAGAAACCGGCATTTTGATTCCGGTATTGAGCATGTGGTACCAGTAGAGATATTCGATATCGGTCCAGAACGGATCGAACAGGTTCATGGCGTGAACCTTGCCTAGCGCAGCAGCGACCGGTGCCTCCATGCCCTGCCCGTTGTGACACCAAATGACCAGACCGTCTTGATCGTTTGCTTGATCACATGCGTAGCTGAGCGGCGGATAGTCAGGATCGAACTGGTCGATGATGAGTCCTCGACTAATCGGTTCAACCTGATTGCGAATATTCAACAGCATCACGTGTCCGTAGCCGATTTTGAACGGGTCCGACGGGTCGTGATTGTGACGCGTTTCTTCACCACTCTGAACATGGTGATGCGTATCGGTGTATTCGGTGAGAACTCCCGGCGGGTACTTGTTCGTTGCGTAGTCGAGATCCCAGCGCTTGAGGATCGACACAGCGGTCATTCGCAGGTCTTCGACCCGGGAGTCGTACCCCAGCCGACGGTCGGGGTCTTTTTCCTTTTCGTCGTAATGAATATGGGTATTGCCCGGGTGCCAACCTCGATCTGGAAGATCGGACCATCGCTCAAGCTGGATATCGACCGACGAATCAGAAGAACCATCAACTTCGATAGTCCCTTCCCAAGGTGTAAACTCTGTTCCTCGCTCTACAAGAACTCGGTGAAAGCCACGAGTTGTGTCGAGAGAGAACTGGCCGTTGCTGTAGAAGAACGGTTCACCCGATCCGACTTTCCACATAGCGTCGGCGGGTGCAACGTTTTCGCCGTTCGGGGCGAGTACTTGTACTCGTGCCTGAACGATTTCGCCGGCTGCGGCGTCTCTAATTTCGCCTGTGATCTTGGGCATGATGTTCCTTGTCGGTCTCGAAATATTCGACCGCAGCGATTCTAGTTCTCGATCTTACGATGCTCGTTGAGCTTTCATCGATTCGTGATCGTGCTACGTTAGCCGCAACGCTAATATTCAGCAACAATCTCAGAAACTGCCATTAGGCTTCTGATTTGGAGAAAATAACAATGGGTACTAATTACGAAGGCGTAGTAGCCGCTATCGACGATGTGGTTGAAGGTCCGATTCCACCGCGTGTTGATGCGACTTTCGGGCCAGGAATGATGCACATCGAGATCGATAAAATCGTTGAGCAGATGGGACCAGCTCCGTGGTCGAAACTTCTGGTTGAGGACGAACGAAATCGCGGCACGCTGATCGCCGCCATGCCGGGTCAGGGCAATCACGCGCACTGGCACAGTGATTTCGATGAGTGGTGGTTTGTGATGAAGGGCAAACTTAAATGGGAGCTTACTGGAGGCAAGATCATTCACGCTCAAAAAGGCGATATCGTTTGGATTCCTCGCGGAACCGTTCACCACATCGTGACTGAGGGCGACGAGATGAGTCTTAGATTCGCTGTGGCGATGCCGCCGGCTGTTCACGTTTGGCAAGAAGAGTGCGATAACTGCGACGTGACATGGGAAGAACGCCCACCCAGCGATTAAGAGCAACTAGCGTCGGGGCTCAACTACGCCCCGGCGGCTCGGGCAATGACGACGGCTATACCTGCGACCGCACAGTAGGCGATGAACGGTCGGAACGATCCATTTCGCAGCAGCCGCATTAGACCAGAGATCACGAAATAAGCCGTGAAAGCGGAAATAACCGCACCGAGACCAGCCGCACCGAGATCAACATTTTCGCTTGAATCAAGTGCGTCCATTGCGACGAGCACCCCGGCTCCAGCAATGGCAGGTGTTGCCAGCAGCATCGAAAACCGTGCTGCTGATTGACGGCTTAAGCCAAGAGTCATTCCAGCAATCATCGTCACACCCGATCGCGATATTCCAGGGAATACGGCGAAGGTCTGGATCAGACCAATTGTGAAACCTTGCGGGGTTTTCATGGCGCCGAGGCCGTACTGCTGGCTGTGGATTTTCCTGCTGAAATATTCGCCAATACTCAGTGCCAGCGCTGTGCCAATGAGTAGCCAGCCAACCGCCGTTGGATCTCGAAAATCGCTTTCAACTACATCTTTGATAAATGGACCAAACACAACAAGTGGCACTGTCCCAGCAACGATCAAGATCGCCAATGATCTAGCTCGAATCCCGCCACCCACGTCATCAATCTCAACCGGCCCATTCCCAGCCAGCCCAGTCGCCAACTGAATCCACTCGCGCCGGAAGTACGCCAATACAGCCACCAGTGTTCCGACGTGTACAGCGGCATCGAAAAACAAGCCCTGATCTGGCCAGTTGAATAACCACGATCCTAGGATCAAGTGACCACTACTGCTTATCGGCAGGAATTCTGTGATGCCCTGCACGACTGCGAGGACGATGATCTGGATGAATGACATGGCTTGTAGAAGTTTGAACGTTTCGTAAATTTGATGCTACGCAATCACACAACCACTATCTGGCTTGTTAATCTTATGGTCGTCTTCCCGTCACTCGAATTCGAGAACGGGAAACATCGAAATATTTCGCACTCCATAACAACGAGACTAAAAATGGCATCCTCGGTCGTAATAACCCGAATCGAAACGCTACGAAACCCTGAGTACCCGATGATCGTTTGGGCGAAGGTCTACAGCTCAGATGGTTATGTTGGACTTGGAGAAACTTCGTTCTCGCCCGACGCGATCGAAGCTTATATTCACGGCGATATCGTACCCTACTTGCTCGGCAAAGACCCAGACCAGCTCGATCTGCACTGGGACATTCTCGGTCGACGAATGAAAGTAAACCGTGGACGCAGCGTTGATGCATCGTCGGTTTCAGCGATCGATATGGCGCTTTGGGACTTGTACGCTAGGCGCAATAATCAGCCTCTATATCAAGTGCTTGGTGGACTCGCCCGAGAGAAGATCAGGGTCTACAACACGTGCGCTGGCTACTCGTACGGGGTGAAGACTCCTCAAGGTTGGGTTCCAGGCCAAATCGACTACCGTCCTGAGCAGCCCTACGAGGATTACCACGCCTTCATGACCGATGCTGGTGCGCTTGCCGATAGCTTGATGTCGGAAGGCTTTACGGCAATGAAGATCTGGCCTTTCGATAAATATTCAGTCGAATCAAACGGTCAGTTCATCCACGCCACCGATCTCGAAGAAGGCACCGAGCCGTTCAGAAAGATTCGAGAGGCAGTCGGCAACAAGATGGACGTCATGGTCGAAATGCACAGCCTGTGGAATCTATCCTCGGCTAAGCGAATCGCAAAGTCGGTCGAACCACACAGCCCTTTCTGGTTTGAAGACCCTGTGCCCATGGACAACATCGACACGCTCGCCGAGTTCCGCAAATCAACTGATATTGCAACGACGGCCAGCGAAACAGTTGCGACCCGATGGGCGTTCCGCGAGATGTTCGAAAAACAGGCAATGACGATCTGCATGCTCGATATTTCGTGGGTTGGTGGAATTTCCGAGGCGAAGCGAATCGCTTCGATGGCGCACGCCTACCACATGCCAGTGGCTCCCCACGACTGTGTGGGTCCTGTCACTCTGATGTTCAGCGTTCACCTTTCGTTGAACGCCCCGAATGCTCTGATTCAAGAGACGGTTCGTGCGTACAACAACACTTGGTACAAGGACATTGTCGACCAGCTTCCTAAGATCGAAAACGGGTTTGCGTACCCGCCTGTGGGCGATGGTGCGGGAACGAACCTGCTGGATTCCTTCTTGGACGACCCAAACACAGTCGTAATCGGCAGAGATCTGTAGTTCGTTGCGTCATCCCCTCTCCCTTCAAGGGAGAGGGCTAAGAACGTGAAATCGGGGTCATAATTCATACTGAAACTGAACTGCGAAACATCTCGGAATAATCCATCGAAAATTCGGACATTGGTCACTAACTGGTCACGAGCGTCTCAAAAGTAGCTCGTCAGCACCCGCCAACGAGCTGCCACCCCGACCGGGTGCCCTGACGACCAGCAAACCAGCGTGCATGGGATTCCAGCCCGCTATTCAAATAGATGGTGGGTGTCAGGGTGCTGAGACGGTGTGGTGACACTGGCGCGGGTTGCAGATTTAAAAGAGAAACCCCGCTGAAATTTTCAGCGGGGCAGACTTGAATCTTTTATTTAAGTTGGATTATTGGATTAGTCTAAAGGTCCGAACTTTCTTTTGACCTTGAAAACCCCCCGCGAAACAGCGGTCATATTACTAAGCCATTCCTTGAGATCATCCGCAACTTCTGGGCGACTGCCAGGGCTTCTTGTAATAAATTCCTCAGCAGCTTCAATTGATGGTAGTCCAAGACGGTAGGCCATTTTGTTTACATTGTTGCCTGACACAGCTCTCATCACCATGGAACTTATACCTTGTGAAAGTTGTTCAGGTCCGATTTTCTCGATGACGCGTGATGCAACTGCTATAACGTTAGGCATAGCTCCAATCTTGACCAATCCACCTGTCAACACGACGTAATCATGCGTACCTCTTAAAGTGTTGTTAGGATCGTTGACTGCTTCAATCACCATAAAACCCTGATCTACTAGGTTCACACCATGGTCTCTTGCTATCTCTGGCAGGCCAGCCGATACGTATTCTTCAGACTGAGACTCATAATCAGCTAGGGATTTGTATCCTGCGAGAACGACAATTTCTCTCGGTTTCGCAAGGTTGTGAAGAATTTGGACATTATTCTTTCCGAGTTTGTCATTAAGGGAGTTCACCGCTTCGATCAAATCTCTTGGCTGCGGTGTATCTAATTGGCGGTATAGTCCGATCATTACTTGTCTCCTGAACCTTGTAGAAGTTGACGGCGCAAAAGTGTCTTATAAGCGAGTCACCTGACTGGGACCTTCCAAAACTCAAACAGACGACCCGTTCACCTCATTGCACTTAATTTTCGAGACCGTAGCACAGTGTGTTTACGGGGGCAAATAATCCAATTAGTTATTCATGTTTTTAACGAATACTGAATGTATATTCACAATTAATTAACTTAAATCGTAATTTCAGGTGATTTTAACCTGACCTCTTCAATGCATCCAGTATCTGATCTTTCAATTGGATCAATTGAAGGGAAGCAGTCCAGTCCCACTAGCCGAGGAGATCTCCAAAAAAGACGCAGGGGTAAGGATCGGAGGTGTTAATACGGTGAGAACTGGCTACGGTGCCTACGCTGTGGCAGGAAACGTTGTAATGATGTGTGAGCTAGAGTTGTCATCATTGGTGACCATGACGCAAGAGGCAACCCGATCAACGATATGCCCAGAGGTTGAGGCTGATTACAGCAATAGCACCGAATAAATAGCTGATTCGGTCGTCTGTCGTACCTGCTGGGAACACCTACCTCCGATACCCGTAAGCACCCATTGTTCAAATAGATGGTGGGTGTCAGGGTGCTGAGGTTACGGGCGTCGATTTCTCGGAACCAGCGATCGAAGCTTGCAAGAATCTAAGTGCGAATTCGGGCACGCCGGGCGAGTTCGTAGTTGCGGATGTATACGACTCACCGAACGCTCTGCCAGCCAGACAGACAGTTCGATGTTGTCTACACAGGAGTCGGCGCCATTTGCTGGCTGCCCGATATCAAGCGCTGGGCAGAGGTCGTGACCGGATTTCTAAAACCTGGCGGGACCTTCTACATACTTGAGGGCGATCCACTGATGTGGTCGGTATCCGATGAAGGCCACGGCGACAAAATCGTGATTGATTGGCCGTATTTCGAATCGGCTGAACCGTTGGGCTACGAGGAAATGACGTCATATGCCGGTTCTGGCACGATCGAACACACTAAGCAGTACAACTTCTCTGACGGTCTTGGCGAGACGATTAACGCCCTCATTCAAGCTGGACTCGTTATCGATTTCGTCCACGAGCACAAAGTAGTTCACTGGCAAGGAAATCCAATTATGGTTCCTGCCGAAAACGGGTTGTGGAAATGCCCGACGGTAAAGAAAATTTCCTGCCGCTAATGCATTCGATCAAGGCGCATAAGCCGGAATAATTTCGACTAACGTCCCGAATGAGTACCACCCCAGGGCAACACCACCGTAGATCCCTCCACAGGAGTCGGGATGTCGCGACGGACCGGATTCTGCGCCCCGAACGATGCCTACTCGCGCTACACTGCTGCCGCACGCCGATTACGTAGTTAGTAAACGAGATACCTCATGCCGCACAAAGTCGCCGATACGATCTTCCAGTTCAATGCACCCGGTCCGAAGCCAAACGGACTTCAAGCCGCCGACGATGGTCTCTGGATCATCGATCAGGGCGACGACCATGTATACAAGGTTGATTGGGCAACCGGCGATGTGTTGGTCGACCTGCCAACCGACACAGAGAAGTCGAGCGGAATCACCATTGGTGGCGGCTACATCTGGGTCGCTTCGACCTACAGCTGCGAGATCTACCAGCTAGATATGGACACCGGCAAGACTGTTGAAGTCTATCCTTCTCCCGGCGCTGGCATCAATGCAACTCGCGAGCTTCTCGATGAAGCAGCTGGACGCAAGTCGGAACCAACCGGCGATCACGGTCTTGAGTGGAAAGACGGAAATCTTTACGTCGCATCACCTCCTTCGCAGTTCGTCCACGTGATCGACACTTCGAACTTCCAAGAAATTCACCGAATGAAAGCTCCCGGATTCCGGGTGCACGGTCTGGCTTGGGCAGAAGAAGAAGGTCACGTTTGGATCGCCGATACCGCTTTCGGAGTCGTTAGTCGGCATCGACTCGAAGACGGCCGTTGCTTCGACGCATTCAGGGTTCTCGACCCAATTCAAGTCCACGGTATGACTATCAAGGACAACCGTCTTTGGTACGCAGACGACCGCGGTCCAATTGGATTCTTAGATGTAGGCATGGAGCCAACTTTCTAGTCTTGTCTGTTGGGTCTAGGACCATCACCGGCTATCCTTAGCTGGCTATAACTTGAACAAGTAAGCGCCCGTATTTGGAATTCCCAGACACGGGCGCTGTTTCGTCTGCTCAGTAGTTCATACGCTATCGGGCAATCATCCGAGAAAGTCACTACCAAACAATGACAACCGTTTTCGTAACTGGATCGACCGGCAGAGCCGGTGAGTACATCGTCAAAGACCTGACAGCGAACGGTTACGACGTTGTTGGTGTGGATCAGAATCCTCCTGGTGGAACCAATGTTCAGCGATCGCAGGGCTACACGTACAAGACGGTTGATGTGACCGATTTTGGCCAAGTTCTTTCGGCAATGAAGAACTGCGACGCTGCGATCCACATGGCTGCGATTCCAAATCCGATCATGGCGCCTGAGCATGAAGTGTTCAGAGTCAACATGACTTCCAACTGGAACGTGCTCGAAGCGGCAGAAATACTCGGCATCAAGAAAATAGTATTGGCTTCTTCAGTGAACGCTGTGGGAGCTGTTTTCTCGAAGGGTGTTACACAGCGACCGTACTTCCCAATTGATGAGGACCACCCTACTTTCGCCGAGGATGCCTATTCGGTTGGCAAGTGGATCAGCGAGGAATTGGCTGATGCGTTCGTACGTCGACGACCCGGGGAAGTGCAGATCGCTTCGATGCGATTCCATGGTCTGATGGATCGAGAGCGACAGTCAGCTTTGAACGCGCAGTCTGAACGATTGGGTTTGTCTGGTGGCGCCCCGATGCACTTCTGGGGCTGGAGCGATATTGCCGAATCGGCTCACGCTTGCACGCTCGCTATCGAGGCTGATTTCGGCGGACACGAAGCTTTCTTCATCAATCAGGAAGATACTGCGGTTGATGAACCAACAGAATCTCTAATCAAACAGCTCTACCCTGAAGCCGAAATTCGCACGCCAATGCCCGGCAATACGTCGGCAATATCGGTCGAAAAGGCGAAACGACTTCTGGGTTGGCAGCCAAAAGCCACCTGGCGTGATGCCTAATCGAGTTCAGTGATATCGATTACTACGATAAACTTTTCGGCGATTCATCAAATAGAAAATCGTTCGCACGAATTGCGACACCAAGAAAACCAACAGAGTCTAATTAGTTGACCTCACCTTCCCATCCCGTTCCGAAGCACCGTGCCGCTCGCAAAGTTCTGACCGTTCTAGGTCCGATCGAGCCCGCAAAAGTCGGTATCACGACCACTCACGAACACCTGCTGATCGATTTCAGTGTTGTTTTCACAGAGCCAAAAGAGGCTTCTGGACGCAAGCTGATGGACGAAAAAGTCGCACTAGAAAACCTCGGCTGGGTTCGCTACAACTGGACGAGCAACCGCGACAACCTGCAGCTCCTCGATGAAGATGTTGCGACTTGGGAAGCACAGCAATATTTCAACGCTGGCGGAAGCACGATTGTCGATGTGACATCGGTCGGCCTGGCGCGTGACCCTCAGGCTCTGGCTCGTATTGCACGGGCAACAGGCCTTAACATTGTGATGGGCGCAGGAAACTACGTTCACATGACCCACGCCCCCGAGTTAGACGACCTGACGGTTGAACAAATCGCTGGTCAAATCATCCACGATGTCGATCAGGGTGTTGGCGACACCAGAATTCGATCAGGGATCATCGGTGAAATTGGATGTTCAAACCCGTGGCACGAATCGGAGAAAAAGGTTCTCGAAGCAGCGGTAATCGCCCAACGAGAGACTGGCGCTCCCATGCTTATTCACCCCGGTCGGCGCGAACGAGCACCACTTGAACTACTAGAAGCAGTCGATAAGTGGGGCGGGAACGTTGAACGCACTGTGATGGGTCACGTCGAACGCACGGTCTATGATCGAGGAGTTCTGAACGAACTTATCGCGACCGGCGCTTATCTCAACTTTGATCTGTTTGGTCATGATTCATCTTTCTACCCTCTTGCTCCTGAATCGCACATGCCTGCGGATCACGAGCGGATAGAGATGGTCGAGCACATGGTGTCCCAAGGCAAGCGCGGCAAAATATTGCTCGCTCACGACGTTTGCTCGAAGCATCGTCTAAAGACTTACGGTGGACACGGTTACGATCACATCCTCACTCGGGTTGTACCGCGAATGCGGGCTCGTGGGATGAGCGAAGAGGATATTCGCCTTATTCTCGTCGATAACCCGACCAGAATGCTTACCATCGACTAGATCTCCTAATTCACCGGGAAGCTGTAAACAAACTTGGAAATGGGTCCTAAAAGTCTCGTTCGATCGCGCCATTTGCGATTGCGGTGCATCACATACTCAATGCTCAAACGAATAACTAGTTTGCACGGCAGTATTGGGTGAGTATTTATGAAGCAATTCGTTGAATTCGGCGACGATGCAGAGAAATCTCGAGCGCAGTGACTCACGACGATCTGGGGATGGGAAACGAGCCTTGCAGAAAGGACGATTCCGCTCTCTGATCTTGAGATCGTTCTAGCGAAAGATCGAATAGCTCGGATAGATGCTCCAATGTTCGTACAGGTCGCCGATGCACCGACGTACATGGAGCCGAGAGAACCGGTAGTTGCTTTAGTGGTTGACGGCGATGCGCTGGTGTATCCGCGAGCAATCCTGATGTGGCACAAAATCGTGAACGATACAGCGGACGGTGTTCCAGTAACGGTTACGTTCTGTCCACTTTGTAACATAGGAATCACGTTTCTACGGACGGTTGGCGATCAGGAGCTAACGTTCAGTACATCGGGTATGCTGCGAAATTCCGATCTTGTGATGTGGGATAGACAGACGCAGAGTTTCTGGGAACAAATCACATGTGAGGCCTTAGCGGGAGATTTTGCGGCAGACGAAACCGTTCTGGCGCAACTGCCGTCATCAATCATGGCGTGGGAGACTTTCGTTTCCGCATACCCAGATGGGCAATTGCTTGAGCGCGAAGTCAACGAATATGGATCGCCAGTTCGCCCTTACGATAGCCCGCCTTATGCCGGCTACGACAACGTCGATCAGCAGGCGTTCTTATTTAGATGTGGATTGATGATCATCTGGTCGCCACTTCAAGAGTGCTGACTATCGACGGCGAGAATCCCGTGGCTTATCTGTTCTCGTTCTTGGATCAGTCACTGGTCATCAACGATAAGGTGGGCGACGAAGATATCGTTGCGTTCTTCAACAATGGCACGTTCTCAGCGTTCAATGATCGATCCGACAGCCACCAGACTTCTGGCTCGGTGACGGTATTCTCACGACTGGTAGACGATCAACTGCTGACGTTTGAAGCTTCCGACTCAAGTATCACCGACATCGAGACTGGTTCGTATTAGAACCTCGCAGGAATCGCCATCGATGGAGAACTTTCTGGAACCCAACTCTCAGCCGTGGTTCATAGGAATCACTTCTGGTTTGCGTGGGCTGTTTTCAAACTAACAACTGAAATTCGATCTTCGAAAGCCGACTTAGTTAGCTAATCGTGTAGCCTATTACCGGCTAGCAATCAGCCACCTACTGAGCGGCGGCAGCGTTTGCATCGAGTTCAGCGATGAGATCTTCAGCGCGTGCAATGATCGAAGGTAATTTGGGATCCTTCGACAACGAGATCGCCTCTTCAAGATCAGCGCGCGCTAGATCAGCTTCAACTTCGGCCTGAATATATAGTTGTGCCCTATCGAGATAGAGAGCCGCCTGCGCTGGTGCGAGTTCAATCGCCTTGTTGAAATCTTCCAGTGCCGGGTTTCCTGCAGCAAGAACATCTCGATAGAACCTGCCTCGCCACCACCAAGTCGAAGCATCTTCAGGGTCGCTCACCACCGCTAGATCAAACCATTCGAGCGCACTATCGGGGTCACCCTTATTAGCTTCGACTCGCCCTAACACAAGGTGAGCAGCAACAGATTCGTCGTCGAGTTCGTACGTTCGTCGAGCATCTCGTTCCGCCCCTTCTAGGTCGTCGATCGCTAACCGAGTGAGACTGCGATTGGCATAGGCAACAGAAAGATTTGGTTTAAGTTCAATGGCACGGTCGAAATCGAGCATCGCCTCTTCGTACTTACCCTGAAGCATAAATGCCTGTCCTCGACCGTCCCAGCCGCGAGCGAACGCTGGTTCGAGCTCAACAACGGTTGTGAACGTGCGTTCGGCATCCACGTATTCACCGCGGGCTAACGAATTGAAGCCCTGAAGATAGAAGGTGACACTTTCGGATTCAGGAACTTCTGTTCCCTCCGGTTCAGGAATCGGCGTGACAGTGGCTCGCGCACGAGCGGTCGCCAAAGGCACGTTGGTCGCTAAGGGCTCGGATGTTTGCTCAATAACTTCCGTGGCGGGTGGAACTTCTGTCACATCTGCTAAATCGGTATCAGCCGACGAGCAAGCGACTGCTAACAGCGCAATGATGCTGATCAAGAGAAGATATGTGGTACGACGGTTCAACATGCGCTCAATTATCGGGATTTTTTGGTTGTGATGCTTTGGCATCTCTGCCACAGATACGTCGAAACTGCGCTGCGAAGTTTCCCTATCAAGCGGCAGAAAGCTCGCCAACGAGAATCTCAACGGCAAGACGTTCGTCGATTTCACCCTGCTTAATAGCGAGGTCGGCGGCAAGCAAACGCCTGAGGATATTGGCGAGATGATCTGTGCCGAAGCTCTGCGATTGCCGCAGCGTTTTATCAAGAGCGTATCGATTGGTCAGCCCAATTCGCTTTCCTAATTCTTCAGACTGCACACCTTGCTGCTGAAGTTCTATCGTGAGGATCAGCAGCCGTACTTGTCGTGCCAACATCGACAAGATGCTCTGAACGCTCGATCCACCAGAGAGCAGCGAGTAGAGCAGCTTCATCGCCACAGCAGGTCGACGTTCTAGCACGGCATCGACGGCAGCGAAGATGTTGGCTTCCCGGGCGTCAGGAACCATGAGGTCGACATCTTCTGGCGTGACTTCTCTGTCTCCGGCGTAAAGCGCTAGTTTCTTGATTTCTTGGTCAAGCAATCGAGTATCCGTACCGGCAAGCCAAGTGATACGGGCGACTGCATCTCGATTAGTTTCGGCACCGTAGAACGCGAATCTATCTCGTACCCAAATTTCGAGCTCGGGTCTGCGCATTGTTCGATATTGCTGAATTCGTGCACTGGGGCCAACCGACTTTAAAGCCAATCCATTGTCACGAAGGCTTACTTCTTCAACGAAAACTAGCTCGGTGGTGGCAGGAATTTCGCTGAGCTTAGCGGTTAGTTCACGCCATTCATTGCCCAGTGACTTGTCACGTTTTTGCATTCGCCCCAATACGCCGTAAACGATAACGACTCGACGATCTGCCATGAACGGTACGAACTGTGCCGCGCCAATAACGTCGTTCAGATTGAATCCACGACCTTCGAATACGGTGGTATTTGGGTCGCGCACTTCCGCAGGGCCAGTAGATTCGCGAATTTTCACAAGGGCTTCCGACCTTGCGTATTCGTCTTCTCCGTGCAGGACTCTGATCATGCGCTTTGCGATTTTCTGAGAATGAGTTGATTAGGCGACGCTACAGGCGTTTCTGTAGATACACTTTCTAACATGTTCAGACTCTTGGCGATACGCTCGGTTGTCCTTCCATTCCTAAAATTGGTGTGGAGATTACTGCTCGACAGACGCGTACCCGTTTTAACCAAAATTATCCCGTTCCTAGCGATCGTCTACATTGTGTCGCCCTACGATTTCATCGCAGACTGGCGCCCCGTACTCGGTCAGTTCGACGATTTGATCGTCACAGTGCTTCTCTTGCTCCTGTTCATCGCTGCATCACCAAGGCACGTTGTAATCGATCAAACTTTCGGTAGAAAATTACGGAACATGCAAGACGAACAAGGAATGGGCAGTCAGAATCCTTTCGGTTTCGGAAATCCAGAGAACAAAAAACAAGAAGATCCGAAAGACGGCAAAACCGTTGAGGCAGAATTCAAATATGTTGACGATGAAGAAATCAAAGACGGCGAAGAAGAAAAATAACCGAGAAATTGCCTCGCTCCGGCGTTACGATTAACAGTCGATGCAGTTGGAACACCAACTTTTCCCTTTCTCGATACACAAGACTGGCCAGTACTAACGAATTATGAAGATCGGCATCCTCGGTCTGCCCGCTAGCGGCAAGACCACGATATTTAACTCACTGACTCGCGGTAAAGCTGATGTTGGTGGGTTTGGCGCTACTCGTTCAGCCAACATAGGTGTTGCACACGTGCCCGACGAACGCGTCGACATCCTCACCAAGATGTTCAAGTCTAAGAAGACGATCTACGCTGAAGTCCAGTACGTCGACCTTCCCGGTAGTAGCTCGGGCGAACTGTTCGAAGGTGAAGCGATGGCTCAGCTGCAGCAGGTAGACGCTATATTGCACGTAGCACGAGCGTTCGAGGATGGATCGGTTCCGCACCTCGAAGGCAGCGTCGACTACAAACGTGACATCGAAAAAGTCGCGTTCGACATTTTGTTCGCCGACATCGCACTGCTCGAACGTCGAGTCGAGCGTCTGACCGGAAGTCTCAAGACTATGAAGGTTGCAGATCGCGAAGAAACGACCAAGAACATCGACATTCTCAAGCGATTGCAAGCTGATATGGAAAACGGCATCGCCATACGAGATCGTGATCTTGAGCCATCAGAAATCAAAGCAATGTCCGATACCTTCACCCTAAGCAGCCTCCCATTATTGGTCGCCCTCAACATTGGTGAAAACGATGTCGCCAACACTGAAGCACTTGAGAAAGAGTTGGACGGTCTGCTGGAAGGTCGTTCGACCGGGGGAGCCGCTATATGCGGAAGCCTCGAAGCAGAACTTGTCGGCATGTCGGAAGAGGAAGAAACCGAGATGCGAGCGGGCCTCGACGCGGGCGAGCCCGGACTTTCTCGAATGATCAAATTGTCGTACAAAGTGCTTGGGCTAAACTCGTTTCTAACTGTAGGTGAAGACGAGACCCGAGCATGGACAGTCAAGATAGGTGCACTGGCTCCAAAGGCGGCAGCTGTTATCCACTCCGACATCGAGCGTGGGTTTATTCGCGCCGAAACTGTTGCCTACAAAGATTTTATTGAAGCCGGAACTATGGCCGAAGCGCGCAATCGCGGGCAGTTCCGCCAAGAAGGTCGCGAGTACGTCGTGCAAGACGGAGATATTCTAAATTTCTTATTCTCGGTGTAAATTCATTCTCACGAATCTGAAGTATTAGTAAAAGGAAGATCATGGCTGCTGAAGAAATAGGCAACGTTGGAAAAACACCTGCTGGCGATATTATGACAAGCCGCAAGGTTTACATCGTGACGCTGGTTCAACCTTCACCGGGTGCCCCCGCAGGGTTTGAAGAGCGCTACAACGCCTACTGGGCAGCAGTTGAACAACAGGTTTCACAGCTCGAGGCTAAGGCCGGAATTGTGATGCGCATCTTCGCCGAAGGCGTAATTGGCCGAGGTGATGACGCTATGCTGATGGTTCAGCAGTCGAACCCTGCCGCACACAGTTTCGTTCAGCGTCGCGTTTCTTCCGGAGCGGTGTTCGAAGAGCTAGAAGATACCGATTTGTTCGGACAGGTAATCGACTGGGGTCGGTGCTTGCAGAGTGGTCTGATCAATCACACGGTTGCCGACACGATTCAGGCTCACTACACCGAAGCAGCCGATAAGCGTATTGCTCACTTAGAGAAGCGACTCTCCGAAGGCATTCTTGAATCAGAAGCCGCTGTTCTGCTCACTGGCGACCAGAACATTGCACTTCCTGACGGTGTCGAACGGTTCATTGTTTCGCCACCTGAACTCGATGAATTAAGTCGCTGGGTAGAGGAAGCAAACAAAGCTATTCAACAGCAGATGGCTGAAGAGCAGGCTCGTGCTGCTGCAGGCCAGCCACCAACCGCACCGGGGCCTGTCGACCAGAGCGACGGCGGTTCAGGGCTTTGGACTCCGGGCTCGTAGCTGGTACAGAGTGGTCTGGACGATACGATTCCAACGGAGAATGAATGCCAAATCTGGCGCCGATTCAACACAATCCACCGAACTACAGATCCGGAATCGGACTGTATCTCCATGTGCCGTTCTGCCAGACTAAGTGTCCGTATTGCGATTTCAACACCTACTCTGGGATCGAAGATCAGATCTCAGGGTACGTGGTATCGCTACAGGACGAATTAAGAGGTTGGGGAACTCTACTTTCTCGACCTCCCGTTAAAACGATATTTCTTGGCGGAGGCACTCCTTCATACCTGCCTACCAGCGATCTCGAAGATGTCCAGAAAACGATTCGGGCATCATTCGAAGTTTCTCCTACCGCTGAAATCACAATGGAGTGTAATCCGGGCGATGTGACCGCCGAAAAAGCCGCCTGCTGGCTAGAATCGGGCGTGAATCGCATTTCGATGGGTGTACAGAGCTTTGACGATGGTCTGTTATCGCTGCTGGGTCGTAGGCACACTGCGCTCGAAGCGAAGCAAGCGTTTCACACGTTGCGCGACGCAGGATTCCGTAATCAATCGATCGATTTAATCTACGGGCTGCCGTATCAATCGCCCGAGCAGTGGTCACACACGCTTAGTGAAGCTATCGGGCTTGAGTCCGATCACATATCGCTGTATTCACTACAAATCGAAAAGGGCACGCCGCTAGCGGTAGACGTCGCAACTGGAAAATATCCGATCCCAGACGACGATCTTGCCGCCGACATGTACGAAGAGGCACAGCGGCGGTTGGCCGAAAATGGCTTCCGCCAGTACGAAATATCAAACTGGTCGAAACCAAATTTAGAATCGCAGCACAATCTCATCTACTGGCTCAACGAACCGTATTTGGGAGTCGGCCCCGGCGCTCATTCTTGGATTGCCGGTCAACGATTTGCAAACCTGAAATCACCTCGTATGTATGTAACTGTCGTCGGTAAGAACTATGAAGTGATTGGACCTGACCCGGTAGCATCGATGCGAACCCCGGCCGGCCCCGTTGAAGATGTCGACATCACAACCCCATCGATCGATGTGGCAGAGACAATGATGATGGGCATGCGCCTAAATCAAGGTGTGAGCCACAAACGGTTCGAAAAGCGATTCGGTGTTGGGGCGAATATCATCTTCCCTGATGAAATTAAACGACTCTTGAGTTTAGGATTGGTCGATGTGACCAATAACGCCTTGATGCTGAGTGAACGTGGACGGTTACTTGGCAACGAAGTGTTCGCTGAATTCATCGGCGATGGTGACGACGAAGACTGAGATTTAGCAATTCGAATTTGTCAGCGTAATTGCTGTCATTTGGTCGCATCTGGCATCTGGTGCATCTAATATTCGACACGCAGTGATTACGGTGAAATTTATCGACCTGCCCTGATAGTTCAGTGCCTAGGTCAAAGCGAAACGAAGGTTTCACAGATTGTTTGTTATTGGCACAGCAGGACACGTCGATCACGGCAAATCGACGCTGATTCAGGCGTTGACTGGCATCGACCCGGATCGACTACGCGAAGAGAAAACTCGCGGTATGACCATCGAGCTCGGATTCGCGTGGCTTGAGTTACCTTCCCGAACCGAGATAAGCATCGTTGACGTGCCCGGACACGAACGCTTCATCAAAAACATGCTCATGGGTACTGGTGGCGTCGATGTAGCCCTGCTGATCGTCGCTGCCGACGAAGGAGTGATGCCTCAAACACGCGAGCACGTAGCCATTCTCGATTTATTAGGGATCGATACCGGTATCGTCGTAATGACCAAGAAGGATTTGGTCGATCAAGAATGGCTCGATCTAATCACACTCGATGTTCAGGAATCTCTCGAAGGAACGTCGCTTGCCGATGCTGAAGTCGTAGCCGTTTCAGCAGAAAATGGTGAAGGTCTCGACGAACTTCGGACTACCCTCGATAAGCTGATATCCGAACTCCCCGATCACGAGAACACAGGTAATCCGCGATTGCCGGTCGATCGATCATTCACTATTACCGGGTTCGGAGCAGTTGTCACAGGCACGCTCGCTGATGGATCGCTCAAGACTGGGCAAGAAGTGGAAATTCTTCCTTCTGGACTCAAGGCTCGAATACGTAGCCTTCAGGTGCATGAAGAATCGTTGGACCAGGTCGGGCCGGGTACACGATTGGCAGTAAATCTTAGCGGGATAGATCACGCAGATATTCTGCGTGGCGATCTTCTGACCAGCGCCGGATGGCTTGAACCTTCCACTGCGTTCGATGCAACGTTCAGGGTCGTGCGCGATGCTCCACGACCTGTCAGGCACAATCACAAAGTAACGCTGTTTGCTGGCACCCGAGAAGTACCAGCGACCATACGCGTGCTAGAAGGAACCGAGATTACACCTGGCTCGACCGGTTGGGTTCAACTGCGAACTCAAGATAGAATTTCGGTGGTTCGAGGTGATTCGTTTGTCGTTCGAGATACCGAAAATACTCTTGGTGGCGGTCGGGTTTTAGAGCCAAACGCACCACGTCGTAAACGAAACGACCAAGAAACCATTTCACTGTTACAAACGATCGCTAGTGGATCGAGTGAAGACGTTGCACTCAACGCGCTCATACGCATAGAGCCAGCTACATCAACTCAGTTGGCTGGTGCCACAGGGACGAATAGTGCTGAGAGTACTAATGCCGTTGATGTGCTCGAATCCGAAGGCCGAGTGAAGCGACTCGGCTCCGATCTCGATTACGCTATTTCGACTGGCGGTTGGCAGAGAATCACTAGTATCGCTTCGGGCACGCTGAAGCAGTTCCATATTTTGTATCCGCTTCGCCAAGGAATGCCACTTCAGGATTTTCGAGGGCAGCTCAAGCTGAAAACGGCTCCGTTCACTGCTGTTTTACATTCGATGATCGCTGAAAATCTGGTCACGACAAACGGAGCGTCTATTGGAATCCCATCACACGAGCCTTCGCTTTCGAGCTCGGCAGATGCTGAAGCAACGGAGTATCTCAACCTAATATCGACCGACCGATACAGCCCTTCAACCGAGCGGCCCATCGATATCGAACTCCTCCAGTTTTTATCCGAACGAGGTGATGTTGTTCGGATCGGAGGAGATATTGTTTATCCAGCGGATGCTTACGCCGAAATGGAGACCAAAATCTTGGATACTGGATCAGGCGGCAACGAGATTACTATCACCGGTGTGCGTGAAATATTCGGCACTAGCCGTAAATACACGCTAGCTGTTTTGGAGCACATGGATTCCAAGGGCTTGACGCGTCGAACAGGTGATTCTCGGTTCGTTAAATAGAAAAAAACGAATCAGGCATATCGACTGCTGTACGTCAGCAGCGTGAGCCGCTTAACTGAGGACTGTTGAAAAACCATCATCGGTCATCAACCGAGCGATTTGAACGCGATTTTTAAGGTCAAACGACAGCATGCGTAGTTCGATACGCGTAAGTTTTTTCCCTGCTGGATTCTTGTCTAGATTAGCGCTAGTCATGCTTGTCCCTCAGAATCGTGAGACAACGGTCTCATATTGCCTCAACCAAAAACTGACAAAAAGGTAAGGAATCGGTGTAGGCGCATGCGGAACCGTGTAGAGCCTGTGTTAACCGAACTCGCACAAGTACGTTGCTGAACCTGCGGTTACTGTGCGGATCTTCGGAGGTGGCTCAGATGAGTTCAATGACACTGGAGCAACAGGTGCAGCTCTTTCAACGAGAGATTCCGATAGAGTCCGTCCGTCCATATGGCTCGGTACCGGGATCCCAAATATTTCCAACACAGTCGGAGCTACATCGATATTGCCGCTAGCAATTTGAGAGTCGATACCAGTGAGAAAGGATGGTCCGCTGACAATCAGTGTGTTGTGGAGTTCGGCAGGGCTACTTCCACCGTGCGACCCGACACCTACGACACCAGCAGATACAGCGCCTGAACGTTCCAATGGAGCTGGCTGCCCAGTCACAACAGAACGCATCGCTACAATCACATCGGGCGAACGCGGGCCGTCGAGTCCAATATCGCTGATGCTGGCGAATTTAGATTTTGCCACGGCAGGAACGTCAGTTGCAATTGCACCAACCCACTCCTGAGCGTCTAGCCAATCGACAAGCTCAATTGCCAATTGATCGTTATCAGTTGGTAGGTAAAGCAAAATCGAACCGCCATTTTCAGCAGCTATTACTGATCGCTCACCTTGATCAGGGCCGAATCCCGCTGACGCAAGTTCTGCGTCCACATCTACGACCGAATCGATCGTGGAGTAGCCGTGGTCTGAAACAACAAATACGTCGGGATCTTCGCCATTTTTTGAAATTGATTCAAGCAATCTTCCGAGGCTCGAATCGGCGAGCGAATACATCTGTCGAGCTTCAGCGCTGTCGATACCGTAGGCATGTTGGGATGTGTCGGGTTCAGGGAACCACACGAGTAGTACATCTGGATTAAGTTCACTAAGTGCATACTCGATCGCCACGTCGGCAGTACGTTCGACTAGAGCGGAGGCTGGTGCTTCTTTTGGCGGCCAGGCGCCAAACTTATTAGTGATTATCGAATGGTGCTCAGGTGGATTCGTAAATTCCGGGTGAATTACCACATCGCCGTGTTCCGCAGCGTTTGGGTGCTGAACGAAAGCGTTGCCGCTCGTACCACCGACTACCGAGACCCACATGAGGTTCTTCTTACTAATAAGCTCGCCCAGCGTTGGAACGAACAACAACCCCCCGTTTGTCAGTTTATTGATTTCAGGGAGTTTGGGAATTAAGGCATCAACCACTTCGGTTGACGAGTATTCGTGGAACACCGATTTATTTGCCGTGAGTCCATGTTTGCCGGGTGTTACACCAGTTACCAAACTTGCCGAATTTGCCCTAGTAACGGTAGGAAACACTGCATGATTGTGTGTGAACCGAACGCCATTATCGGCGAGTGCGGTTACGACCGGCATGAATTCAGGAGAAACCTGCGACGGCTGAAGTCCGTCGAACGCAGCAATAACGATTTTCGGCATTACCCGAGTCCCATTTCATCGAGTTCCGAGTCGCTAAAACCAAAGTAATGCGCAACTTCGTGCTTCACGGTAATTACAATTTGATTCTCTAGCTCTTCCTGAGTGTGCGACATGTGCTCGATCGGATTTTGGAAGATCGTGATGATGTCCGGCAGAGGGGGCACATAGCTACCTCGCTCTGTGAGCGGTACACCATCGTAAAGACCGTAGAGAACATCGGTGGATTGGAGCCCGTTTTCAGCCATCTGAGCAGGAGTAGCGTTGCCAGCAATGATAATACTGACGTTTTCCATTTTCATTAGGAACTTGCCCGGCAAAGACATGATCGCATCTCGTACAAGATCTTCGAATGCATCTTTGCTCACGTGTATCGCCATGCTACCCGGCGCCCACCTGAGACCGAATTTCTTTCAATCGATCGATGTTCGGCTTGTCTGGTCCACTCTTGCCAGTCCCCGGTACTTCCAAGTAGAACGGCACATGTTTGAACGCTTGATGTGACATCAATGTTGTAAAGCCTGCAGTTCCGATTAGGCCGTCTCCGATGTTCTCGTGACGGTCGACCGACGATCCTAGTTCTCGCATCGAGTCGTTGGCGTGAACTGCCTTGAGCAGTCCGATTCCGATCTCTTTGTCAAACTCGTCGATAGCGGCGTTGAGAGTGTCTGCTACGGCGATATTGTACCCGGCAGCGAATACGTGCTGCGTGTCCAAACAAACCGCAACTCGGTCGTTTCCGATTGCTTTTATCAACGTGCCTAGCTCAGCGAACGAAGAACCGATGTGGTCACCAGCGCCAGCGCTAGTTTCAAGCATCATAAGCGAGTCGCCGGGTTCGTTGTCGAGGACTTTTCGAACAGATGTTGCGAATTGGTCGATGATCGCTTCGAATCCCTGCCCGCGGTGGCTTGCAGGATGAAAGATAACGCCAAGCGCACTGAGTTTGTTTGCGGCTGCAATGTCTGCTTGAAGTGCTGTTTCCGACTTCGCTAAAAGTTCAGGATCAGCCGATCCCAAAGCGACGAGGTATTTTCCGTGAAGAACTGTCGGGCCCATCATGGTCCGCTTCATCTCTGCAGCGTACTTGTCTACTACTGCGTCAGCGACAGGTTTAGCTGACCACATTCGTGGTGACGAGGCGAAGATTTGGAAACACTCTGCTCCAATTTCTTCGGCCCTGACTATGGCTTTATTTGCCCCACCTGCAGCAGATACATGCGCGCCTATCAGCATTCTAAACCGTTCCTTTTTTCAACACGAAGGCGCGCCCGACTAGTACGCTCGCCCGGCGCATGGTAGTCGAATAATCTTGTGGGTGCGACTTCTAACTATGAGTTAAGAGTTTGTAGCAGCGGCTTTACGCCACGGGAGTAACGATCGTCGTTCCCACAGGACAAGAACCTGAGCGGCTACGAACATCGAACTGTAAGTTCCTACGAGAACACCAAGAAGCAACACGATTAGGAAGTCTCGCAACGATACTCCACCAAACAATAGCATCGCCAAGATCACTGTGACCGTGGTGATACTCGTACCCAATGAACGAGTGACCGATTCGTTGATCGATATATTCACTGTGCTTCTGAATTCCCTACCGGGAGCCAGAGTTACGTTCTCACGAATTCGGTCAAAGATCACGATCGTGTCATTCACGGAGTAACCGATTACAGTAAGAATACCCACGATGAAGATCGCATTGACTTCAGCGTTGATAGCGAAACCGAGCACAGCGAAGACACCGAGCACGATCACAACGTCGTGTACAAGAGCAACAACCGCCGCGAAGGCGTACTTGTATGAGCTAGGCACCGATCGGAATGCGTACATGATGTAGACCATCACGAAGATAGCGGCAATAACAACGGCCGTAATCGCGTTTTGAACTGTGTCTTCAGCGACTGAAGCTCCAACAGTGGAAGTGTCGAGAACTCGTGCACCCCGATCAAGTTTAAGAATTTCAGTGTTCACGTCGTCGAGACCTGTTACACCGAGATCGTCAGTACGAATGAAGAACTGATTGTCTCCAAGTGCCTGAACAATTGAATCAGGGTAGCCAGAATCAGACAGAGCGTCGGTGACCTCTGCTGCACTGGTGTCTTCATCAGTGAACTGGTAGGTGACAGTACTACCCGACGTGAAATCGATACCCAAACTCAGGCCAGACGTTCCGAGCACTACAACCGAAAGTGCAACAAGCACCAACGAAATAGTGAGGAAGATTCGGCGCTTTCCTACGATGTCCATTAGGAGTTACCTCCAGCTACTGAGTCGCTGGTATCACCTTGATCACGCACAGGTACGAACAGGCTCGGGTTGCTACCCAGCCCTGTCGTTGCGAACAATCGAAGCAGCAAGCGGCTGGCGAAGAATGCGGTGAACATGCTCAACAGCACACCGATTGCGAGTGTCAGAGCAAATCCCTGCATAACGCTGGTGCTGAAACGGTCACCGAACCAGAAGAGAACAATAGCTACGATGATCGTCGACATATTTCCATCTCGAATAGATGGCCATGCACGATCGAATCCGGCGGTAATGGCAGCCAAGAGGCTCCTGCCAGATCGTAGTTCTTCCTTAGTACGCTCTGCGATCAGAACGTTCGCATCCACTGCGAAACCTAGCGACAGTATGACCGCAGCAGCACCTGAAAGTGTGAGGGTTACCGGAATCATCTTGAATATGCCAAGCAGCATGATTGTGTATGCGACAAGGGCTATCGCTGCCACGAGACCAGGAACCTTGTAGTAAGCGATCATGAAGATAAGGACCAGAACAAGTCCGACACCACCGGCGATAAGACTCTTCTGTAGAGAATCTTTACCGAGTACAGCGTCGACGTTTCGTTCCTGAATAAGTTCAAGTTCGACAGGCAGTGCACCAGACCGAAGCTGAATTGCGATTGTACGCACACGCTCGGTAGTGAAGCTGCCGCCTTCTATGATCGCTCTTCCACCTGAGATACCGCCGTTGCTCACACCAGGAGCTACGAGTTCCTCATTGTCTAGGTAAATTGCCAAACGGTCACCCTGTCGTGAAACTCGGTCGGTGACTTCGAAGAATGCATCTGCACCGGCGTCGTTGAACACGAGAGTTACGATTGGGCGGGGAATAGTTCCTTGCGAAACCTCTGGAAATGCGTCATCAAGATCAGCAGGGTCGATTTCCGTTGCTGTCTCGGTGAAGTAGGCAGGATTAGTACATCGTTCTAATACCCACTGATCAACGCTTAGCCCGTCTGGTGGCCAAGGAATGTCACTCGAAGGAGCGACTGTGTCGCCACACTCTCTGTAGCGGAACTCAAGTTTCGCTGTAGAACCAATAACGGCCTTAGCTTCCTGAACTCCACCACCGACAATCCACTGAGTAAGTGTGCCCTGACTTGAGCTGAACTGAATGGTTCCAAGTTCACGAAGAGCACCCAGTATTCGTTGGTCCTCACCAAGAATCGGATTACCGTCGTCGTCGGTTGTAGAAACATCTAACCCGTACATCAGGACTGAAAAGAGACCTTCAGCACTCTCAACGGCGTCTACATCAGCATCTGAACGACCAATCGAAGCGAAAGCGGCCTCAACCTCTTCAAGTGTAGGCAAAGTTTCGATGTCTTCAGTAGAGACAGGATCGATCGCAGTGTCGTCACCAATTACTGGAGGATCGACCTGAGGAAGGATGTATCCGACCTGAAGTGCGACTGGGTACTGGGCAATAATTTCCTCACGCCATGCGTCGGCTTCGTTCGGGGTTACGACGTTTCCGGCAGCGTCGAGGACTTCCGGCTGGATTTCATCGAGCTGAACCGTGAGTGAGCCGTTTTCGTTCTGTCTAACCGATGCGTCCGGTCGTGCAAGTTCGTTCTGGAAGAACGTTTCGAGCATCGCTGCACTAACAGTGTCAGCGCCGAAGTTCAAAGTAATTGATGCCCCGGTCTGTCCCGGAATCTGCACCAATACTTTGTTGGCTACAGAATCAACACCACCACCGAGAAGTTGAACGCTAGCTTCGCTCACACCAAACTCGTTGACACGTTTGTCGATGATGTTTCGTACACCTTCCATGTCCTCACGAGTCGGCTCTCTGCCATCTTCGGGAACGACTTGGTAAACGAGATGCGTTCCACCCTCCAGATCGAGTCCGAGAGTCAGGCCCAGAGGGCTGGCTCCACCACGGGTTAAACCGAGGACACTAACTTCGGAAATTGCCAATACAACAACCGAAGTGATAACCAATATTGCAACGAGGACTAAGCCTCTGAATCTACTCAATAGTTCAGACTCTTACGCGAAACGCGCCGCACAGGCGGCGTGTCTATGTGATTTATCCTGACGTTGATTCACCGATCTGGTGCCGTCAGCATCTTGCTAGCACGAACTTCCGATACCGTTGTGCCAATAAATTGACTCATTCAGCGGCATCGATCAAAACTTGAATTTGCTGATCCACACCGTGGTATAGCCGCGGTTGAATTCAGACAAGCAAAAAGTATAGCACTGGCACAATGTAAATTCGCTTCGGGATCAGGGTAACGTTTTAGACTTATTTGGCTGTTTTGTGACTCCCGAATAAGCCAGTTAATGCGAATGGTCTCGATCGAGAATTACGCCACCGTCTAAGTGAGGATCGTCTGACTCAACATGATCGTGCTTGCGGGCAGCGCTTTTCGAGGCATCGATCACGTACCCGGCTTGCCGTAGATCGTAATGCATCTGGTCTACTGACGATTCTGAATACAAATCGCTGAACTTGATAGTGGAATGAACCACTTCGATATCCGCTTCTTCAGGTTCGGCACCCTGGTCGCTATGATCGGCGTGAACTTCAACCTCGACGTCGTGCATGTGCGGTTCGCCTTCTTCTATATGACTTCCGGCGGATGCCAGTTTTTCGTGAGCAAGAAGATGATCGACGTAGAGAATGCCGTTAAGGTGGTCAACCTCGTGTTCAAGGGCTTGGGCGAAGAGATCTTCGGTGGTGATCTTCATCTTCGATCCGTTCTCGTCGAGCCACCTTGCTTTAACGGTGATCGATCGAGTGACCATTCCTTCATATCCGGGGAACGAAAGGCATCCTTCAATAATTTCTCGCTCACCCTCGGCCTCCTGAATCTCGGGGTTAAGAAGGACGAAAGCGTCTTCATCGCCAGGGAGATGAAGTGTGATTACACGTTGAAGTGCGCCAACCTGATTAGCTGCGAGACCTACCCCGCCTGCTGAATCCATCGTTTCAATCATGTCGGCGGCGAGTTCTTTTACCTTGTCGTCGACACGGCGAACTACTCTGCACTTCTTACGCAGAATCGGATCGGGAAACACCCTGATTCGCCTTATTGACACTTTTCATCCTTTTAATGGCTAACGGTCCGCTGGTTATGCCGAGCGTGAACTTGGTAATACTTTCGCTCAGAGAATCCCCCGAGTCGCTTTTACCGACACCGACTAAGCCGGGTCGATATCGACTGCCCATAGCGAGCCAGTGGGAACCAATTCTAGAAGTCTCTCAGGGTGCGTGCCCTTGAGCAAGATTTGCCACCTGTACATATTCCGCATTTTTACGGGGTATCCAGGCGTGGGACCAATGACTTCAATGCCAGTTTCGCCGTGAGCTTCTCTTGCATCGGAGAATGCCATCGCCATTCGCTCTGCTTCTGCCATAGCAATCTCGGCATTTCCTGCTGAGTGCGTCATTTTAACTAAACGGGTGAACGGCGGATTCGCCTGTGCTGCTCGCAAGCGGATCTCGGTGTCGTAGAATATTTCGTAGTCTTGATCGGCAGCGGCGAGAATCGCGTAATGATCGGGATTGAATGTTTGAATCACAGCTCGACCATCCCACGCTCCCCTGCCACTTCTTCCAACGACCTGAGCTAGAACCTGAAAGGCTCGCTCTCCTGCCCTGAAATCTGGAACCGCAAGACCAGTGTCGGCAGAGATAACACCGACTAGAGTGACGCTAGGAATGTCGAGTCCTTTGGCGACCATCTGAGTCCCAACGAGAACGCCTGCTTTACTTTGAAGGAATTCATCCATTATTCGTTGGTGATCGGTTGCAGTTTTGGCACTGTCGGAGTCCCACCGAACCACTTCCACTTTAGGAAAGTATTGGTTTACAGCCTCGGCGGCCATTTGTGTGCCGGGCGACGACCGGTGCATCTGTTTCCCACCACACGTCGGGCACTTCGTTCCAGCACTAACGGAGTAGTTACAGTAGTGGCAAACGAGCTTGCCTTTTTGCGCTCGTGAATCTTCGGAATTACGATGAAAAGTCAGAGCAGTGTCGCATCTTTTACACTGCCGAACCTGTCCGCAATCTTTGCACTGAATGAACGATGCAGAACCGCGTCGATTCAGGAAAAGAATTACTTTCCCACCCACGTGCAGGGCGTCTCGCATCGAATCGATTAGCTTACGACTGAGCATCTCGAAATGCCCGTCGGATCGCTCGTCACGCATATCGACGATATCGACCTTCGCCATCGATGGAGTCGTGCTTTCGACAGGTTCGTTTCCTGCGTTGCTCCCAGTGCTCGATGCCGAGCCCACGCGATCGGGAAGTGCTAGTAGTTGATAACGACCAGCTTTAGCGGTTCGGTAACTTGCAACATCAGGCGTTGCACTTCCTAGGACCAGAGTAGCCCCGGTTTCTTCCGATATACGTTCAGCTACTGCCCGAGAGTGGTACCTAGGCGTTTGATCGCCCTGCTTATATGTCCATTCATGCTCTTCATCGATAACGATTAGGCCGGGGTTTTCGATAGGTGCAAATATTGCGCCGCGAGAGCCAAGAACAATCAGAAACTCACCATTTTTCACTCGCCACCATTGGTCGTACCGCTGCCCTATCGTTAGGCCGGAATGGAGTATCCCAACTTTGCCCGGAAAACGTGATGCGATCCGACGAAGCGTTTGCGGCGTTAGGGCGATTTCAGGCACAAGGAATATTGCCCGTTTACCGGCGGCGATGCATGCTTCGATTGCTTGGAGGTAGACCTCGGTCTTACCGGAGCCGGTGACTCCGTGAAGAAGGAATTGCCTATCGCTTGGGTTCAAAGAGGGCTTGGAGGCGAGGATCTGGGCAACGATCTGATCGATTGCGTCTTTTTGCAGATCCGTTGGAGAGTGGGCGAATTCCTGCTGAAAAAAGTAGTCGGCGAGCGGGTCACGATCGCGTCTGATTTTTCGTATCTTGAGCAAGTTTTCACCGAACGCCCATTTGACCGCGGTAGTGCCGAACTGCTCGTTAAGAGCCGATTTGGTCTGGGCAACTTTCCCAGTAAGGAACCATTCGAGCAGTTCAGCACGCTTGCGGGAGCGTGTTTCGGCATGCTCGGAGACAAGTTGTTGAGCCTCAGCTTCGGTCACGCCTAGTTCGATTCGATTCGAGTAGACGGCTGATACCCGCGGTTTCTCCCATTCAGATTCAGCATGAAATATTCGCTGACGAACTAGGCGATCAACTATTTGGCTGCCACCTAAGCCTAATCGTCTGGCCACTCGTGACTTCAGGGCTCGATCGTTTTCCATAACGTAGCCGACTGCCACTTGTTCGCGATCGGAAAGCTCGCGATCGATTACTCCAGGCGAAAGCCAAGTTCGTAGTCGAGAAGATGCACCGGGTGGAAGTAGTAACGAACATGCCGTGAACAACGTGGTTCGATAGTACTCGGCTACCCATCTGGCTACTCGAATGAGATGCTCGGCAATAAACGAACCATCGATTGTTCGGGCAGTGATGGGTCGAATCTTGTCGACTTCGGTTTCAGGCGTACCGGTGATTTCGAAGACAACGCCCTGAACGGTTCGAGGACCGAACGGAACCCACACTAAATCGCCAACGACTATGGGTAAAGTTTCAGGAATCGAGTAGGTAAACGTGCGCGAGTGCTCGTCGGGAAAATCGACGGCAACTTCGGCGAACTGCACTTACTAACTACTCCGTAACCTTGGGTCACCCAAAACGAACAAACGAACGGACGCACTAACGGTGCTGCCAATTATCTGCTCAGACACACCGTGATTAAACTACGCTGACACACAGAAATAAAAAACCCTCTCCCGTTTCGGGGAGAGGGTTTTCAAATTCAATTTCGACACTAGGTGCCGAAATGTGACTATCGACGTTCCTTGATTCTGGCCTTCTTACCAGTGAGACCCCGGAGGTAGTAGAGGCGTGAGCGTCGTACCTTTCCTCGTCGGTCTACTTTCACGGAGTCAACGTTTGGTGAGTGGAACGGAACGATTCGTTCTACGCCCACACCGTAGGAAACTCGGCGAACCATGAACGTGTCACCCGGAAGTGGGCTCTTTTCAAGACGGTGCTTGCCAGAAATAACAGCTCCCTGGAAGGCCTGGACACGGTGTCGGTCACCTTCCACAATGCGGAGGTTAACCGTGACTGTGTCACCAGGTTGGAAGTCTTCGATATGGTCAAGCGTTTTGCGCTCGATCAGTGATGCGGCGTCCATGTCAAAATTCTTTCGTCGCGAAAAGACGCCAAGAGGCGTCAATGTGTTTCAGTGCAGAACGTTAAGTCTATAACCGAAAACCGTGTTCCAGCAATACCGCTAATCGCTATTTTTCGGCAGTCAGTGAACGAGAACATCAACAGTTGAGAAGATCACTCGTTCGCTGGCCAGTCGTTCAGCAGGTCCGGACGGCGCTCTTCTGTGCGGCGCAAGGCTTGCCTCCGGCGCCATGCTTCGATTTTGGCGTGATCGCCACTTAGAAGAATTTTTGGTACTTCGAGTCCTTGAAACTTGGCGGGGCGGGTGTAGACCGGGCCTTCCAGTAGCGAATCGGAACCGGGAGCGAACGAATCGTGCTTCGATGAATCATCATCGCCAAGCACACCCGGAATAAGACGGGCTACGGCGTCGGTTACGGCCATCGCTGGTATTTCGCCTCCCGTTAAAACGAAGTCACCAATAGATATTTCTTCGTCGACGCGCAGTTCGATGAATCGTTCGTCGACTCCTTCGTAGTGACCACATATAATAGTCATCGCTTGAAGTTCCGATAGTTCCTGCGCCCGCCGATGTGCGAGCGGCGCACCTTGTGCCGACATAAGAACGACGTGTGGCTTGCCCGTTCCTGCTTGCTCAGATAGCTCGCCTATCGAATCGACGGCGTCAATTAACGGACCAGCCTGAAGCACCATTCCTGGGCCGCCTCCGAACGGAGGTTCATCGACCGTGCCGCGTTCGTCTCGTGCAAAATCGCGCAGATGAACGATATTGAGGTCGATTTTGCCATTCTCAACTGCGCGTCCAATGATGCTCGTCCCTAACGGGCCTACGAACATTTCAGGGAACAGTGTGACTATCGATATCTTCATGAAAACTGGTCGGGATTACTTGGTAGATCACCTAAGACTAACGGCGCACGCACGTGTGCGCACGCGAAAAGCTATTGCCTGACGGAGTTGGATGAAGATGATTCGGGGTTGCTATGGCCGAACGGTAAGCCCTGCTTTGCAGTACGAGGGCAACGCCTAAATCGGGTGATCGCCTGCTTGACGATCTTGAAGCACTTCGACGGCATGTTCGATTACGGGAAGCACAACGCCTAAATTGTCGCGAACTCCACTGGTGCTTCCCGGCAGGTTAATGATTAGCGTCGTGCCTCGCACTCCGGATACAGCACGGGAGATCATCGCCATTTTCGTGACCTTTAGTGATTCTGCCCGCATAGCTTCTGCCATGCCGGGAATTTCGAGATCGATCAACGCACGGGTCACTTCTGGCATCACGTCACGCGACGACAATCCTGTACCTCCGGTAGTCAATACAATATCGACTTTTCCTGAGTCACACCAGGTTTTAATTTGGGTCGAAAGCTGGTCGATATCGTCGGGCAGGATGACCCTATTTACCACTTCGTGACCTGCGCCATCCATAATCTCTATGATCGCGTCGCCGCTGGTATCGACCCGTTTCCCGGCGGAGCCAGTGTCGCTACTTGTTAGCACTGCGTAGGTGACTATTTCGATATCTCCGTCTCGGCGCACGTCTTTTTAGATGACCACTAGCGACCAGAGTACGAAAGTACCAATGAATTCAACTCTGAACTAGGAGTACTAACGTACTGGCGGGTCAAATCGGATGCTAGCACGCCAAAGAGTACGTTCGTCACATCATTTTTTCGCAAAAACTGCGCGCTTAACGTATTGTCGTAAAAAGTGCCTGTATGGCACAATCTGGGACATATTGGGGCAAAAAGGGGTGAAATTGGTTTGACTCCCATCTGCCCTGCACTAAGAAAACTTTTTTACCAGCATGATTTTCGCCGGCGAATACGAGCACCGAATCGACCCTCAAGGCAGGGTCGCTATTCCTGCTCGGTTTAAATTGGCGTTTCTCGACGGCATCGTCCTCGGAAGGGCTTACGACAATTGCGTTGTCGTTTACACCCCCGAAGAGTGGGAACGAGCTGCCACCGATATCTCTCAGCAGCCTGCGACATCCGCAAGTGCCCGCAAGCTGGCACGGCTCACATTCTCTAGTGCGTTCACTGGAACTCTCGACCGCAGTGGCCGAGTGGTAGTCCCTGTTCAGCTTCGTGAGTATGCCGGTTTGGGTGAAGACGTAGTAATTGTCGGCACCGGCAGGTTTATCGAAATTTGGTCGGCAGCAGCATGGGCGGAAGAGCGCCGAGTGCTCGACACCGAAGCCACCGATATTGCAGAAGCTGCTCCCGCTGTACAACCTCGAGCTGAACAAACACAGATCGTGGTTCGGCAGTTCGAAGCGGAGACGGACGAGTGATTCTCATGGGCTTAGAACTTCACCACGAACCGGTAATGATGCCGGAAATCATGCAGGCACTTAACGTCCAGCCTGGCGGGCGCTATATCGATGGAACTCTCGGTGAAGGTGGACACTCGAAGGAAATCCTTCGTGCTGCAGATCCTGGAGGGCAGGTTCTTGGGCTTGATGCCGATGCCGAAGCGATAACGGTTGCGACCGAACGACTTGCCGAGCATGGCGAATCATTCAGGGCTGTAAACGTCAACTTCCGAGATGTCCGAGCTACCGCACTTCAATATGAATTCGTTCCTGTACACGGTGTACTTTTCGATCTAGGTGTGTCGTCGCTGCAGCTCGACCGTGAATCACGTGGTTTCAGCTTCCGACGAGCTGACCCGCTCGACATGCGATTTAGCTTCGATCAGCAGATTACCGCCGCCGATATCGTCAATCATTACGCGGAATCAGAACTCGCCGACATTATTTTCCACTTAGGAGAAGACCGAGCTGCTCGACGAATCGCCCGTGCGATCGTGCGAAGTCGCCCGATCCTAACCTCGCTCGAACTTGCCGAAGTCATCGAAAAGGTGAACCCACGTCGTGGAAAGCGCACCCACCCTGCAACCCAAACGTTCCAGGCTATTCGCATCGCCGTGAATGACGAGCTCTCGGCTTTGGAAACAGCTCTCGAACAGGCAGTTTCACTTCTCGGCCAGAGTGGTCGAATGACAGTTATTTCGTATCACTCTCTCGAAGATCGAATCGTCAAGAATTTTATTCGCAAACAAGCATCCGATTGCATATGCCCTCCCGGAACTCCTGTTTGCCGATGTGAACATCTGGCGACATTGAAGGTAATAACCCGGCGACCTTTAATTCCTACCGATGCTGAGACTGCCTCAAATCCACGTGCACGCAGTGCCAAGCTACGGGTGGCCGAGCGGATATGAACGACATCTTTATTTTCAGAAAACAAGGCATCAAAAAACGAGCACGCTCGGGAATGTCACAAGGTACGGCAGCAATAGATGAACCACCAGATACGACATGACCCATCCGTTAGAAACGAACTCTCCAACCTCGCCCCGAACAAACATCCCAATAAGGAGACCATCATGTCGCAAGGCAATTACAGAGTAGCTATAGATATCGGTACCACCAAGGTATGCACGATAATCGTTCGAAAACGCGCCGACCACCGGGTAGAAGTTTGCGGAATTAGCATCGTGCCATGTGATGGCATGAGCAAAGGAATGGTCGCAGAATCGGCCTCCGTTACCGTCGCAATCAAAGAGTCAGTCGAAGCAGCGGCAGCCGATGCCGGTGTAGAAGTGAATGCTGTTTACACTGGTCTAACTGGCAGTCACATTGAGTCGAAGAATCGCTGGGCAAATGTTCCACGATCTGAAGGCATGCGTCCTGTGACCGACCTCGATCTTTCTGCAGCAAAGAAGGCTGCTGGGGCTATCGATCTTCCAGACGATCGCCGACTTCTTCACGTTATTCCACGTAGCTACGCTCTCGATGGTCTTCACGGTGTACGAAACCCACTTGGGATGCACACCGGAGAACTTCATATAGAAAGCCATGTTATTACTGGTTCGATTTCAAAAATCACTAAACTTCACAACGCCGTTTTCGATGCCGGAGTTCGGGTTTCTTCTATGGTGGTCGAACCACTCGCGAGCGCCGACGCAGTACTGACTGCCGATGAACGCGAAGAAGGCGCAGTACTGGTTGACGTTGGTGGCGGAACTTCCGACATCGCTGTCTACCACGACGGATCGGTCGTTCACACGGCAGTGATCCCTGTTGGTGGATTCCAATTCTCAAACGATCTCAGCATCGCATTTGCAATCGACTTCGAATCAGCTGAGCGGTTGAAGATCAAACACGGCACGGCAGCTCCTGAACTTGCTGGAATGAAAGAGGAAATCACTCTTCATCCAACAACGATGAGCCAGCCGCTCACCATTTCTAAGCGTGAAATTGGGCAGGTACTGAAAGAACGAACATCTGAACTGTTCCGAATGATCCAGCTCAAGCTTGAAGAGCCGCACCTCGCCGACATCCCAACCGATCGAATCGTGTTCACTGGTGGCGGAGCTAAACTTGACGGCTTTTTGAACATCGCGAAGTACATCTTCCAGCGAAAAGTTCGACTCGCATCACCTCGGGGTCTCGACGGAATGCCAGAAGGCACTAACGACCCTGCCTACTCAGCGGCTGTGGGAATTGCTCTTTGGGGCATGCGCAACCTTCCTGCCGAAAACCACGTTGATGAACGAAAGATATCTCACACATCTGAAAATTCGGGAACTGCAACCTTAGCCAATAAGCAAACGGCGGGTGCACTATCGATGATTCGTGGCTGGTTGCCAAAACGAGATAAGGAAACTGCTGGCACATAGAAATCGTGCGGACAGATCCTCTCATCGGGCGCTAACAAAACTTACAACGCCGCTCACAAGGGCGGCGCACCAAACCCCAACGTACGCGGTTGCGAAGTTCACTCAAAAAGTGAACAAGTAATCCCCAGGAGAACAAACAAATGGTCGACCAGGCGACAACCCCAATCGAAGGAAACATCGGATCAGCAACAATTAAAGTCGTTGGCGTAGGTGGCGGCGGATCAAACGCCGTCTCACGCATGTACCGAGATCGTATCCCTGAAGTTGAGTACATCACAGTAAACACCGACGCTCAGGCACTTACCCGCTCTGATGTCCCGATTCGTATTAGAGTCGGTGACCGCACAGCACGTGGACTTGGCGTAGGCGGAGATCCTTCAAAGGGTCGAGAATGTCACGAAGAAGATCGAGATGAAATCAAGCGAGCACTGGAAGGTGCCGACCTTGTATTTATCGCAGCAGGCATGGGTGGTGGAACGGGAACAGGTGGTACACCAGTTGTTGCTGAAATCGCTCAAGAGCTCGGTGCACTCACAGTTGGCGTAGTAACCAAGCCGTTCAACTTTGAAGGTGCACGACGACGACGACAGGCTGAAGAAGGCATCAAGGCTCTTTCTGAAGTAGTCGATACGCTTATCGTTATTCCAAACGACCGACTTTTGATAATGTCGACCGAAAATCTCTCAATGGACATGGCATTCCGGATGGCCGACGATGTTCTTCGTCAGGGTGTGCAGTCGATCGCTGAATTGATCTTGATGCCGGGTGAAATCAACCTCGACTTCGCCGACGTCAAAGCAATCATGTCGAACGCTGGTCCTGCATGGATGGCTATTGGTCAGGGTTCAGGCCAAGACCGAGCAATCATGGCTGCTGAAGCTGCTATCGACAGTCCGCTGTTGGAAGTATCGATTGCTGGCGCACGTGGCATGATCTTCAACGTTACTGGCGGTACCGATCTGACTCTTCAGGAAGTACAACAGGCATCGGAAGTTGTATCGAATATGGTCGACCCCGATTGCAACATCATCTTCGGTATGGTCACAGACCCCAAGATGGAAAATGAAGTGAAGATGACCATCATCGCAACTGGCTTCCCAGGAGCAGAGGCATCGGCAGAGAAAGAGGCGGCCGTAACAGCTGCTCTGAGCGATGTGCTTGGCGACGAAGAAGCGCTTGATCTTCCTCCTTTCCTACGACATCACCGTTCGGCTCGCCGACGCTCGACTCGGGAGATGGCAGCAAGCGACTAGAACTTTTGTAAGAAACCACTCTTCAAATAGCTCTGCTCGACCGCCTTTTCAAAAGGCAATCAAGTACGAGTCAAAATAAGACCCCGAGAGAACCGGCCTTCTCTCGGGGTCTTTTGCTATCTGAGATTGGTACAGACACTCAACACGAAATGCATCAAACGCATTAGAAATAACATGGAGGCTCCATAAGTTATAACAGAGGTTGAAGACAGACTAAATACGAAGCAAGTAAACCTGAAAGGGCGACTCTCCGTTCTTGAACGGGGAAGGGGGTGCAGAGTTGGTGAGTTGGTGATTTGGTGAAATCGCCCAACAGTAAATCCTGTCACCAACATACGGCTATCGGTGACTCCGTCGAATTAGATCCCCACGATCGATCGGAGTACTCTAAAGTTACCGGCATATTGTGCTGTACCACATTAGCGAACGACCGCTGTACGTGGGGCAAGATCGAGAGATCGATAAGCGAATCAGGAATCACAACGACAAGTTCCGGTTCAAGTCTCCGATAGTCGAATCGGGGTCGTACGTTCGAATCGAAGATCAGTTTTTGAGGGAACGATTCGAAGCGATACTAATTAAGTTCCTAAAGAAAAATGCTGTAATCAACAAGCAGCGGGTCGCTCGCTGAAAACCAACCTGGCATTAAAGAATCTCGATGGGCGGTAATCGCTTAGTCGGGTCGCTTGCCGGTGACAGCTTCTAGCATTGCCTGAATGTAACCCTGAGCGAAGATCCGTGAGCGGTAGCCGCCCCAATTACCTGGGAACGCCGTATCGCCAATGATCTCTGGGCAGTGATCGTCCATAAACACGCCTTCGTATCCGGCCGCAGCGTAGGTTTCCATCGCCCGTTTCATATCGACATAGCCGGTGTTGATGAACTCTTCATTGAAAGATGGCAAGGTCGAAGACACGTTTCGGAAGTGGACGTACAGCACTTTGTCGCGCTCGGCAAAGTACTTGATCATGTCGTAGATGCCACCGTTCCTAGCATCTTCCATCTCGGAGAAGGTCCCCTGACAGAACTCGATTCCGTTGTGTGGACTATCGACAATCGAAGTGAGTCGCTTGCAAGCGTCAAAGCTGCCAAGTAGGCGTGCTACGCCGCCCAACTCCGGTACAGGCGGATCATCAGGGTGAATACCAAGTCGAATACCAGCCGATTCAGCGACAGGCGTAATCGTCTTGATCCAGTATTCGAGACACTCCCACATGTTTTCTGCCGAAGAATCGTATTCAGCGAGAAGCGCCTGAGTTTCGTCTGAGATATACATTATCGAACTTTGATCGCGAGCAGCGTTATCCCATGCCGTAACGTCGGTACCACCGCGAATCCGGGTTCCGCCCGAACGCCAAACCGAGTTCGGCATCCAGTTGTAAGCAAGAATTGGGATTCCAGCTCGGCCCATATCGGTAATTTCAGCAGCCACTAGATCTATAAGTTCATCACGCTTCGGGCCGCCAAAGGCAATATCGTAGAACCTAGGGTTTGAAATGAAACCGTTTTCGCAGCCAGCAATGGTGAGTCCGTACGATTCGACTCGCTCTCGCAACGCCACGTAATGTTCGTATGTGTTCCGGTCTTTGCCATGCGGTACGTCGCTTGCCGGAAGCAAATCAACGCCTGGTCCGCCGTAGAAAATAATATTTTCCACACCAAGCTGCACAGAAGTCTCTAATACTTCATCGGTGGCGATTCTAATTGCCCAAGCGTTCTTCATTCCGTCATGCATGCCCTGCTACTGCTATTTTGCTACTCGCGCTGGATGTGCGATTACCGATCATTGTTGAGAAATCATTGATCGATCTCGAGTCCACATCAGATGTTACGTCGCCATTGTTAGTGGAGTCCGTACGTGACATGTTGCGCAATTCCCAACAAACAGGGAAATGGATTTCTTGAACTGCAACCCTACGGTAGCGACGAAAAACGTCGCTTACTTCGTGCGATATATCACAATCGAATCGAATCAATTATGGCAGTTGCGCCGACCGATATTTCAGTAGAAGTGACCAGATCCTGCTGACACCGAGGATTGACAGTACCTCTATGTCTAGTGGTAGGGTGCATTACACACCACTAAATGTGGGGTTTGGCTGTGTCCGCAGCCGCAAAGTGGTATGTTCAACAAATCGTTTTACGCCCTGCTCCGTCAACTGGCTTTTCATCGCAAGATTTCAGCCATACGGAACTAGACCATCGCGGCTCTTCGGAACTACTTAGCAAGGCACGTTTCAGGCAATGCAGTGTCCCTTCTGCGGAAACAACGAATCACGCGTAATGGACTCGCGTGAAGCGCCCGATGGCGTGCGACGTAGGCGTGAGTGCATAAGGTGCGAACTGCGGTTCACCACCTATGAACGTGTGCACTCATTGCCGTTGATGATCGCGAAGCGGGATGGCCGCCGTGAAGCGTTCTCGCCCGACAAGCTGGAACGGTCGTTACAGACAGCTTGTGCCAAAAGACCCTTGGAGGTCGGCGCCATTTCGAAGATGGTTGTCGATATAGAAAACGAGTTGCACAAACTCTCGAAAGCTGAAGTAGAAACGAGAGTTCTTGGAGAAATGTGTGTAGAGCGTCTAAAAGTTCTCGATCGAGTGGCCTACATCAGGTTCGCCTCGGTATATCGAGATTTCCAAGACGTCGATTCCTTTACTAAAGAGGTAAAGGCACTGACCGATCCTGAACCCGGAGGTACGGGGTCAAAAAGCCAATTACGGCTGATAGACGATGACGTCCCCCGGCTGGCTCAAAGAGGTCGCCGCCGGAGTGTAAGACATAGCTAATCCCACTATCTAACACTCCGGGTACATCGGCAGCTGTTACAGCAAGACTGTCAGGGCTGGCGATTAATACAAAACCACTAAAACGCACGAAAAGAAGATCGATGACAACAACGCAGGACACACACATGAGCACGAACAGCACTACCCCAACAGAAGATTTCACACCAGCCGTGATATCAGACAACGCACGTGTGGTTCTGGATAAACGCTATTTGCAAAAGAACGATGCCGGGGACATTATCGAAGACCCGCAAGAGATGTTCCGCCGTGTCGCTAAGGCTCTCGCAGCGCCAGAGTTCAAGTACGAAAAGACTCCCGACGAAGTCGCTGCTATTGAAGAGAGTTTCTTCCAGATGATGGCAAGTCTCGAATACCTGCCTAACTCGCCAACGATGATGAACGCTGGCACAGGCGCAGGAACTCTTTCAGCATGTTTTGTGCTTCCGCTCACCGACAGCATGGTAGGCATAATGGGCGCCGCTCACGATGCTGCAATGGTTCAAAAGTTCGGTGGAGGAACCGGATTCGCACTTTCAGAACTACGCCCTACCGGTGCAGGCATCGCAACTACCCACGGTAAGGCATGTGGACCTATTCAGGTTCTACGACACCTTTCTTCGGTTTCGACTCTGGTAACTCAGGGCGGCAAGCGAGACGGTGCGAACATGGCGGTGATGGATGTTCACCACCCCGATATTCTCGAATTCATCGACTGCAAGCAGGTTGAAGGCGAAATCCACAACTTCAACATCTCTGTCGGCGCATCCGACGAGTTCATGCAGGCTGTAAAGGACGACACAACGTTCGCATTGCGTGCGTTGCAAGACCCCTCAGATCTCGATAGTGGAATGGTTGAAGTCGACCGACTCAACGCTCGTGAGGTCTTCAGCAAGATCGTATACGGTGCGTGGAGAAACGGTGAGCCAGGAATGATCTTCCTAGATGAAGTAAACCGGAACAGCCCAGTTCTTCACCTCGGACGAATCACTGCAACCAACCCATGTGGCGAGCAGCCGCTTCTTCCGAACGAATCTTGTAACCTCGGTTCTATCGACGTTGCGAAATTCCTAGAATCTGACGAATCCGGTATGACCGACCTAAATTGGGATCGACTCGGTGAAACCGTTCGAACTGCAACTCGCATGCTCGATAATGTTATCGACGCCAACAAGTACGCAGTCGAGGCGATCGAAACGATGACGCAGTCGACTCGCAAGCTCGGTCTTGGCCTAATGGGATTCGCCGATATGCTTGTTCAACTCGGTATTCCTTATGACACCGAAGAAGCTGTTGAGCTTGGTCGCAAGCTGATGGCGTTCATTCGTGACAATGCCGACCAAGAGTCGATGGCAATGGCTGAAGAGCGCGGAGCGTTCCCTGCGTGGCATGATTCAGAAGCTGCGAAGCGTGGCGACAAGCCTTACCGCAACGCCTGCCGACTAACAGTTGCACCTACTGGAACAATCTCGATGATCGCAAACGCATCCAGTGGTATCGAGCCAATATTCGCATTGGCGTTCCGAAAGCAGAACATCCTTGAAGGCAAGACTCTGTTCTA